>CACJUZ010000003.1 GCA_902596745.1 uncultured Pelagibacteraceae bacterium | reverse complement strand
TTTATTTATCATTGGTGGATATCCTCAAATCTTTAAAAAAAAAACTTTTCAAATTCCTAGACTTATGACAATAAATTTACATGGCGGTCCCTTACCAAGTTATCGTGGTGGTTCGCCTCTTAATTGGCAAATAATAAATATGAAAAATAGTATAGGGATATCGATTATCAAAGTGGATAAAGGAATTGATACAGGCCCTATTCTTGCAGAAGCTAAATTTCCATTTAGAAAGTCTGATGATATTGCGACTATCCACAAAAAGGCTAATAAAATTTTTGTTAAATTATTGAAAAAAATTTTAACAAATTTATTTAAAGGAAAAATAAAATTAAAACCACAAACAAATACGAATAAAAAATATTGGTACCAAAGATCAGACCAAGACGGCATTTTAAATTTAAATATAAATTCTGCCAAAAAGGCAATATATTTTGTTAAGGCTTTAACAAGTCCTTACCCAGGAGCTTGGGTTAATCTTAAAAATAAAATAAAATTGAGAATTTTCGAGCTTGAAATACATAAAAAAAATTTTTTAAAAAAAAAAGGTCAAATTGAAATAATTAAAAACAAAATATTTCTAAGAACAAAAGATAAAACTTGCAGAGTCTTAAGATATAAATATGAAAGATAAAATTTTAAAACTTTTAAAATGCAAATTTTTATTTACTTTGCCCTCTAAAAATGGATATTTAATTTATGATTGTGAAACTTTACAACCAAATGAATTTGTTCTTAAAAAAATAAAATTCACTTATTTACATGTAAGATGGGAAAAAATATATATATTTTTATTTCTTAAATCATTTAAAAAATATTTTCTAAACAAAGACCTTACGTTATTACAGAGCTATATAATAACTTTTATAAACTTTGTTGAACCAAAACATGTAATTTCTTTCTATCAAAATGATCCATTTTTTTGGCGAATTAAAAAATTTATAAATAAAAAAAATATTTCATTTACCTTGTTTCAAAACGCTTGTATAGACGGACATGATCCAACATTTGATTCTTTTAAAAAATATAAAGATTTAGAAATCGATAATTTAGTTACTTTTGATAAATTTATTGGAAAAGAATATCAAAAATATGCAAAAGCAAATAATTTTGTTTTTGGTTCTTTGAGAAATAATTTTTTTGTTAATTATTCTTCTAAAGTAAACGAAGAAACAGTTGTTTATTTATCATCGTTCAAAATTAGAGACAAAGAATATTTTTATGAAACTAATGATAATAAAAAAATAAACCACAGAGAGAATGCTAGATATACAGATTCATTTATTACAAAAATAATGCAAAAATTTTATAAAGAAAAAAATTTTAAAATTGCTGTCATAGGTAGAACATATAAACCCAATGAAAGAATTCAAGAAAAAGCTTTTTTTGATAAATGTTTAGGTGAGGAAAATTACAAGTATTTAGGAAAAAAACAGTTTAGCGATAGTTACTATTATTTAAGACAATTTAAGCACTTCGTTTTTGTATCAACAACTTTAGGTTATGAAGCTTTAAGCATGGGTAAAAGAGTGGCTTGTATAAATGTAATGGGAAAAAAATATAATTTAAAAAAAGGTCATGAGTATAGATTCCAGTGGCCTAATAAGGTTGACCCAAACGGACCCTTTTGGACAAGCATACCTGACGAAAACGAGATAAAAAAAATTTTAGGTAATATAATTTTGTTTTCAGACTCTAAATGGGAGGAATTAAAAAAAAAATATACTTATAATCATATACCTTATCTTAAAACGGACTCTCCAATATACGAAAAATTAAAAAGCAAAGGATTAAATATTTTTTCAAAATATAAGGATGAAAAAAATTATGATTAAGGTTATTAATAAAATTTTTGAAATTTTAAGTTTAAAAAGAAAAAAACTTTTTTTCTTCCTTTGTTTTCTTATGATAATATCAACTTTTGCTGAAGTTCTTGGAATAGGGTTGATTTTACCTTTAGTATACACTTTAACTAATCAAAACTTTTTTGAAAAATTTCCACAACTAGATAACATTAATGCAATCTTAGGGTTCCCTGATACCCAATCCTTATTATTAATTAGTATTTTAGCCTTGTTTATTATTTATGTGTTGAAAAATTTATTTCTTGTTTATTATTATTTTGTAGAGGGAAAATTTATATATTTTACACAAGAAGAAACCTCGAGAAGGCTTTTTTCAACAATATTGAATAAAGATTATAGTTTTCATTTAAAAAATAATTCATCAAAGTTTATAAATAAATTAAAAACTGAACTTGGTTATTTTTCAAATGCAGTAAATTCAGCAATGATTTTAATATCAGAAATATTTATTGTTTTAGGATTAAGTATTTTTTTGATACTTTATAATACTAAAATATTTATAATTATTTTTTTAATTTTTTCTTTTCTAATAGTAGCATACCATTTATTTGTTCATAAACTTTTAATAAGATTATCAAAAATTAGAACAGAAAAGGAAATTCAAAGAATTAAATATCTTCAAGAGGGTTTTGGCGGGGTCAAAGATATTAAAACCTTTAATAGAGAAAATTATTTTCTTGAAAAATATTTTGATCTTTCTGAAATTTTAGCAAATGTATATTACAAGGTTCATGTAATACAAAGAATTCCTAAAAGTTATTTTGAGGTTACCGCTATAATAATATTATTTTCTTTGATTTATTATTTAAGTCTTAAAGAAAATTATTCCTATATTTTACCAACATTAGGAATTTATACAGCTGCAGCATTTAAACTTTTACCCTCAGTAAATAAAATAGTAAATACAATAAACACTTTTAAATTTGCTGAAAACTCAGTTGATTCAATTTATGACGAAATTAAAAATGATGCTAATTTTTGTAGTGACAAAGAGTATCCGAAAAAAGATATTTCTATTAGGTTCAATAATATTTCGTTTAATTATGAAAAAGAGGGAGAAAAAATTATTAGAAATTTAAATTTTGAAATTGGAAATAAAAAAAATTTAATAATAACAGGCAAAACAGGCTCAGGAAAATCAACACTAATAGATTTAATTTTAGGTTTACAAAGACCATCAGAAGGTAAAATTTTTATAGATAATAAAGAACTGGAGATAAATTCAAAAAATTGGCTTGATAAAATAGGTTATGTAGGTCAAAATATTTTCTTATTTGATGATAATATCAATCAAAACATAACACTTAGCACAGAAAAAGAACCAGACTTTAAATGGCTATCAAAAGTTTACGAAATGTCAGAGCTCTCTAGTTTTATTCAAAGACTTCCTAACAAAGATCTTACGCTAGTCGGGGAAAGAGGTTTAAATATTTCTGGAGGACAGAAACAAAGAATTGGTATTGCTCGTGCAATTTACAAAAAACCTGAAATACTAATTTTGGATGAGTCAACTAGTGCATTAGATTTGAAAACAGAAAAAAAAATTATAGAAAATTTACTTAAAAGTTTTAAGGATAAATTTATAATAATGATTTCACATAGGGAAAATTTAATTCAATACTTTGACCAACAGCTATATTATGCGAATGATAAATTTATATTAAGAGAAATAAAAAACAATATATGAAAAAGGTAAAATTTTGCGAAAGATGTGTTGAGTCCTCAGAAAGATTTGTTGGTTCAATTACTTTCAACGATAAAAAAGAAGATAAGAAAACTTTGACCTCCTTCAATAATAATGTTTGTTCAGCATGTTTATATTTTGATTACAAATCGAAAGTAGATTGGAAAGAGCGGGAAAAAGAGTTATCAGATTTACTAAATAAACATAGAAGAAAAGATGGATATTATGATGTCCTGGTCCCAGGAAGTGGGGGAAAAGACTCAAGGTTTGTAGCTCATATACTTAAAACGAAATATAAAATGAACCCACTTACTTGTACGTGGGCTCCACACGCATACACTGAAATTGGTTGGAAAAATTTTCAATCGTGGATAAACTCGGGATTGGATAATATTCTCATTACTCCAGATGGCAAAGTACATAGAAAATTAACAAAACTAAGTTTTAAAAATCTCCTCCATCCATTTCAACCTTTTGCAATAGGTCAAAGCGTAATTCCAATTAAAATAGCATTAGAAAAAAAAATTAATTTAATTGTTTATGGAGATAACCAAGCTGAAGTTGGGGTTGGTGGAAACTTATTTTCATTTAATGACAAATATAGAAATATTCTTCTACAAAGCTACAACAAATTTGAAGATATTCATTTGAGTGGCTTCTCTATAAAAGAACTTGAAGAGGAACATAAGATAAGTAGAAAATTTTTAAATTTATATATACCTGCTAGACAAGAAGAAATAGAAAAAAATAATATTGAGGCAATTAAAATGCCATATTTTCTAAATTACAATCCTCAAAGTAATTTTTACTATGCTATGGAGCATACCAACTTTGAAGTAAATCCTGAAGGTAGATCAGAAGGAACTTACACTAAGTATTCAAGCTTAGACGATAAAATAGATGGATTACACTATTATACATGGTTTATTAAGACTGGTCGTGGAAGAACCACAGAGGATGCTGGTTTAGAAATTAGAAATAAAATAATTACAAGAGAGGAAGGGATAGCCTTAGTTAAAAAATATGATGGAGAATTTCCAAAAAAATATTTTAAAGAGATACTAGAGTATCTTAATATTAATGAAGATGAATTTAATGAAATAATTGACAAATTTAGACCTAATCATCTATGGAAAAAAAATAATTCAAAATGGGAACTGCTTCAAGCAGTTTGGAAATAATTTGAGACCAACAAGATTAATTGCAAGACTAGATATAAAAAATAATTACGTTATAAAAAGTGTAAAACTTGAAGGTTTAAAAAAAGTGGGGGATCCAAGATTACTTGCAAAAAAATATTACTTGGAGGGAATTGATGAGATAATTTTTATTGATACTGTCGCAACTCTATATGGAAGGAATAATATTTTCAAAATAATTTCTGAGATTACTAAAGATGTATTTATACCTGTCACTGTTGGAGGAGGCATAAGAAATATCGATGATGCCGAAAAACTTTTTGAGTCTGGAGCAGACAAAATAGCAATAAATTCTCAAGGTATTAAGGAACCAAAATTTATTAGTTCACTAGCAAAAAAATATGGATCACAAAGTATTGTTGCATCTATAGAAGCAAAAAAAATTAAAGATGATTGGGTTGTTTTTACAACAAACGGAAGAGATATGACAAACATCAAAGTTATAGAATGGGCAAAAAAGTGCGAAGACCTTGGTGCTGGCGAATTATTAATAACCTCAATTGATAAAGAAGGTACAGGCTTAGGTACCGATTTAGATTTAAATGCAAAAATAGTTAATATCGTGTCTATACCGGTAATAGTAAGTGGGGGTGTAGGAAATTATGATCATATACATAAATTAAAATCAAAAATAAATTTAGATGCAATCGCAATCGCTAGAGTTTTACATTACGATTTAATTACAATTAAAAAAGCAAAAGAAATTTTAATTTAAAGATGTCTCAAATTATAATTATAAATTCAGGAAGTGGAAATCTTTTAAGTCTTAAGAGAGCAATAGAAATATATGACAAAAAAGTAAAAGTTTCTGAAAATTACGATGAAATATTAAATGCAAAAAGAGTGTTTTTACCTGGTGTTGGAGCATTTAAAAACTGTATGAAATCTTTAAGGGAAAAAAAATTAGTAGATACAATATTGAAATTAAAGGAAAATAAAATTCCTTTAATGGGTATTTGTCTTGGCATGCAAATTTTATTTGAAGAAAGCCATGAGTTTGGTTTTACAAAAGGTTTAGGTTTTATAAAAGGAAAAATAAAAAAAATACCAAATAAAGATAAAAGTAAACTTTTTAAAGTACCAAGTATAGGATGGTATAAGTTGAGAAAACATAACTTGAAAAATAGTTTGTCTGAAATTTTAAATGATCAGGATGAGTATTATTTTATCCACTCTTATTACGCCACTGAAGTTCCAGAAAAATATGTTATCGCTTCATATAATTTTAGTGAAATGGAGATACCTGCTGTTGTAAAAAATGAAAACATAGTAGGATGTCAATTTCATCCTGAAAAAAGTGCAAAACAAGGTTTAAAAATCATAAATCAATTTTTAAAGGGTATAGAATGAATCATAAAAGTTTATTCGTTTTAGTTTCTCAAAAAATTGATCAGAGAAATTTAGAAAGATTTGGATACAAAATTTTTAAAAAAAAGGGATGGAAAGTTAAAACAATTTTTTTAGGAAATAGTCCAAAAGAATATATAAAAAAATCAACAAAACTAAAAAAAATTATCTACGTCAAAAAAAGCAAAGATGCGCTTAGAGTATCTAGGAATATAAAAAACTCTGTAATTTATAATCTTTGCAACGAAACATTTTTACAAACCATCTTAAATTTTTTCCTTTTGTACAATAAAAACATTTTAGTATTACGATATGATGTCATACCTTTTCAATATATTTTAGGGAGAAACTTTCCCACTTTTTTTAGAAGAGATTTTTTTAAAAAATTTTGTAATATATTTTCTTTAATTGTTATTCGATTACTAAATAATTCAATATACTATTATTATAATAAAAATATTCTAAATTGCATCACAGGAAAAAAATCAATTAATAAAATTAAGTATTTTTTAAAAAATAAAGTTTTTACACATACCTATGATTATGACTTTTATCTTAAAGACAAAAATACGAGAAAGTATTCAAATAATATTGTGTTTATTGATCAATACGAAGAAAATCATCCAGATTATAAAAGATTAAAAATAAGGACCGTTACAAAAAAAAAATATTTTTCATCACTTAATCATTTTTTCAAAATGATTGAAAAAAAATTTAAAAAAAAAATAATTATAGCCGGACATCCAAGAGCTTACAGAGATAAAACTAGAGATTTTGGTGGAAGAAAGATCGTTTATAATAATACTTATAAGTTAATAAAAAATTCACATTTAGTCATAGCTCATGACTCCACATCTTTAAATTTTGCATGCCTGTTGAAAAAACCAGTTTTATTGACATATACCGACGAAATGAAAAAAAGTAGTTACTTAATGAATAGTATTTTAAGTTTTTCAGAAGCTCTTGGAGTAAAAACAATAAATATAGATGAACTTACCGAGAAAAAAATAAAAATAAATTTAAAGTTTAACAATAAAAAGTACGAAGAGTTTATTGAAAACTATATTACTTTAAGTAAAAGTAAAAAACTAAGCCATGAGATATTAGAACAAAAATTTTCAAAATTTATTTAAGTATGTTTACTTTGTAATTACCTAGTTTTTTATTTTTATGGTCTTTATTTTTTTTTAAATAATAAATAATTTCTTTAATACCAAAATCTAAATTAAATTTGCACTTATAATTTAATATTTTATTTAATTTGTTGAAGTTGACCTGATAATTTCTCCTATCTTGTGATGGCAAATCTCTATATTCAATTTTTGGATTTTTAAAGTATTTCGATATTTTTTTTGCTATAGATAATTTGCTATAATTATGTCTGTTATCACCACAATTAAATATTTGATTATTTACTTTGCTTTTTTTAGACTTAATTACTTTTAATATTATGTTTGCGAAATCTTTTACATGGCAATATGGTCTAAAAGTATCTTGATCATAAACTTCTAGTTTTTTTTTAAAAAATAAAGTTTTAACAAATTCATTTACAGTTAAATCATATCTCATCCTTTCTGAATAACCAAAAGCAGTTGCAAATCTTAATATCGTAGAAAAATTCTTTGTTTTAAATAAATTTTTTTGGATATATTTTTCTATTTGCACTTTATCGTTTGCATATCTAGATAAAGGAAATAATTTATGGTTTTCATTTGCTTTTAAATTTTTTTTAATTATTCCATAATTTGAGCAAGTGGAAATAAAAATAAAATGTTTCTCATTAAATTTTTTTAATATCTTGATAAAATTTATTATACCAAATCTATTAATTTTTTTGGATAGAACAGGGTATTTCTTTGTTATTGGATCTCCCACTAATCCCGCAAGAAAAATAATTATATCATTATTCTTAATTAAATTGAAAATAAGATTTCTTTTACGGAAATCTAGATCAACTAAATTTGACTTAAGTTTTTTATCTAATTTTTTTTTCTTTTGGTTATAAATTAAATTATCTAATGATGTAACCAGATATTTTTTATCGGCAAAAAAAGGCAATAAAACTTGTCCTATATAACCTTGGCCGCCTACAATTAATATTTTATTTTTCATCGTTTAAATTTAATACCATATAATGATAACCTTTAACTTTCTTTTGTTTAGACATTTTAAAATTTGCTCTTTTGTAGATATTTATTGCTGGTTTATTTGTTTTTTTAACAAATAAGTGTAATTTTTTAAGATTATATTTATTTTTGGCAAGATAAATTGTGTTTAATAAAGTTTTTGTTCCAAGGCCTTGGTTCCATTTTTGATGTTTACCGATAAAAATTTCAAAACCTGCAGAAGTTTTTGACATATTTGTTAAATACACGTTTCCAATATATTCTTTAAAGTTGTAAATTATAGCTAAATTAATTCTTCCCTTTTTTGAAACTTTTTTAAACCATTCATTCTCATCATCAATGGTGAATGTTCTTTTTTTTAAATTTTTGTCAGGCTTAGTATGCAACCATATTTTTGAATTATTTCTCCAAACTAGAGATTTTTTACAGTCAGATATTTTTAATATTCTAAAATTAATTGACCAATTTATTTTTTTTAAAAGTTTATTTAATCCTTTTCTAATTACAATAGGCTCTAATTTTGAAAAAATAGAATGTTGGATATCTTTAATATTTTTGGAATGTAATTTTAAATATTTTTGACTAATAACTTTTCCCGCATCAACATTTTTTTCCATTAAGTGTAATGTACAACCAAATTTTTTTTCACCTGCATAAAAAGCTTTGTTAATACTTTTTCTTCCAGGGTATTTTGGTAATAAACTTGGGTGAGAATTAACAAAAATTCTAAATTTATAATAATGTAAAACCTCTTGTGGTATTATGTAAGGAAAGCCAGCTGATAAAATTAAGTCTACGCTATATTTTTTTATCAATTCAAAAAACTGAAACTTATTTGATTTATTTATAATTAAACTCGATGAGTATTTTTTAGCAATAAAACTATTTTTAGTTGTGATAATTTTTATGACATTAAATTTTTTTTCTAACTCATTTAATGCCTCAATTCTTGTTCCAATAAAAATAGCAGAATATTTTTTTTTTAACATTTATAGAGAGGGACCACTTGGTAAGCAAATAGTCGTTTCATAAAGTTTTTTTGCTTCAGATATATTAGATCTATAATATTTTTTATACATAGGTAAGGTATGCATTAAATCCCAGACTGGACGGCAATAAATTTTATGACGTGATAAATAGTTTAAAATTTTGTCTCTTAAAGATATATTTTTAACTTTGATTAAATTAATCCAATAATTTGATTTTGTGTTTTTCTCTGACGTCACAACTTCAATATCTTTTAAATCATTGAAATTTTTTAAATATCTGAAGTGTAATGTTTTTTTTCTTTTTAAGATCAAATTAATTTTTTTTATTTGAGCAATACCAAGTGAAGCGTTCAAAGCGTTCATTTTATAATTATATCCAACCTCATCATGTATAAATTTCCATTTATGTTTTTTTTTCGATACTGTAATAAGTTTTGATGCTCTATTGAACAATTTTTTATTTTTAGTTAAGATCGCACCGCCAGAACCAGATGTTATAGTTTTGTTACCATTAAAACTTAAAATACCCACATCTCCAAAAGTACCTAAGTATTTTCCAAAAACTTTTGTGCCAAAACAATCAGCTGCATCTTCAATTACTGGAATTTTAAATTTTTTTGCAATTTTGATAATTTTTCGAATATTTGCTGCATATCCAAAAGCATGTACAACTAAAATAGCAGATATTTTTTTTTTTGCTATTTTGCAGAAAGGTTTACCTTTTATAAATTTAACATTTTTTTCTAGATTTTTTTTTAAATCTTTATAACAAATACCGTAATTAAATTTGTCACTATCTAAAAAAAAGGGCTCAGCCTGATTGTATCTAACTGCGTTTGCGGCTGCCACATAAGTTAAACTTGGCATATAAACTATACTATTTCTATCAACACCTAAAACTTTTAAAGAAATATGTAAAGCAGAAGTACCAGAATTAACACATAGCGTGAATTTTGATTTTAAAAATTTTGATATTTTTTTTTCAAAAATATTTATACTTTTACCGTAAGTGGAAACTATAGTACTTTTTATTGTTTTTTTTACCTCAAAAAGTTCTTTTTTATCAAAATAAGGCTCATGAAGATGGGAATTATTTTTTTTTATAGTTTTAATAATTATTTTTCTAATTTTGTCTAATTTACTCATTTTTCAACATTTTATCTAATATAAATTTTATTATCTTTATTTTGTTTTTCACCTTTCCAATTTTTTCATTAGCAAAAATTGGTAAAGATACACTTCTATTTAATATGTAGCTGGATTTTTTAAGTTTTTGCTTTAGTTTAGATTTATTTAATCCAAATAATTTAAAAATATGGTCCCAATACATTGCATAGTGCCATTCTATTGCATCGGGGACATTTTTGGTAACTAGATTGTTCTCATTTAATTTTTTAACAAATGTTTTGGCCAATTTTTCATTAGTAAAATTAAAAATTACACAATCATTTAAAGGTTTATTTTTATTAGGAATTTTTCTTAAATTTATTCCTTTGTATTTTTTAAGTAATTTAATATAAAATTGACTATAAAATTTATTATTTTTGATAATTTTACCAATTTTTTTGAGCTGCACTAGTCCGATGATACCAGTTAATTCTGTAGGCCTAAAATTGAAGCCAGGAATTCGATGCGTGTCCCTTCCTCTTGGAAATTTAGGATTATTTTCATGTCCATGGTCCATGTACTCTTTGCATAATTTAAAAAACTCCTTATTATTTGTTGTAATCATTCCACCCTCACCAGTGGTAATAGTTTTGCCGTTATCAAAGCTCCACGTGCACATATCTGACTGAGCTCCAAGCATTTTATTACCCCACTTAGCTCCTAAAGCCTCACAATTATCGTCTATCACTAAAATTTTATGTTTCTTCGCTACTTTATTTATTTTATCCATGTCAGCAGCAACACCCAACATGTGAACTGGCATTATTACCTTTGTTTTTTTTGTTATTTTTTTCTCCAGTTCGATTGGACACATGTTTAATGTTTCATCAACATTTACCAAAACTGGTTTAGCTCCAATGTCTATTATTGCTTCAACAGGAGCTACAAAAGTAAAACTTTGTATGATAACTTCATCACCCTTTTTTACACCAGCAGCTATGAGCGCTACCTTAATAGCTGCTGTGCCGGACGTTACACAGCAAGCATATTTAACACCAATATAATTAGCAAATTTTTCTTCAAATTTTTTAACATATTTTCTAGGTCTAAATAAAGGAAATGTGCCGTATTTTTTTTTATTTTTTTCAAATAAATCAAGTATTGCTTTTTTTTCAAGATCGTTAATAAATTCAAAACCTGGCATAATTAAAAATATTTTTCGAGTTTTATAGATATTTTTTTAGAGAGATCATCGATATCTTTTATTTTATACTTTACTGGATTTTTATTATCAAGCGTACTTTTTTTTAAAATTAAAGTTTCATATATTGAGGATTTGTAACTTGAATAACTATTTGTATGAGTATTTCCTATCTTTTCAGGCATTAGATTTTCAATTTTTTTAATTTCCTTGTTTAAATTTAACGTTTTACCGTCTAACTTTGCAATATTTTTATAATCCGTATATCCTAATTTTATATTCTTTTTTAAAAACTCAATCCCTACCACAGCATAAGTCCAGGCCTGGGGTAAATTGTATTTTACTGATAACATATATGTTAAAATTCCAGCTGCACCACCCCCTGCATTTGATAAGGCTAACATAGAAAATAAGCAACCGAATTGTAAATTTAAATAACTTTCTTTCCTTTTTTGCTTGAGTGCATTTTTTAAATTTTCAGTTATCAAAAAAAAAGATTTTTTAGAGTAAAATTTAGTTATAATATTAGAGTCTCTGCTTACATAAGTTTCCAATGCTCTCATTAAAGATGCACAAGATGAATAGAATATTATTTGATCATTAGCTAATCCTACTAATTTTGGGTCATATATAGAAAGTATCGGATAGTTATGTTTTGAATTTATACCAAGCTTCTTTTTATTTTTTTTATCAGTAAAAACTGCGTTAAATGTTACTTCTGATCCAGTACTACAGTTTGTAGGTATTGCAATAATAGGCACAGGTTTATTACGTAGCACAGGAAATCCCATATATTTTAAAGCATTTCCTGGATTTTTAGAAACAACCGCCAACCCTTTTGAAAAATCTATTGTACTTCCTCCTCCAATAGAAATGAATAGATCAAATTTAGCTTTATTTTTAAATTTAAAGTTTTTCTTTTCGTTTTCTAGAAATTGATATGATGGCTCACCAATTTCTGAGTAATAATATATTTTTTTAATTTTATGTTTTTTTTTTATCTTATTTATAACTTTCTTAAAATATACATAATTTTTTAAATTTTTATCTAAAATTAAGGCAATTTTTGAAAATTTTTTTTGAAAAATGTATTTATTCAAAGAATCATATACATTACCTTTAAACAAAACTTGAAATTTATTTTCAATCTTCATAGTAAACCTATTTAATTAGTGACTTTGCGAAACTTAAATCCATTTTATCGTTTATATCTATAGAATTTATTTTTTTTGTTACAAAATAATTAGAATTTTTACTTATTAAAATTCTTTGTTTTAAAAATTCTTTTGTGTTTCTTATGTAAATAGACCCATTTAAAAATAAGCTATTATTTTTGAACTTTTTAAGGTTTTTTCCAAGTTTTCTTTTTGAAATAATAAAAATTTCTTCAACAGGATTTAGTGGTTTACTAACCGAAACCAAAGATTTAGATTTTAATTTTTTATATTTATTTATAGAATTATCAATGTCTTTCTGTGTTCTAAAAGGAGACGTAGGTTGTAAGATTACAAAATTTTTAGGTAAAATCTTATACTTTTTTTTATAAAATTTAAGCGAGTGCAAAACTACTGTTTCCATTTTTGTTTTTGATGTTGATATAGAGCTAGGTCTGAGAAATGGAGCTTTGATATTGTACCTTTTTGCAAGTTTTATAATTTTAGTATCATCTGTAGATAAAAAAATCTTGTCTAATTTTTTTGATTTTTTAGCGGAAGAAAAAGTGTACTCAATTAATTTTTTTTTTCCTAATTTTTCTAAATTTTTGTTTTTAATCCTTATAGATTTCTTTCTTGCAGCTATGATACCTAAAAAATTATGCATTATTAAATACTTTTAATGTATTGTTCGTAATTTTTCCAAACTCCAACATCAGACCATTCATTTTCTAATGATGGGAACACTCCTACTTTTTCATTATTGTTTTTTAAATTTTTAATTAAAATATCAATATCAATTTTTCTTTTGGGTATGTACTTAAATATCTTTTTATTTATCAAATACATTCCAGTATTAATTATAAATTCTTTATTTGGTTTTTCATTTATCTTTAAAAACTCTCCGGTGTCACTTAACTCACAGACACCATAAGGTATAGATATTTTTCTTGATGAAGCAATTATCGTAAGAATATTTTTATTATTCTTATGAAATTTAATTACCTCATTAAAATTTGGATTACAAATAGTATCACAATTACAAACAAAAAAATCTTGAGATAATTTCCCTTTCATTAGGCTTAGTGATCCGATAGTTCCCATTGGTTTTTTTTCTTCTATAAATCTAATTTTATATTTAGGTTTTAATTCTTCAAAGAAAGATTTAATTATTTTCGACTTATAATGAACTGATAAAATAAAATTTGTAAATTTTTGATCTATGAAATTTGATATTATTTTCTCTATGACAGTTTGTTTCTTTAAAGGTAACAATGGTTTTGGGAGTATACTTGTAAATGGCAACATCCTTTTTCCTTGACCACCAGCCATTATGACTATCGAATTTTTATTCTTTTTATAAATTTTTTGTTTTTGTTTCTTTTTAAAAGTCTCAGAAAAAGTTATATAATTATTTACTTTATTATTTTTATTTAAAATTGGAATAAGGTCAATTTTATTTTTAATAAATAAATTTCTCAAATTGTTCTTATCAAAAGTGTTTTGAAAAAGTTTGAAGGGCTTTTTGTTATAAATATTTTTAATTTTAGAATTTAGATTTTGTCCTTTTAAGAGTGCTCTTCTACAGTCACCATCTGTTATTGTTCCTAAAAATTTACCTTTCTTATCCTCTACAAACAAACATCCCAGACCTGTACTATTTAACCTTGTAAATGTTTGTTTAATTGTAATGTCTTCCCTTATTTTTAAATTTTTTTTCATTTTAATATTTTAATAAATTTTTCGATATGAGTTCCATATGAGTATAATTATATCTTTGATCAATAGGTATACTTAATAAAGTTTCAGTCATTTTTTTCTCAACTTTAAAGTTTCTGTAATTTACAAATTTTGATTTTGGCCAATGAACTGGTGTCAGTATTCTTTTTGAAAAAAGAAATTTTTTTATGTTATCTCTATGTTTACCAAGGTCTAGTACTAAAAACATAGGAGTAACGCTTTTTCTCAAGTTACCTAAATTTATTATTTTAAATTTCTTTTTTATTTTTTTAGTTAAATAGAGAAAATTGTTTTTCCTTTTCCTTCTAACTTCATTCCAATTAATACCATTCAATAAAACTGGCATTATTTTTGGAACTTTAGTATGAAAAATTCTTTTAAGTTTTTTCTCATGATTACTAAATTGTCTTATCATTTTATTTTCAAAAAAAATATCAATAGGCTTATTTTCTAATTTAAAATATTTATATCTTTTTTTTTTTAATTCAATATTATCTTTAAACAATCTTAAATAACGAGAATTTAAAACACTTTGCATATTCTTGATTGAAGACATTCCAGCCATAACTGGTGAAAACTTTCTTAAAGAAAAAAATATTTCTGTATTTTCTTTTTTCTCCAATGAAAAGTTTTTATTTAATATTGAATGAGTCATATCTATAATAAAACTTTGGCCAGAGTTATTTTTAACTATTTTCTTTATATTTTCATCATTCATACCAAATAAATTTACCAATAAAGTAATAGTGTCTTTTTTTAATTTTGGTTTTAATTCAAATTTTTTGTTAATAGAGTAAAATGAATAATCAAAGTTATATCTATGTAAAGATTGAGCAATACTTTCACATAAAAAGGTAGGGATTTCTATCTTGCTTAAATTATTCTTTTTAAACAAATATTCTACAAGACTTATAAAAGCACTTCTTCCACTGGGAAAAAGATTATCTGAATTTCTGATAAAGAAATTATTTTTTATTCGATAAGTTCTCTTAAATCCATAATTTCCACCAATAAGTTTTCTCATATTAATATCTATATCTTAAAAAATAATTTTTATATTTTTCAGGAACCTCTTTTGATTTTTCTTTGATAAATTTATTATAAATTTCTTCATTAATAATCATTCCTCCTAAAAAATATGTTTTTAAATTTTTACAAAATTTCATTTTAAAAGTTAAAAGACTATCATCTTTAAGATGGGTTCTCCCACCGCCGAAGTGGATATAGTTTATTTTGTTTGAGTAGCAATATTCTATTACTTTATCTCTTATAATAATATTTGGTGAAAGATTAAAATGTTTTTCTAAACTAGAGGACAAATGAACATTGCAAATATTTTTTGAAAATAATAAAATAGCTCCTCCAATAAATTTGTTTTCGAAAATTACAGATAATATTTTCCAATTTGTTTTATTAAAATTTATAAAATTATCAAAATAATTTTGGGTAAAAAAATAGCTTTGATCTGCTTTTAATTTAGTCATTCTATCGATATAAATTTTTTTAAATGAGTTTAAATAATTACTTTCGTTTGAAATACTTACTTTTATATTATCTTTATTAATTTTTTTAAGCCTATTTTTAATATCTTTTGAATAGTTACTTCTTGCATGATCTAAAGTTTTATTACACTCCATTACAACCGTGCTACATTTGTAGATTATTTTAATAAATTTATTTTCAAAAATTTCATCAGAGTTAAGAATAGGGTTAAATCTTATAATTCCTGCAATTATTTTTTCATTATTTAATATTTCCTTAAATTTCCCCCAAGAATCTTTAATGAAATTTACGTCAAATGAAGATGTTAGTGGTCCACCATAACCATATGCAGTCTCAAAATCATAATAATTTGTATCCAAAATTTTATTTTTAAGAAATGGTAAAATAAATATTTTATTTTTTTTCTCATGTACAAAAAGAATTGGTTCTGAATTTTTGGATTTATAAAGGTTTTGATATTCAAAATTATGGTAAGAGTCACTTATTCCATCTTTTTTAAATTTTCCCAAAATTATATCCCAATTTTTCTGATCACGTACTAAGTTCATAATGATTTTAAATTCTTCTTTTTAATTGGTTGGTCTTTTTTAAGATTTATCATTACTCTTTTGTTTACTGCGTATTTGAGCTCATTAGGCTGTATTCCACTAGCTGGCCTTTTTAGTGAAATATCTGAATACCGTAAAATACTTCCTTTTTTAATATCTCGGTTTGCTACAAGTCCTCTCCTAGTTTGCTCCATTATGTTTTTTTCTTCCTGAGTTGGTTTTTTTATATATGAGCCTAACATTCGCTTAGTTAATTTGAGCGAATAAATATAATCCTTAAGTTCATTTACACTTAAAGATGCCTTGTGATCAGGACCATTAAAATTTTTATTTAAAGTAAAGTGTTTTTCTACAATATTAACGCCTAAAGATACTGCTCCTATAGCTGCCTCTTTACCTTTTGTATGATCTGAAAATCCAACTAATGGAAAAAATTTTTGCAAAGTTGAAATAACATTTAAGTTTACATTCTTTGGATCACAAGGATATTGGGAAGTACACTGAAAAACTATAATAGGATACTTGTTATTTTTTTTACATACTCTGTAAGCTTTTTTAATTTCTTCAAGAGTTCCCATTCCAGAAGAAAAAATAATCGGACGTTTTTTTTTACTTACTTTTTTTAAAAAATCCAAATTATTTAATTCTGAAGAACCAATTTTAATATATTTCACTTTTAATTTATCTGTGATAAATTTTAGACTTTTTTCTCCACAGGGAGTAGTTAAAAAATCAATTTTAATTTTTTTGCAAAACTTATTTAGTTTTATAAACTCTTTAAAGGAAAGTGATAATTTATTAGATATTTTATATCTTGATAGATCTGTTTTAAAATTTCTTTTGACATATCCAATTTTTTTTGTAAATTTACCTGTTAATTCGCCTTCCACCCATGTTTGAAACTTAACTGCATCAGCACCAGCTTTTTTAGCACTTAAAATCATTTTTTTTGCAAGATTATACTTTCCGTTGTGGTTTACACCAGCTTCTGCAATAATATATAATTTTTTATTCCAGGGATATTTATTTTTCATTTTTTTTTATAAAATTTAATATTTTATTTTTAACAAAAGAAAATTGATTTTTTTTCTGTAATTTAAACTTAAGATTTTTAATATTTTTTTTATATTTGGACGACATTAAAATATCATAACTTTTTTCTAACGATTTACCAATTCCGCTTGTATTAATAACACTTGAGTGCATTAATCTACCGGTTTGTCTATTCCCTACATTAATTGAAGGAACTTTATAGAAAGGAGCAAGAATTACACATGCGGATGAGTTACCAATAATAAATTTACTTTTTTTAAGCAAATACTTAAAAAGATTATTTCCTAAAGAAGGAAAATAAATTAAATTTTCATTTAATTTTAAATTTTTTTTAATTTCTAATAATATTTTATCTGAGTATATTTCTTTGTTAGGCGCTGTAATAATTACTTTAAATTTTTTTTTATTTAAAAATAAAAAAATATTTTTCAAAACTAATAAATTTTTTTTGAGAGAAATTAGTGTTTCTGGATGATAAGTCATTATTACAAAATTTTTTTCTAATTTAAATCTTTTAAGAAATAAATTATTTTTCTGGTTATCTTTAATAGCTGAATTACTAAATGTCCCTGCATTATATACATATTCTTTTTTAATACCTTTTTTAATTAAATTAATTTTATACTCATTTGAGGATGTAAAATGTAAATCTGCTGCGCTGGTAATAATGTTTCTAACCTTTTGATCAATTGCTCCTAAAGTTGTTTCACCACCACCAAAGTGAATTAATTTTTTTTCGTGTAAAATTAAATTATTGATTATAGGTAGTAATTCATATCTATCTCCAAATAAAACCATATATTTAAAATTAAAATTTAAAAAAATTTTATTAATTTTTTCTTGGGCTTCTCCTAGTTGGTAAGATATATCTTTTAACTTATTTTTATTAGAAAAAAATTTAAATGTACTATCGATCTTTATTTTTTTCTTTTTAATTTCTTTAAATGTGTTTCCAAATTCTTTTAAAAAATGTGTTCCACCAGCAAAAAAGTAAATATGAAATCTTTTATCTTTTTTTAAATATTTTATTAAATTAGACATGTTTCCTAATTCTGATCTTGATGTACTAAAAAAAGCTAATTTAATTTTAGTCATTATAAAATCTCCATTTAATAAGCGTATTTGCGTAATAATTAGACAAATAATACTTTACTGTTCAATATTTGAACGTTATAACCAACCATATAATAATGCAAGAAAATTTATTAATTGATAAGAATATACCTAGAAAAAATAAGATTACTGAAGATAGCCTTCAATTAATTGAAGGTAGCAAGATACCTTTAATGTCTGTAGTAGAGATAAGTAATTCCGGCATGTGTAATCGAAAGTGTTCTTTTTGTCCAAGAAGTGATCCAGATTATTTAGATATAAACGAGTTTATTGCAACTGATCTACATACTAAAATATTCTCTGAGCTTGCAGAATTGAATTATAAAGGAATGATAATATATTCTGGATATGTGGAGCCTTTATTAGATAAAAAAATTTATTCTAGTATTTCAGAAGCAAGAAAATTTTTACCAAATGCACAAATTGAAATAATTACTAATGGAGATGTTTTAAATTTAGAAAGATTAAAAAAACTCTTTAAATCAGGTTTATCTACTTTGTTAATAAGCGTATACGATGGTCCGAAAGAAGAGGAAAATTTTCATAAATTGTGTGAAAAAGCAAATTTAAGAAAAGACCAATATGTTATTAGGAATAGGTATATGCCCGAAGAAAAAAATTTTGGTTTAAATATAAGTAACAGAAGTGGAACCTTGACAAATGCAGAATATAAAATACCTGCATTAAAAAAATCTCTAAATGCTATATGTAATTATCCTGCTTACACTTTTTTTATTGACTATAATGGCGATGTTCAGATGTGTTCACATGATTGGGCGAAAAAATATGTCATAGGAAATGTTAAAGAAAAAAAAATTTTAGATATTTGGCTAGATAAGAAATATAGATTTGCTAGAAATAAATTATTAAATGCAGATAGAAATTTTCAACCTTGCAATAAGTGTGATGTTTCTGGTGAACTTATTGGAAAAAAACACGCAAAAGAATGGCTTAAGATAAATGAAAAAAATATGGTTAAATAAAGTTAATCGTTTTCCACACGATACTTTAGATCGATCAAAATTTCTAAGATTAGATAAAAACGAGAGAGTAATCGAATTTGAAAAAAGTTTTTTAGTTTATCTAAAAAAAAAAGTTAACACGTTTAATTTAACTTCTTATCCAAACGTTTCCGAAATAAAAAAAATTATTGCAAAAAAAAACAAAGTGTCAGAGAATATGATTTATCTTTCTAATGGATCAGATTTATCACTAAAATCTTGTTTCGAGCTATTTACTATGCCTCGAGATAAAGTCATAATTCTTCAACCAACTTTTGGTATGGTCAACGTATATTGTGATTTATATAATTTGAAAAAAATAGAAATTAAATACAATAAAAAACTAGAATTAAATTATGACAAACTTTTAAAATCTATATCAAAAAAAATATCTTTAATAATTATTGCGAATCCAAACAGCCCAACAGGTACAATAATAGAGACAAAACAAATGAAAAAAATTTTAAATAAATCAAAAAAATATAGAGTCCCAATTGTCATAGATGAGGCATATGAAGGTTTCTACAAAAAAAGTTATGTAAGTTATTTAAAAAAGTATGAAAATCTTGTAATAACAAGAACTTTTTCAAAATCATTCGGTATTGCTGGTTTAAGGGCTGGTTACGCAATATCAGGAACTAAAATTTCTAAGCTATTAAACAAATTTAGACCTATGTATGAAATTAATAATTTTTCATGTGTAGCAATTAAATATTTATTAGAAAATTATAAAATTGTAAGAAAACATATTTCTGAAATCAACAACTCAAAAAACTTTCTTAAGTCGCAACTGACAAAAATGGGAATAAATTTTATTGACACGCATGCAAATTTTTTTCATATCGAATTAGGTAAAAATATAAAGAAAAAAGAATTTTTTTTTAAAAAAAAAGGTATTTTATTTAGAAAAGGGCCAGGGGTTAAAGGTTTAGAGAGTTATGCAAGATTTAGCCTGGGTTCAAAACTACAGAGTAAAAAGATTATTAATATTATTGGAAAATTAAATGAAAGAAATATCTAAATTTCAACTAGAGTTAATTAATTCTTGTAAAAGTTTTTTAAAAAAACAAGAAAAGGATAATATCGATATTTGTTTAAGTCCTTTATGTTTTTTTACAATATGGGCTAATTCTCCAGGTAGATACAAAGTTCTTGATATAATTAAAAAAAGTGAGTTTAAAAAATATTTTTTTTCAATTAAAAATGTTTTATCAATTTCAAGAGATTTTGACTTAGACCTTCACCATGAAAAAAATTTTTTAACAAATAACAAATCAACTATTATTGTCTCTTATGCCTCGAGTTTAAATTTTGATAAAAACGGAAATTTTTACGACAATTATTTTAATATAGGTACTAATAATAAAAAAATATTTTGGTTTTTGATTTCGTTAGATAATTTTATCCCGAAAAGAATTAATAAGAGTATAGCTATAGTTGCTAAGAGGAAAAAAAATAGTTTTAGTTTTTACTATCTTATTAAATATTTATTTAACTTGGTAACAAATAAATATTTTTCATTAAAAAAAATTCAACATTATTGTTGGAGAGAATATCACTACGCTATCAAAGTAACTGAATTTTTTAAAAAAATACAAACTAAAACTAAAGCAAAAAATATTTTACTCAATTATGAAGGGGTGCCATTTCAAAACAATATACTTACTCAAGCAAAAAAAATTAACAAAAAAATTAATACTTTTGGTTATCTACATTGTGCTCCGTGGCCTGTTCAGACCGATTTAATATACAAAAACCAAAATTTAGATAACCTTATTGTCTCAAGTACCGATCAAAAAAGAGTCTTAAAAAAGTATTTTGGTTGGAAGAAGAAAAAAATATCAATAGTTCCATCATTAAGATTTAAAAAAAATAAAAATAAAACATTAAGTGGTTTTATCTTTGTACCGTATAACCTTGAAAAATTTAATGAGTATATACAAATGTTCGAGTCATATATCTCTTATAAAAAAAATTTTAATTTTAAAAAGTTATCAGTTCGTATTCATCCTCTTAATAAATATTCATCTAAACATTTGAGATTTAAAAAAAAGATAGGTTCAATTTTAAGTTATTACAAAAATCGAGGTACAAATAGAAAATCTAAAAATCTCTCTCTTTTTTTTGGATCAGCAACAGGTGTTTGCGTACAAGCTTTAGAAGAAGGTACAACTATAATTCATTTTCCGCAAAATCCTGCTTTAGATGTTTTTTCAAATAAATTTTGGCCGAATTTAAAAGTTAAAAAAATTGGTAAAAATATTTTTGAATATAATCTTTTAAAAGCAAACAAAACATTTTTAGTCAATAATGAACCCAATAAGTTTAATAAGTATTTCAATAAGTTTTTAAAATGAATGATTTAAAAAATAAAATAATTTTAGTAACTGGTGGCGGAAAAGGTATCGGTGAAAGCTGTGTACGTAAATTAAATTACTACGGAGCATATTTAGTAGTAATAATTAAAGATAAGAAAGATAATAAAAAATTTAAAAATCTTCATAATATAAAAATTTATAACGGAGATGTTAATAACTTAGATCTGATAAAAAAGATATTTTTAGACTCAAAAAAAGAAAAAAGATTTATAAATTGCTTGGTCAATAATGCAGGAGTTAGATTTAGAAAAAAATTCTTAGAAATAAAAAAAAAGGAATTGAAAAAAGTTTTTGATACTAATTATTTTAGTATTTTTAATTTAATGCAAGAGTTTGCTAAATATAATATTAAATATAAAATTAAAGGTTCAATTATAAATGTTGGTTCAATAGTAGGAGAGAATGGTTTTGACGAACTTTCTGGTTATGCTTCAAGCAAGGGAGCTCTTTCATCTTTAACTAAGTCTTTTGCTGCTGAAATGAGCAAGTATGGGATTAGAGCAAATACAATAATTCCTGGTTTTATAAAAACCTCTTATTTTAACAAATTTAAAAAAAATAAAAAAACTCTATATAACTGGACACTATCAAGAATACCTATGAAAAGATGGGGGGAACCTGATGAAGTAGCAAATCTAATAGCCTTTATTTTATCGGATAAAAGCAAGTATATAAATGGAGCAAATATTTCAATAGATGGGGGTTGGCTAAATGCGTAAAGCTGTTGGTCTCATACCTACAAGATTTAATTCGAGAAGGCTTCCGGGCAAATCATTAAAAATGATTGGAGATTTACCCTTAATTATTCATACCTACAGAAGAACAAAAATGGCGAAAAGTTTGGATGATGTGTTTATTTGTTGTGATACTAAAGAGGTATATCAAGTTGCTAAAAAATATAATGCTAAAGTTATTTTAACATCCACAAAACATAAACAGGGCGGTGATAGAATATTTGAGGCCTATAAAAAATTAAAAAATAAATTTGATCAAGTAGTTGATATACAAGGAGATGAACCTCTCATTGATCCATTTAATATTAATCAAGTAGTAAAACATCACAGAAAGAATAAAAATTTTGACATTATACTTCCTAATTTGCCAACAAAATTTACAACAGACCCACATATTGTGAGAATAATATTTAATAAGAAAAGGGAGGTATTATATTTAACAAGATCTAATACACCTTACCATTTTATCAGTACTACCGATAAAATTTATAAGCATCTTTCAGTTATCTCTTTTAAACCATCAGCGTTAAAAAGTTTTGCTGATTGCAAAAAAAGCAAACTAGAACAGTTAGAAGATATTGAGCTTCTAAGAGCTATTGATACAGGATTAAAAATTAAAACATTTTCTTTAAAAGGAGACAGCTTTTCAATAGATGTCCCAAAAAATTTAATTTTAGCAAGAAAAAAAATGAAGAGGGATAGACTTTACAAACTTTACAATAAAAATAAATAAACCAATGATTTTGAACTACAAGATTGAAAAAAAAAGCTATAAAGCAACTTTTTGTCACAACAAAGAAAGTCCAGATATTTATAAGGCTTTATCAAATTTATATTCAGACAAAAAAATGATATTGGTTATAGATAAAAACTTAAATAAAAACTTTACAAAATATTTATTTAAAGATTTAAAAAAAACAGGCTTAGAGGTAAATCTTCTTAGAGTTGATGGTTCTAAAATTAATAAAAATAAAAGCTTTTTATTCAAAATTTTGGATGAGTTAATAAAAAAAAAATTTTCAAAAAAATCTGTTTTATTATCATGTGGAGGAGGTGTGGTAGGAGATGTATCTGCACTGGCTGCATCACTTTATTTAAGAGGAATGATTTACTTTCATATTCCTACTACGATGACGGCAATAGTTGATAGTTGTTTAGGTGGAAAAACAGGAATTAATTATAATAATATTATTAATTCTGTTGGAAATTATTATCATGCCCAGAACGTATTTATATCAAAAAATGTATTAGAACTAATTCCTACCCGAGAGTTTTTAGCCGGCATTCCAGAAATTATAAAATCTGGACTAATAAATAACTCAAAAATATTAAAATTACTCGAATTTAATAAAAAAAATTATTTAAAAAGAAACTACAGATATCTATCTAATTTGATTAAATTGACTTTACTAACTAAAATAAAATTTTTTAAAGATGATATTTATGAAGAGAATAAAAGACTCAGATTAAATTTTGGACATACATTTGCACATGCCATTGAAATGTCTTTAAAATCAAAAAAATCTGATGTTATAAGACATGGAGAGGCAGTGGGTATAGGAATGTTATGTGAAATATATTACTGCCATGGAAAAAATAATTTGTTTAGATTGTTAGAGCGGTTATTAGTCCATTATAATTTGCCAACAAGTTTACGTAATTTTAAAAAAAGTGGATACAAAGAAAGATTGGAAAAAAATATTTATAAAAATATTTTTTTAGATAAAAAAAAAATTAGTAACAATCCAAGAATAATAAAACTAATTAAAATTGGAAAATCTCAAATTATAGAAATGAAAAATAAAAATAGAATAAAACAAACGATAAAAAAAATAATCTTAAAATGACTTTAAAAATATCTTTTTTAATTTATAAATTCTTAAGATTTTTTGATAAAATCTTGCTAACTACATTCAATAAAAGTTTCCTTATTCATTTTAATGATTTTTTTAATAAAGATTTTTATATTTCTAAATTTATTAACAATAAAAAAACTGAATTTTTTATTCCCAATAGCACAGTCAAATATAGAGTAGACACCCTATATTCAAAAGAACCAGAAACAATAGAATGGATTGATGAATTTAATACCCAAAAGCCTATTTTTTGGGATGTTGGAGCAAATATTGGTCTTTATTCTTTATATGCAGCCAGGAAATTTGAAAATATAAAAATCGTTAGTTTTGAACCTTCAACAAGCAATCTTCGAGTTTTAAGTAGAAATATATCGATCAATAATCTCAGCGAAAAAATTAAAATTAACCAACTACCCTTAAATGATCAAACCAATATAAACCTCAATATGTATGAACCAGAATTTATAGAGGGATGGTCAATGAATTCTTTTGGTGCGCTTACTGATTATAAAGGAGAAAAATTCAGTGAAAAACAAAAATACTCAATATTAGGCACTACAATAAATTTTTTAATTGATAATAATATTTTAGAAGTTCCAAACTATTTAAAAATAGATGTAGATGGATTAGAGCATAAAATTTTAAAAGGTGCTGACAAATTATTGTCCAGCGATAAAATTAAGAGTATATTAATAGAACTTAATGAAAACTACTTAGAACAATATAATGAAGTTATATCAATAATGAATAAATTTGATTTTAAACTAAAATATAAAAAACACGCAAAGATGTATGACAGTAATAAAAAATTCTCATCGGTGTATAATTATATTTTTGAAAAAAAAATATGAATTTAAAAATAATTGATAATTTTTTAAACGAAAGTGATTTGAATTATTTATCTAATTTAAAACTTCACAGAGTAGCTGACAATTCTTTAAAAATTTATCATAATTCTATCGACAAGTTTGAAAATATTAACGTAGAATGTATCGATAATAAACGTTTAAAAGATATAAATTCCACATATCATAATTTTGCAATTAAAATTCTTAAAGAAATTAATCCATTAAAAGTTAAATTGTATGACTATTCTGAATTTCATATAATAGAGACTGGCGCTAACTATAAATTTCCAATCCATGACGATACACCAAATAAGCTTTTAAGCGGAGTAATATATTTAAGGCCTGAACAAAATTCTGGAACAATTTTTTATAAAAATAAAAAAGGTGATGGAAAAAAAATTGTTGAATGGAAGATTAATAGAGCTGTTTTTTTTTCTAGAGCTGAAAGATCTACATGGCACTCTTACGAGGGAGACGGTAAATCTAATAGATTAGCTTTAGTTTATAATTTAATGACCAACGACATCAAAGGAGTTTATAAGGCTGAAAATAAAAACTATTTGTTAGGAAATCTTAGATATAAAATTAATCCCTATCTTTACAGATTTTTTAAATTTACAATTTAAAAAAAAGTGAAAAATTTAAAAAAAACATTTAATAAAAAAAAAGTAATCATAACTGGCCACACAGGTTTCAAAGGATCTTGGTTAACTTTGTGGTTATTATCTTTGGGAGCGAAAGTCACTGGTATTTCAAATGAAATAGCTACTTCTCCTTCTCATTATAAGTTACTTAATATAAAAAAAAAAATTAATGATAAAAGATTAGACTTATCGAATTATAATAATTTAAAAAAGATAATTTTAAATGAAAAACCTGACTTTGTTTTCCATCTTGCCGCGCAGGCTTTAGTAAAAAAGTCTTTTTCAAAATCAAAAGAAACTTATATGTCAAATACTATAGGAACATTAAATATTCTTGAAAGTTTAAAATTACTTAAAAAAAAATGTACGGTAATATTAATAACAAGCGATAAAGTTTATAAAAATTTTGAACTTAAAAGAGGTTATTTAGAAAATGACTTACTTGGTGGTACAGATCCTTATAGCGCATCAAAAGCTGCAGCAGAAATCGTAATTCAA
Source organism: uncultured Pelagibacteraceae bacterium (assembly GCA_902596745.1). Classification (GTDB taxonomy): domain Bacteria; phylum Pseudomonadota; class Alphaproteobacteria; order Pelagibacterales; family Pelagibacteraceae; genus Pelagilacustribacter. The sequence continues at coordinate 73,706 of CACJUZ010000003.1, read as the reverse complement.
TCTTATATCAACTCCTTTTTTTCACAAAAAAATAATAATAAGTTTATAGGTATTGCAAGAGCAGGTAATGTTATTGGAGGAGGAGATTGGTCAGAAAATAGACTTATACCGGATTGTATAAAATCTTGTGTAAAAAATAAAAAAGTCTTAATAAGAAATCCGAATTCAACTAGACCTTGGCAACATGTTTTAGAGGCTCTTTATGGCTACTTAATTTTAGCAAATAAACTTACAAAAAATAAAAAACTTCATGGAGAAGCTTTTAACTTTGGTCCTAGTAAATATAATAATTTTAAAGTGCTTTCAGTTATAAAACTTATGAGCAAAGATTGGAAAAAAATAAAATGGATAATTCAAAAAACACGAAAATCTTTACATCATGAATCAAAACTTCTTAAACTTAACTCAAATAAATCAAATATTCTCCTTAAATGGAAATGTGTTTTATCTTTTAAAGAAACGATTGGTTTAGTTTCAGACTGGTATAGTGAATTTTATCATAACAATAATATTCTTAGCTTAAGCCAAATAAAGTATTATGAAAATAAAATTAAACAAAAATAATATAAAAGTAGTTATTTTGGCCGGAGGATTAGGCTCAAGATTATCCGAGTATACCAGTAATATTCCAAAACCTATGGTTAAAATAAATAAAATTCCAATTTTAGCTCGAATAATCAAATACTATGCAAAAAATGGTTTTAAGAATTTTATAATTGCTAGTGGTTATAAATCAAAAATAATAGAAAATTTTTTTAAAAAAAAACTACTTAATTTAAATATACAAGTAATAAATACAGGTAAAAACTCTATGACAGGAGGAAGGATAAAAAAGCTTAATAAATACTTAAACAAAGAGAGATTTATGCTCACCTATGGTGATGGTCTTTCTAATGTTAATTTAAATAAACTTCTTAAATTTCATATTAAAAATAAAAATTTTGTTACACTTACAGCAGTAAGGCCCCCAGCAAGATTTGGCGGGATAAAAATAATTGGAAAAAAAGTAAAATATTTTAAAGAAAAATCCAGCTTAGATGAAGGTTGGATAAATGGTGGTTTTTTTGTAATGGAGCCAAAATTTTTAAAATATATAAAAGGTTTTAAAACAATTTTAGAGAGATCTCCTTTAGAAAAAGTATGCAAAATAAATAAATTAGGAGCTTACAGACATTACGGTCTTTGGCAATGCATGGATACAATTAGAGATAAACAAATATTAGAAGACTTAGTAAAAAAAAATCTTTTAACATAAAATGAAAAATCAAAATATTTTAGTTGCAGGTGGAACGGGATTCCTTGGATTTCATATACTAAAAAGGTTAAAGAAATATAAGTTTAAACTTTTTTCAATATCAACAAAAAAACCTATTAAAAAAAGGAAAATTAAATCCGTAAAATATCTTTTATGTGATATTTCAAAAAAAAAAAATTTAAAAAAAAAACTTAATTATAAATTTGATTATGTAATTAATTTAAGTGGTTATGTTGACCATTCTAATAAAGCAAAAACTTTTAACAGTCACTATATTGGTTGCAAGAATTTAATACAATTTATAAATAAAAAATATTTAAAAAAATTTATTCAAATAGGTAGTGGTTTAGAATATGGAAATAATAATGCGTTACATAAAGAAGATTTTAAATGTAAACCAAAATCAGTTTATTCAAAATCAAAATTTTTATCATCACAACACATTCAAAGGTTAAATAAAATTGAAAATTTTAAAGGTATTATATTAAGGGTTTATCAAGTTTACGGTCCTGCACAAGATGTTAATAGATTGATTCCTCAAGTGATAAAGTCAAGTTTGAATAATAAAGATTTTAATTGTTCAGAGGGAAATCAATTAAGAGATTTTTTATACATTGAAGATTTTGTTCAGTTAATTATTAAAATAATTTTAAGTAAAAAAACCAATTATGGGATTTATAATGTTGGTTCAGGACAACCAGTATCAATAAAAAAATTAGTAAATACTATTTTTGAGAAAACCAAAAAAGCAAAACCAAATTTTGGAAAAATCAAAATGAGAAAAGATGAGAGTCTTAAAATGTGTCCAGATATTTCAAAAATAAAAAAGATATTTAAATGGTCCCCAAAATTTTCTTTAAACAAAGGACTAAAAAAAACCATAGATTATTATAATGACTTCTAAAAAAAAGAGTCCATTAATTAGTGTTATAATGAATTGTCATAATGGAGAAAAATATCTTAAAGAAAGTTTAAAGAGTGTTAAATCTCAAACTTTTAAAAATTGGGAGTTAATTTTTTACGATAATAACTCTTCTGATAACAGTAAAATTGAGTTTAAAAAATTTAATGAAAAAAGATTTAAATATTTTTCAAGTAAAAAATTTTTAGCACTCTACGACGCTAGAAATAAAGCTATAGAGAAGTCAAAGGGAAAGTATTTAGCATTTTTAGATGTCGACGATATTTGGACTAAAGATAAACTCCAAAAACAGGTTTTACTTATTAAAAAAAGTTATTTTCAAATGGTATATTCAAACTATAAAATTCTATATCAAAAAGATAAATCAAAAATTATAAAATATAATAAGAAATTACCCTCAGGTAATATTACTCAAGAATTATTAAAAGAATATTGTATAAATATATCTACTTTATTAGTTGAAAAAAAAATATTACTTAAAAACAAATTTAACCGCTTGTACTCTATTATTGGCGACTTTGCATTCAACATTCATATAAGTAAATCAATTAGAATTGGTTGTATCCAGAAGCCATTAATCATTTACAGGCTTCATAATAATAATTTTTCTAGGAAAAATATTGATCTATATTTTAGTGAGATGAGAATGTGGTATAACTCTGATGGTAAAAAACTTAAAAATGAAGGTTTTAATTTATATAATATAAAAATTTTGATCTTAAAACTTTTACTTAAAAAGATTTTATCTAGATTAATTTAGAACTAAATTTTTTCTAAAAAATAGGGCTCTTTTAACAAATTGTGATCAATTTCCTTTGAATTTAAATTAATTTTTTTATTTTTGTATTCCGTTACAATTTTTTCGTTAAATTCAATATTTTTAGAATATCTAATTTCTAAAGATTTATCCTGACTCTTAGGCAAAATTTTAAAAATTTTTTTGTCTTTAATTCTTTCGGCTATAGAATAAAAAGCTGCTTTTACAGTTGACATAGTGTATTCAAATGGATCATTTTTTAAATTTGACATCGCATGATATAAAATTGGACCACTGTCTAAACCTTTGGATAGTAGATGTATAGTTGAACCAACCAAATGAGGGTTATTATCAAATAATGCCCAAAAGTTACAATCTGTTCCTCTGTAATAAGGGGAAACACCCATATGAATGTTGATGGCTTTTTTTTCTACTAAAAAATCTATCAACTCACCTTTTATATAACTTGTTCCAAAAACTATATAAATATCACTTTTTAAAAAGTCAGTTAAATCTTTTAACTTGAATTGACTTAAGTCACCACTAGCCATAGGCAAAATTTTAATATTATTAGAATGATTATTTATGTATGGATTTCCGAAAATCTTGCTTTGAGCATTATTAACTTTTAAAAAATAATTTTTAATTGTTTCAGAAACTTGATAATGACCAGGTTTAATTCCTGGAAAAATCGTTGTGCTTTCTTGCAAAACATATAATTCCGTACAGTAATTAGAAAGTAAATTTATAAGATAATTGTGTCTACTTTTATTTGAAGTTAAAAGTGTAATTTTCATTTTTCCATATTTTTTATAATATTAATATGATCTTCTCTTGCAATTTCTAAGTTTGAGTTATTTATTTTAGACATACCTTTTTCAGGTTCAATTTTCATCACTTGTTTAAAACCTATTCCGATCCCCATATCTTTTAAAATTTTAAGAGTATCTTTATTATAACTTCCGCTAGGATGAGACATACAATTTATTTCATTTTTATCTTTATCCAGAATTTTTGAGATTATTTCTGATGATTGATCGTATTCTTTTTTTTGTGAGTTAAAGTCAAGTCTTTCAAGTTTTGTTGGATGTGAGTGTGAATGAAGACCTATTAAGTGACCTAATTTATCTAAAGTGCGCAAGTCTTCTTTACTGAATAATAATTTGGAATAAAGATCTTTAATATCAATATTTTTTTTATTTATCATTTTTATCATTAAATCATCATACTTTTCTCTAGTTAAATAAAAGTCCCTAACAAATCTAAATTTAATATCCTCCAAAGAGTACATAGGAAATTTTTCTAGCTTTAATTTAATTGCTTCTTCATTAATTTTAAAAAATTTAGTTAAGTCTGTGTTAAGTTCTAAATAAAAATCCTTATAAAAATCATTTATATCTTTAAAAAAGTTCATTCTAAAATGTCTGAATATCTCCAAATTATCTGGCTTGCCTTCAAAAATAGAAGAATATGCAAAAAAAAAGGCCTTTATTTTTTGATCTTCAAGTACTGGTAAAGCAACATCTATTTGACATTTAATTCCATCATCAAAAGTAAAACAAACTTCATTTTTTTTTAAAGATCCACTTTTTAATTTTTCATAAAAAATTTCTGCATTCAAAATATTTTTTCTACCTATAAACTTGATTAGTCTTTGCAAATCATCCTCTGATATTGATCCCTGGCTTTTTGAGTGAGATTTTTTGTCATGAAAATGATGAAACATAATCCCATGAAAAAAATTGTTCGAATGATTAAAATACATATTACATTTGATAATAGTTATATTTTTAAAATTTTAAATAGATTATATTTTTTCTCTTATCAATATCTAATTTACATCCTTTATTTATCTTATAATTGTGGTGGGTGTGATAAGAATTGAACTTATGACCTCTACGATGTCAACGTAGCGTTCTACCACTGAACTACACACCCTTATATTTTATGATATTAATGGTATAATATTATAAATACCTAATAAAATAAAATGCAAAAAATAGATAATTTTTTATCAATCTCGCTTCAATTCTTAATTTACCTTTTACCAGTAGCTTTTACTTTTGGAAACTTAAGTATTAATATTCTTATACTTTTAGTATCGATTGCTGGAATAATATATTTTAGATCAAAGCTTTTTGATTGGAATAATAAATATTTAATTTTACTAATTTTAGCATTTTTTTTAATTATACTTTTTTCTTCATCTTACAGAATTTTAAATGATGGTATGGATAAAGACTGGATAAAGTCAATACTGTTTTTAAGATACTTAACTTTCTTAATTATCATCTCTTGTTTGGTAAAATATAATAAAATAAATTTAAATTTTTTATTTATGAGTTGTTTCTTAATTACTTTACTTATAAGTTTAGACATACTTATTCAATATATATTTGGTAAAAATATACTTGGTTTTGATCCTATTTCAATCTCAAAAGAGATAAAATATTTTACTGGCATCTTTAGAGAGGAACTTATTGCCGGTGGGTTTATTTTAATGTTTTCAGTTATTGGAATATTTGCTTTGCCTCAATTGATTAAAAATCAAAAAAAATCTTTATTGATTTTTTTATTTTTTTTAATGTCATGCTTATTCTTCGTATCAATTATTTTTTCTGGTAACAGGATGCCAGCTTTAATGTTTTTGATATTTTTATTCTTATTTTTAATTTTGGTAAAACTTAAAAAATATAAGCTTCAGCTAATGGGTTTGGTTTTAATTATAATTATAATTAATTCATTAATAGTTTTTAAAAATGAGCAAATTTATAAAAGATTGGAAATTTTCAAAAAAGCACCAAACCCTATAATAATTATTAACGAACTCCAAAAAGAATATCCGAATTTAAAAAAATATGAAAATTCTGGTAAACATTTTTTTAATCTTCCCGAATTTAATACAACAAAAAATTTTACTTTTTATTCATTCGTTACAGGTCATCAAACATTATATATTACCTCAATTGATTTATTTCTGGACAACCCTTTATTAGGAAGAGGTATTAAATCTTTTAGAAACGACTGCTCAAAAAAAATTCATTTACCAAACAGAATATGTGAAAGTCATCCTCATAATTTTATTCTAGAGATATTAAATGATGTTGGAATAATAGGTTTAGTTTTGATAAGTGTGCCAGTTCTAGTCCTACTTTTTATCTGTTACAAAGAATATTTAAAAGGTGAAAAAAGAAAAAATAACATATCAAATTGGATTTACTTAGGTATCATTTTATCTACTCTTATTCACTTTTTCCCTTTCAAAAGTACTGGAAGTTTTTTTTCTACATTTAACGCTGGTTATACTTTCTTAATAATTGGTATTTTAATAGGATTGAATGAAATAAGAATTAAAAATGAGAAATAACAAGAATAATTTTAATAAAATTGTATTTTTGTTCTATTTACAACTATCTAATAAAATAATATAAAACCTTGCCTGGTAATTATTGCGAAGGGGCAATACCCGATCCCATTCCGAACTCGGAAGTCAAGTCCTTCAGCGCCGATGGTACTTTGTCTTAAGGCACGGGAGAGTAGGACGTTGCCAGGCTATAAATAAATTATGAAAGTTGCTAGTTCATTAAAATCTTTAAAAAAAAGAGACCTAAACTCCAAGCTAGTTAAAAGGAGAGGAAAAGTTTATATAATTAATAAAAAAAATCCGAAATTTAAAGCACGTCAAGGTTAGTCTAAAATGAATAATAATGATCATAAAAGCACCTGGGAAGGTTTTACCAAATTTGTTCTTTGGGGGACAATTGCTGTCATAGCTATTCTTGTAATTCTGGCTATGACTTTATTATAAATATTTTTATGATTATTGGCTCGATTAAAGAAAATTTATCAGTAGAAAAGAGGGTTGCTTTAACGCCAGAAACTGCAAAAAATATTATTAATTTGGGTCTAAAAATATGCATTGAAACGAATTATGCTTCTCATATTGGAATCACAGACGAGGAATTTGTAAAAGTAGGTGTAGAAATTAAAAAAACGAATAATGAAGTTTTAAATAATTGTAATTTACTTATAAAAGTCAATTGTCCAAGTGATGATGAAATAAAAAACTTAAAGCAGAAATCGATACTTGTTGGCATGTTAAATCCCTCACAAAATAAAAATAAAATAAATGAACTGATAAAAAAAAATATAAGTATTTTTTCTCTTGAGCTTTTACCTAGAATAACAAGGGCACAATCAATGGATGTGTTATCATCACAATCTAACTTAGCTGGTTACAGGGCAGTGGTAGATTCAATCTATGAATTTGAAAAAGCTATACCAATGATGATGACAGCAGCCGGTACAGTTCCTGCTGCTAAAGTTTTAGTAATTGGAGCGGGTGTAGCTGGTTTACAAGCTATCGCAACCGCAAAAAGATTAGGAGCGATTGTATCAGCAACTGATGTAAGGTCAGCTTCAAAAGAACAGGTAGAAAGCCTTGGCGGTAAGTTTTTAACTGTCGATAATTCGGAAGATATGGAAACTTCTGGAGGCTATGCAAAGGAAGTAAGTGATGACTATAAAAAAAAACAGGCAGAAATGATGCAAGAGGCGCTAAGAAAAAATGATATTGTTATTTGCACTGCTTTAGTACCAGGAAAATCTGCACCAAGAATTTTATCTGAACAATTAGTAAAACTAATGAGGCCGGGTTCAATCATTTATGACCTAGCAGCAGAGCAAGGTGGAAATTCTGCTTATTCAGAACCAGGAAAAATCAATATTATTAATGGAGTAAAAATAATAGGCGTGAAAACTCTTATGAATAGACTACCATTAACAGCCTCAAGTTTATATGCAAAAAATTTATTTAGCTTTATTCGAAATTTGTATAGTAGAGAAAAAAGAGATTTTAATATTAATCTTGAAGATGAAATCATTAGTAAAACTTTAATTAAGGAGATTTAATTATGGAAATAGATCCATTTATATTTAGATTTAGTATTTTTATTCTTTCAATATTTGTGGGATATTATGTTGTTTGGAGTGTTACACCTTCTCTACATACTCCATTGATGTCAGTTACAAATGCTATTTCATCGGTAATTATAGTTGGAGCGATTATTGCAGCCTTGGCTTCTACTTCTGAAAATGATTTTAGTTCCTCAAGTATTTTTGGTTATTTAGCTATAATTTTGGCAGCGGTGAACATATTTGGCGGTTTTTTAGTAACTCAGAGAATGCTTCAAATGTATAAAAAAAAGAAAGATAAAAAATAATGATATCTTCGAATTTATCAGCAATTTTTTATTTAGTTTCAGGAATACTATTTATACTTGCCTTAAGAGGTTTATCTTCACCAGATACTTCAAGACAGGGAAACTATTTTGGTATTGCAGGAATGATTATCGCTATATTAGTTACCTTTTTATCAATTGGTAATTTTTCTAGCTCTTTCTTATATGTTCTTCTTTTACTATTTTTAGGGGGATCAATTGGAGCTTTTATAGCCTTTAAAATTCCAATGACAGCGATGCCTGAGTTAGTAGCCGGTTTTCATAGTTTAGTCGGATTAGCTGCAGTATTTGTTGCTATAGCTGCTTTTTTAAATCCAGAAGTTTTTAATTTAGGAATTGTCGGTAATATCAAATTGGCAAGCTTAATAGAAATGTCAATTGGGGCTGCAGTTGGAGCTATAACTTTTTCAGGTTCAATAATAGCATTTTTAAAATTAAGAGGACTTATGTCAGGTGCGCCAATAACTTTTTTAGGGCAACATTATTTGAATCTTATTTTAGGAATAGGAATATTTGTATTAATATTTTATTTATGCAAAACGCAGTCAGAAAATATTTTTTGGACTGTAATAACTATATCTTTTTTAATAGGGGTTTTATTAATAATTCCTATAGGTGGCGCAGACATGCCGGTCGTTATATCTATGCTTAATTCTTATTCTGGTTGGGCAGCTGCCGGAATAGGTTTTACTCTTGAAAACACTGCTCTTATAATTACAGGTGCATTAGTTGGGTCTTCAGGAGCTATTCTTTCTTACATAATGTGCAAGGCTATGAATAGATCTTTTTTCAGTGTTATTCTTGGTGGATTTGGAGCAGATAACTCTCAAAGTGATATTAAAAGTAAAAAAGATCAAAAACCTGTTAAAAGTGGAAATGCAGAAGATGCTGCTTTTTTAATGAAAAATGCATCATCAGTCATTATAGTGCCAGGTTATGGAATGGCTGTAGCACAAGCACAACACGCTCTTCGAGAAATGGTTGATAAGTTAAAAAAAAATGACATTAAAGTAACGTATGCAATTCACCCGGTAGCTGGAAGAATGCCAGGTCACATGAATGTACTTCTTGCCGAGGCCAATGTTCCGTACGACGAAGTTTTTGAACTTGAAGACATTAATAATGATTTTGCTAACTCAGATGTTGCATTTGTGATTGGAGCTAACGACGTAACTAATCCAGTAGCAAAAACTGATCCAAAAAGCCCAATATTTGGTATGCCTGTTTTAGATGTTGAAAAATGTAAATCAGTTTTATTTGTTAAAAGGAGCTTATCTCCAGGATACGCAGGAATAGATAATGAATTATTTTACAGAGATAATACTTTAATGTTATTTGCTGATGCCAAAAAGATGACAGAAGACATAGTCAAAAATTTAGATTAATGAAAACAAAAATTTTTTGCGATATTGCTGACTATAAAACAATTAAGTTTTTTAACAATAAAAACATAGTAGATGGTTTCACTACTAATCCTAGCCTAATGAGACTTGCTGGTGCAAAAAGTTACAAAGAATATTCAAAAAAAATATTAAAAGTTTGCAAAAAAAAACCTATATCGTTCGAAGTATTCGCTGATAGCCCTAAAGAAATGCTTAAACAAGCATATGTTATAAATTCTTGGGGAAAAAACATATATGTTAAAATTCCTGTTATTAATTCAAAAGGAGTTTTTATGGGATCGGTTATTAAAGAATTAAGTAATAAAGGGATTAAATTAAATATAACTGCTGTTTATACATATGAGCAGGTCAAAAAAATTTATAATAACTTAAACAAAAAAACGAGATCAATAATATCAATTTTTGCAGGAAGAATGGCTGACAAAGGAAAAGATCCATTACCAATTTTTAAAAAAAGCATTTTACTTACAAAAAAAAATAAAAACATCGAAATACTTTGGGCCAGCACAAGAGAAGCTTATAATTATACTCAAGCTAAACAAATTAAATGCAACATAATTACAATGCCCCCAAAAATAATTAATCAAATAAGTATTTTTGGGAAGAGTTTTAAATCGATGACTCTTGACACAGTAAAAGGTTTTTTAACAGATAGTAAAAAATCTAGATTTAAACTTTAAATTCTTTTAAGCGCTTTAATTTTGGTTGCGGGGGTAGGATTTGAACCTACGACCTTCAGGTTATGAGCCTGACGAGCTACCAGACTGCTCCACCCCGCGATAAATTAAATTTTCTTGAGGTTAATAGCTTGAAGCTTATCTTTTTCCACTTTAATATCAAATTTTAAAATTTGATCTTCTTTCAAAACACGTAACTTAGAGCTTTCTAAAGCAGAGACATGTAAAAATATATCCCTATCCTTTTCTTCCTCTCTTATGAAACCATATCCTTTTTTCGCACTGAACCACTTTACTTTTCCTTGAGGCATAAATCTCCTTAGACATAATTAATATCTATTTCTTAATTTTTGTTGCTTTTTAATTCTTTTTAAATTTTCTGTTCTAATTCTTTTTTTCTTTTCAGATGGTTTTTCGTATGTACTTTTCATTTTCATTACTTTAAAGAAACCTTCTTTTTGCAATTTTCTTTTTAAAACTCGAATTGCTTGCTCAATGTTATTATCTTTTACTTCTATTTTAATAAAATACCTCCTGTTTCGACTGGTAGTTAACATTTAAGTAACGAATTGTCCACATCATTACTTATGAATTTTCTTATAATTTATTATTTTTTCTTTTTACTGTTCTGAATTTTCTTTTTTAAGCTTTTTTTCCTCTTTCAATATTCTTTTTTTCTCTCTTTCAACCCTTCTTTTTGCTTTATCTAAAGCTTTTTGAAAAGCTTCTTGGGAACATAAAGCTAAAATAACTGGGTCTCTAGGCTTAAGATTTGAGAAGTTCCAGTAACTCCTTTTTCTAATGAGAGATACAGTTCCTTTTGTACTACCTACAAGCTTAGATATTTGACCGTCCGTTAATTCAGAAGCGTTTTTACACATCCATAGTATGGCGTCAGGTCTATCTTGTCTTTTTGACAAAGGCGTATATTTCGGTTTTTTTCTCTCTTTAATTTGAATGTTGCTATCTTTTTTTATTAAGTTTAAATTTCTCTCAGGATTTCTTGAACACTCATCAATTTCATTACGTGAAAGTTGACCCGCTAAAATTGGATTGTAAGCCTTTATACCTTTTGCGACATCGCCGTCAGCAATACCTTTTACCTCTAATTCGTGTAAATTACAGAACTGTGCTATTTGTCTAAATGTTAGATTTGTATTTTCTACTAACCATACAGCTGTAGCTTTAGGCATAAAAGGAAATTCTTGCATATTTATTTTTTTCTTAAATTACTGAATTTTTTATTGTAACGACTTACTCTTCCTTTATCTAATATTTTTTGTGAACCACCAGTCCAAGCAAAATGAGATTTTGGATCAATATCAAGTTTAAGAGTATCATTTTCTTTTCCCCACGTTGACATAGTTTCAAACTCACTGCCATCAGTCATGACGACTTTTATTTTATGATAATTAGGATGTATGTTTTTTTTCATGCCCGACTAATATAGTATAAATTAATTTTTCTCAATAATTTTTTTTATAAGATCAATCAATTCTTGATGAATTAGTGAATTTGACGCTACTAAATTCATTTTTTTACTCTCATTTATATCTCGATCTAAAAAATCAACAAAACCACCTGCTTCTCTTACAATTAAAATACCAGCAGCTATATCCCAATAACTTAATTCTCTTTGCCAAAAACCATCAAGTCTCCCACAAGCTACATTAGCAAGATCTAGAGATGCACTTCCGAATTTTCTAATAGGCGTGTCAATATATTTTGAGATTTCTAAATATTCATCCAATATTTCATTTTTAATTTTACTATTGCTTTTTGGCCCACCTGTTCCTAACAAAGAGTTTTTTAAATTTTTTTTTTTTGAAACCCTTATTCTTTTGTTGTTCAAAAATGCTCCATTACCATTCTCAGCAAAAAAAAGTTCATTCTTAATTGGATCGTAGATTAAACCAATTTTAATTTTATTTTCTTCCTCGTAACCTATAGAAATTGCGAATTGAGGGATTCCATTTAAAAAGTTACTTGTCCCGTCTATAGGATCTATAATCCACCTATTAGTATTATTTTTTTCATTAATTTTACCAGCTTCTTCACTTAGAATTCCATAGTCAGGGTAAGCTCTAAGCAATTCATCTATTATAATTTTTTCTGTTCTTTTATCAGCCGATGACACAAAGTCTCCCGGGCCTTTAGACGATACTTGTAAGTTTTCAACTTCTCCAAAATCTCTAATTAGAGATTTCGAAGCTTTCATACAAGCTTTGTACATTATATTTAATTTAGGTGAGTTAATTCTCATTCTAACTATTTTTTTTGATATATTCTAAATTTCTTGAATCGATAATAATTTTATCACCACTTTCAATAAATGGGGGAACTGTAATTGTTAAACCATTATCAAGTTTAGCTGGTTTATATGATGAAGCCGCAGTTTGACCCCTCACTACCGCGTCGGTTGACTCTACTACACAACTAATATTTTTAGGAAGTTCAATTGATAATGGTTTTTCGTCCAATAACGATATTGTGACCTCTAAGTTTTCTTTAAGCAATTTTACCTTATCACCTATCAAATCATTAGACATAATTATTTGCTCGAATGAAACATTATCCATAAAATACGAATTTTTATCGTCAGAATATAAAAAATTAAATTTTTTTTCATCAACCTCTGCTTTTTCAACATTTTCACTTGATCTAAATCTTTCATTTAATTTTGTCCCTTTGATCACGCTTTTTAATTCTACTTGATTAAAAGCTCCACCTTTCCCAGGTTTAACATGCTGAGTCTTTAAAACATTCCACAAATCATCTTTATGTTCTATTATCATTCCAGGCTTAATCTCGTTTGCAGTAATTTTCATTTAAACTTTCTAATTGCAATTTCAGGTTTTAGTTTCGGGTTATCCCAAATAAAACTTGATATTGCAATATAATTTGCACCAATTTTTATTAATTTTTTGTAGTTTGAATTATTTATTCCACCAATTACAACAATTGGTAATTTGATATTTTTTTTTACTTGTTTCAAAACTTTTAAATCTGCTTTTTTAGCACCCGGTTTGAGTCTTGATTTAAAAAAGGATCCTAAGGCTAAATAATTTACTTTATTTTTTACTGCTTTTTTTGCCATTAGAATTGAGTTATGGCAAGTAACTCCTAAAATTTTATTTTTAAGTTTTTTCCTAGCAATATTAATTGGACCATCCAACTGACCCATATGACAGCCATCAGCCTTTATTTTAGATACTAAATTGTAGTAATCATTGATTATAAATTTTACTTTGTGTTTACGAGTAATTTTTTTTATTTCTTTTGAAATCTTGAAAAGATTTTCTTTTCTTTTCTTTTTCAACCTTAATTGAAAATATTTCACATTTCCATATGACAAAACTTTATCTAGATTATTGTAGAAATCTTTATTAATTTCTTTAGGAGAAATTAAGTATATATATTTTTTCAAAGTGATTAAGCCGCTGTCTCTTTTTCTAAATTTTCAGACCATTTACCTTTTGAGGATAGGCCATTCATCCTAGCCCTATGATTGAAAGCTTTCTGGATATTTTCAATATTTTTTTGGTTTTTACCAAATTCCTTCAAAGCACTTGCTTGCAAACCTCTTCCGTAAGAAAAGGTGATTAAAAAATTAGTATCATTGATTTTATTTATTTCATTTAAATTTTTACTTGCTTCAATTTCTGATTGGCCTCCAGATAAAAAGGCGATGCCAGGAACTTCACTTGGAACGTTTTTTTTCAGACAATCTAAAGTTCTTTTTGCTATTTCTTCTGAGCTACACTCATTCTTACATTTAGATCCAGGAATAATCATATTAGGTTTTAAAACAGTCCCTTTTAAATTAACTTTATGAATATTAAGCTCATTGTAACATTCGTTCAAAACATTTGTTGTTACTTGATAACATTTTTCAATATCATGTGATCCGTCCATTAATACTTCCGGTTCTACTATGGGAACCATTTGAGCTTCTTGTACCAGCGCAGCATATCTTGCTAAAGCATGCGCATTAGATTTTATTGATTGTGAAGATGGATACTTATCGCTAATTTTGTATACAGCCCTCCACTTTGTAAATCTCGCTCCAAGAGCATAATATTCTTTTAATCTCTCTCTTAAACCATCAAGCCCTTCAGTAACAGTCTCTTCGTTTGATCCTGCAAGAGGTTTAACTCCCTTATCAACTTTTATTCCTGGAATCGCACCTTGTTTTTGGATTAATTCAGGAATTGTTGGTCCTAAAGTAGTTTTCTGTTTTATTGTTTCGTCAAAAAGAATTACTCCACCTATGTAATCTTTCATAGCGCTAGAGTTAAATAAAGTCTGTCTAAAAGTTAATCTATTTATTTCTAAATTTTCAACATTTATACTTTTAAATCTTTTTTCTATTGTGCCGGTACTCTCATCTGCTGCAAGTATTCCTTTACCATTTGCACACATTTTTTTTGCTATATCTTCAATATTCATAATTGATTTTTATTTTAAAACTTCTATCCCAGGCAAGTTTTTTCCCTCAATATATTCTAAAAATGCACCGCCCGCTGTTGATAAGTGAGTAAAATTTAGATTTAAATCATCATTTTTAATAGCAGAAATAGTATCTCCACCACCTACAATTGATATTAAAGAATTATAACTTGTATTATTAGAGATTTTTTTCGCAATTGAAACAGTTCCTTTAAGAAAATTTTTATTCTCAAAAAATCCTGCTGGCCCATTCCACAACACTGTTTTTGAGGCATCAATTATTTTTCCTATCTTTTCAATAGTTTGGGGGCCTATATCTAAAATCATCTCATCGTCTTTAATATTTTTTAATTCTTTAAAACTAGCGTCTCCTTCAGTAGAGTTTGAAACTGCAAAATCAGAAGGTAATATAATTTCGCAATTATTTTTTTCTGCTTCATTTAAAATTTCTTTAACAGTTTTTTCAGCGTCGATCTCAACTAGAGATTTTCCAATTTTACCCCCCTTAAATTTTAGAAAATTATTAGCCATCGCTCCCACTATTATTAAATTATCAATTTTTTTTATAAGTGACGTTATAACCCCAAGTTTAGTTGAAATTTTTGCTCCTCCAATTATACAAGTAATTGGACTTTGTTTGTTATTAAGCACCATATTAATTGAGATAATTTCCTTCATCAAAAGAGGCCCAGCATAAGAACTTTTTATATATTTAGTAATTTTATGTATCGAGGACTGTTTTCTATGCGAACAAGCAAAAGCATCATTTATATAAATATCCCCGATAGAGGATAAATTTTTTGCAAAATTATCATCATTTTTTATCTCATCCTCATTATACCTAATATTTTCAAAAAAAATCATTTCACCTTTTTTTAAATATGATATTTCCTTTTGTGTTTTATTAGTAATTTTATTCGTATTAAAGAATATTTTTTTTTCTATTTTACTTTTTAAATAATTGAAAACAGGCAATAACGATAAGCTGTTATCTTTATCCGATTTAGGTCTTCCAAGATGAGAAATTAAAAAAAGCTTTGTATTTCTGGCTAATAAATTTTTTATAAATGGTATACTTAAATCTATTCTTGTACTATCTTGAATCACTCCTTTTATAATGGGAACATTAAAGTCTGCTCTTAGTATTACTCTTTTATTTTCAATATTAATGTTTTTACTAAAACTTTTTATTTTTTCCATGAACCAAAAGTTTATTATTTTCTTAATTTTTCATGAATGATGGATGCTATTTTATTTGAAGTTAAATTCATTTCTTCAAAAATTTCTTTATATGGAGCACTTTTACCAAATTTATTTATACCAATACCCAAGTCATCTTTTTTTAAATATTTATGCCAACAACTAATAGTACCTGCCTCAATTGAAACTATTAAACTATCATTTTCTAATATTTTATTTTTATATTCCTCACTTTGTTGATCAAATAATTCCTGACACGGCATAGAAACAACTTTACTGTGTATACCTCCTTCTTTTAACAACTCTTGAGTAGAAAGAGCTAAGCTTACTTCAGACCCAGAAGCTATCATTGTAACTTTATTATCATGAGAAGAAATATTTAATTCATAAGCACCACTCAAACATTTGTTTTTTTTATCAGGAATACTACTTATGTAATTTAATTTTTGTCTAGAAAGTATTATTGCACTAGGTCCTTTCTCATTATTTAAAGAAGCCTCCCAACATTCTAGGGTTTCATTGATATCTGCAGGTCTAAAAACATTTAAATTTGGTATAGCTCTTAGACTAGACAAATGTTCAATTGGTTGATGAGTTGGCCCATCTTCTCCTAATCCGATTGAGTCATGAGAAAAGATATAAATTACACGCAATCCCATAAGAGCTGATAGTCTAATGGAAGGTCTACAATAATCAGAAAAAATTAAAAATGTTCCTCCATATGGAATAAGATTATGGTAAAGCGCGATACCATTCATAGCAGCAGCCATCGCATGCTCTCTAACACCAAAGTGAATATAGTTTCCTCCATAATTTTTTGAATTTAGGATTACTGAATTTGAAGTTTTAGTATTATTTGATCCACTTAGATCTGCTGAACCTCCGATTAAATTAGGCAACAATTTATTGAGCGCTTCAATAACTTTCATTGAACTTTGTCTTGTGGCCATAGCAGGTTTTTCTCTATAGTACTTCTCTTTTTCTGAAGTTACTAACTCATTTAATTCATCCCTAAATAGCTTGTTATTTAATCGATTAAAATTTTCTTTAATTGAGACCTTGGACTTATTAAGTTCATCTAACCAATTTTGTTCTAGAACTTCACCTTTTGACCCAATCGCTTTCCACTCTTTTAAAATTTCATCTGGTATTTTAAAAGGAGGGTGTGGCCATTTTAATTTTTTTCTAACTAATTTTATTTCATCTTCACCTAAAGGTGCGCCATGAGAAGACGACTTTCCCGATTTATTAGGCGACCCGAATCCAATAATAGTTTTACAAGAAATTAAAGTTGGTTTATTTGATTTCTGAGCCTTCTTTATCGCATTATTTATTTGCTTCTCATTATGGCCGTTAATTTCTAAAAAATTCCATCCATAAGACTCAAATCTTTTTTTATAATTATCTGATACACTTAATGAAGTTGATCCATCAATTGAAATTTTATTATTGTCAAAAAATACAATTAAATTTTTTAGTTTTAAATGACCAGCTAAACTCATAGACTCGTGACTAATTCCCTCCATTAAATCACCATCACTAGCTATAACATATGTTTTGTGATTAATTATTTTTGAACCAAATTTTTTTTTATAAATCTCCGATGCTATAGCTAAACCAACAGAGTTTGCTAAACCTTGTCCTAGAGGACCAGTGGTAGTCTCAATTCCTGAATTATTTATATATTCTGGATGTCCTGCACAAATAGAGTTTAACTGTCTAAAATTTTTAATATCGTCTAGTTTTACTTTTTCGTATCCAGTTAAGTAAAGTAATGAGTAAAGAAGCATTGATCCGTGTCCAGCAGATAAAATAAATCTATCTCTATTAATCCAGGATGGATTTTTTGGATTAAACCTGAGGTGGAATTTAAATAAAACCGTAGCTACATCTGCCATACCCATAGGCATACCCGGATGCCCTGAATTGGCTTTTTGAACTGCGTCGATAGATAAAAATCTAATCGCGTTTGCTAATTGATTAACTTTTATATTCACTACTAATTTACCTATATAGACTTAGAGTAAGTATATCAATATTATGATACAAAATTAAAATGAAAAACTTTGAGAAAAAAGAAACTAATTTAAATCAGTTAATAGAAAAATTAGGAGAATTAAATATAAGTTATTCACAACACAGCTCAGTTAGTAAGTCAGTTTTGAGAGAGAGAGATTCTATCAAGTCCGAGAAAGACGAGCTGGAAAAGAAAAATCAAGAAATTCTAAGAGAGCATAAATATTTAACCGATAGAGTGAAAAAACTTGAACAGCAATTGAAATCTAAGAAAGAACTTGAGAAAAAATTTAACCAAGATATCAATGATTTAAATCAAGAAACACTTAGCTTAGTGGAGGAAATTGAAAAATGGCAAACGTAAATATCAAATTTAATGGAAAGGATTATCTGCTTTCGTGTGATGACGGACAAGAAGAATCTTTGAAAAAATTAACTTCCTTTTTGGATAAAAGATATTTTGAGTTGAAAAAAAAATTAGGAAATATAGGCGAGAATAAACTTTTACTGATCGCAGCAATCAAGTTGATAGATGAACATTTTGACTTAAGAAGACGAATAAGTGATCAAAAAAACAAACTTGACGATCTATCAAATAAATTTAAAGAGTTAAAAGCTTTAGCAATTAAGTATAAAGATAATAAAGAAGAGGAAATAAAAGACCTTAATAAAGAAATTAATAAAATTAAAAAGAATATCGAAGAAGCTAACAATATGTATGAAAACATGTTAGATAAAACAACTAAATCTCTTGAAAAAATTATAAAAAATGCTGAAACGACCTCTAAAATTCAGTAATGAAAACTAAAATTCAATTAAGAAAAAAATTTTTATCTTTAAGAAAAAAAAAATATTTCGAGCTTTCTAAAGAAAAATTTACTAAACTATCTGAATATTTAAAAAGGAAAACTAAAACAATTAAAAAACCCATTATAGCGCTTTATTACCCATCCAATTATGAGATTAATATTCTTAAAATTTTAGAAAGTTTTAAAACATGTAACGTTAAATTTCTATTACCTAAAATACAAAATAATAATTTATTGAGTTTTGTTGAATGGAAGGAGAGAGATGTACTATTAGTAAACAAGTTTGGAATACCTGAACCTCTAAAAAAACAAAAAAAAATTTACCTACCTGACATTGTACTAGTTCCACTTTTAGCTTTTGATAATAATAGAAATAGACTTGGTTATGGAAAAGGTTTTTATGACAGATATTTAAAACAATTATATAAATTAAATAATAAAGTAGAAGCTATTGGAGTTGCTTTTTCATTTCAAAAATTCAAAAAAATACCGTCATCAAGTTTTGATTTTCAACTCAACAATATATTTACAGAAAAGGGATTCATAGAATGAGATTTCTTTTATTAGGCGATGTTTGCGGACCTTCAGGCGTAAATATAATAAAATTAAAATTAAAAGAAATTATAAAAGAAAAAAAAATTGATTTTACAGTAGTTAATGGAGAAAATGCAGCAGACAACGGGAAAGGAATTACTAAAGAAAATTTTAAAGATTTAATTGACTCCGGTGTAGATGTAATTACGTCTGGAAATCATATATGGGATCAAAAAGAAATATTAGAAATAATTGATAAAGAAAAAAAATTAATTAGACCGGCAAATTTACTAGAGGGACAGCCTGGAAAAGGATACGCAGTTTACGAGATTAAAAATAAAAAAATAGCTGTTATAAATTTAATTGGAAATGTTTTTATGAAAAAAAGCCAAGATTTATTTTCATTTACAGAAAAGATACTTAAAAATATAATATTAAAAAAAGATGCCGATTTTATTGTTGTTGATTTACACGGAGAGATAACGAGTGAAAAAATGGCATTAGGTCATTATTTGGACGGAAGAGTCACAATACTTGTTGGTACGCACACTCATGTGCCGACATCTGATACAAAAATTTTAAACAACGGAACCGCATATCAAACAGATTTAGGGATGTGTGGTGATTATGACTCTGTTATCGGAATGAATAAATATAATTCTATTAAAAAATTTAAAAAAGATCCAACTGCTGAAAGTCATTTTCCGGCTAAAGGAAAGGCCTCTATTTGTGGTGTTATAGTTGATGCTGATGAAAATACAGGTTTAGCTAAGGATATTAATCAGATAATTTTAGGCGGTAATTTAAAACAAATATTTTAAAATGGCTGGACATTCTCACTGGGCAGGTATCAAGCATAAAAAAGGAAGACAAGATAAAGTAAGATCTAAATTATTTTCTAAATTATCAAGAGAAATTACTGTTGCAGCAAAACTTGGTGATAAAGATCCGGATATGAATCCAAGATTGAGATCTGCTATTCAAATAGCCAAACAATCTAATATGCCTAAAGAAAATATTAATCGAGCAATAAGCAAGTCGGAGACAAACTCTGGAGAAAACTATGAAAATTTAAAATATGAAGGCTATGGAGCTTTTAATACTGCACTGATAATTGAGACGCTAACTGATAATAAAAATAGAACAGCCTCAACAATTAGAACCATTTTACAAAAAAATGGAGGTAGATTAGGAGAAAATGGGTCTACATCTCATCTTTTTTATAATTGCGGAATAATCCGTATTGATAACAAAAATTTAAATAACGACTCAGCTCTTGAGTTGGCTATTAACTCAGGCGCAAATGAATGTGAAAGTTCAAATAATTACCATGAAATCATATGTGAAAAAAAGGACTTTTATAAAGTAAAAAGTAGCATAGAAAAAAAAATAAGTAATTTTATATACTCTGGTATAGAGTGGAGAGCACATAACGTTTTAAAATTATCAAATGAGCAAAAAGATAAAGTTGTTAATATGTTAGAAAGCTTAGACGAAGTGGACGATATCCAAAATATATTTATAAATTGTGAATTTTAAAAGAAAAACAAATAATGAGAATATTCGGAATTGATCCAGGAATAGCCGGAGCCATAGCTATTTTAGATGAAAAAAAAATAGTAGATGTTATTGATCTTCCTACAATGTCCGAAGGAAAAAAAAATAAAAGACAGTTAAATAGTGCACATTTATCGCAATTTATTTCAAGCAATATAATAGACATAAGTAAAAGTGTTGTTGTTGTTGAACAAGTAAATGCAATGCCAGGTCAAGGAGTTACAAGTATGTTTAATTTTGGTCAGACCTTTGGAGCAATAAAAGGTATAAGTGCAACCCTAAAATTACCAATTTTTTTTGTAAGACCATCTAAATGGAAAAAGCATTTTGAGTTAATCAATTCATCAAAAGATGCGAGTCGTACCAAAGTAATCGAAATGTATCCTTCATTTGCAGAAAAATTATCCAAAAAAAAGGATGTAAATAAGTCTGATGCTATTTTAATTGCAAGATTTTTTAGCGAAACTGGCATTAAAGTAGACTTAAAATAAGGCTAGGATAGTATTTATAAGACAAATTCATGACACAATCTAAAAGTATTGAAATACAATGGAACAAGAAATTGCATCACAGGTCGTTGGATTAGGAGGAAGTACAGATTTTTCTCTTTTAAGTTTATTTTTAAGAGCAGACTTTGTGGTTAAATCTGTAATATTAATTCTGATAGCAGCTTCAGTTTACTCTTGGGCTCTAATTTTTGACAAATATAGATTATTTAAAAAAATTAATAGTTCAATATTAGACTTTGAAAATAAATTTTGGAAAGCAAAATCAGCTGAAAGTTTTGATAACAATTTACCTGCTAAATCAAATGATCCAGCAGTTTTAATTTTCAGATCAGCTATGAGTGAGTTGAGAAAAACTCGCTCGAAGTCATCCGCAGTACAGCTTGCTAGAGTTGAGAGAGTTTTAGAAATTAATACAGATAATCAAATAAAAGTAATAGAAAAAAATTTTACTTTTCTTGCAACAGTTGGAGCAACAGCTCCTTTCATAGGATTATTTGGAACTGTTTGGGGAATAATGAATTCGTTTCAATCGATAGCTATTTCAAGAAATACAAGTTTAGCAATTGTAGCACCTGGTATTGCTGAAGCTTTATTTGCAACTGCTCTTGGTCTTTTAGCTGCGATACCAGCAGTTATTGCTTACAATAAGTTTAATAGTGACACAAAAAACTATGTTGCCCGACTAGATAATTTCTCAAAAAGATTTTTATCAATTATTTAATTATTATGGCATTAGATTTTAAACGCTCTAAAAACCAACCGATGAGCGAAATAAATGTTACTCCCTTTGTAGATGTAATGTTGGTATTATTAATTATTTTTATGGTAACCGCACCCTTACTTACAGTTGGTGTACAAGTAGATTTACCAGAGTCAGCAGCGGACTCTTTGCCAGATGATCAAGAACCTCTAACTTTATCAATTAATTCTAAAGGTGAAGTATTCATCCAAGAACATAAAGTAAGTTATAACAAGATTATTCCAAAATTACTTGCAATAGCAAAAAATAGAACAGACACAAGAATTTATGTAAGAGGAGATAAAAATATTAACTATGGTCGAGTATTAGAGGTAATGGGAACGCTTTCCGGCGCTGGATTTTCAAAAGTTGCTCTGATATCAGAGCCGTATAAAAATTAAATGTTTAATGACAAAAAGTTTATTTTATTCAATAATTTTTCACTTAATGATGATTGTGTTAACAGCCCTATCTCTACCTTTCATGACTAGAGAACCTATTAATTTACCACCGATTGTCTCAGTTGAATTAATACAGATTACAGACAAAACTAATATTCCTTTTGCTCCTAAAGCTAGAAAAATAATTGATAAGGTTAAAAAAGAGGAAAAAAGAGTTGTATCTGAGCAAGCACCTCCATCTGCAAAAGCTAAAGAAAAACCAGATAGAATTCCTCTACCCAATGATAAAGAGGAAAAAAAAGAAATTATTAAGAAAAAACAAAATCCAGAAGAGATTAAGCCACAAATCAGACAATCATCAGAGTTTGAGAAAGAAGAATTGATAAATACAAATGAAATTGCGGCTTTAATAGATAAAGCCAAAGAGGAACAAGCATTAAAAGAAATTGAAAACAAAAAGTTAACACAAAGTAATGTAAAAAATAGCTTTGCTACTGGTTTGAGTTTATCAGAAGAGGATGCCCTAAGAGCACAAATATTTGGTTGTTGGAGCGTTCCTTTAGGATTGCCGTATGATAAAGATTTACTGGTAAGATTAAAATTAGAGCTTAAAAAAGATGGAACAATACTTAAATCGGAAATAGTTGATCACCAAAGAATGAACATGCCAGGACAAAAGTTTTATAAAATTCTTGCTGAGAGTGCATTAAGAGCGGTTAGACTTTGTCAGCCTCTTAAAGTCCCACCTACGGGGTATGAAAAGTGGAAGAATATCCAATTAAATTTTGATCCAACTGAAATGTTAAAAGGTTAACTGTATGAAAAAAGTAATTTTATTATTTTTTGTTTATTTAAATCTAATTCCTAATTTAAATGCATTGATTAAAGTTGATATTACAAGAGGAAATTTAGATCCATTACCAATTGCTGTTTCACCGTTACATGTGGAAAATTCCTCAGAAAAATTGGAAAATATTGATATAAAAAAACTTGGTATTAACGTATCAGCGATAATAGAAAAAAACTTTAGATCAACTGGACTTTTTAATCCTTTAAAAAAAGAGGCGTTTGTTCAAAAACCAGACATTGCACATTTAAAACCTAGATTTGAAGATTGGAGACTGATAAAAGCACAAGCTCTAGTTACTGGCAAATTATCAGTAAAAAATAACAAGTTAAAAGTTGAGTTTAGGTTATGGGATTTGACTGCTTCAAAAGAAATGATAGCTTTATCATTTACCACAACACCTTCTAATTGGAGAAGAGTAGCTCATATAATTTCAGATAAAATTTATGAAAGATTAACAGGAGAAGCAGGATATTTTGACACAAGAATAATTTATGTTGCTGAAAGTGGCCCAAAAAACCAAAGAGTTAAGAAATTAGCTATAATGGATCAAGACGGGGCTAAAACAAAGTATTTAACATTGGGTAATGAATTAGTTTTAACGCCAAGATTTAATCCAAGCAATCAAATGGTTACTTATTTATCTTATTTTAGAAATTTACCCCGGGTATATTTATTAGATATTGAAACAGGAAAACAGGAAGTAGTTGGAAACTTTCCAGGTATGACTTTTGCACCAAGATTTTCACCTGATGGGAAAAAAATAATTATGAGTTTTGCTAAAGACGGAAATTCTGATATTTTTACTATGGATCTTGAGACTAGAGTGGTAGAAAGAATAACAGAGCACTCATCAATAGATACTTCACCATCATATTCACCAGATGGAAAGTACATTTGTTTTAACTCAGATAGAAGTGGACTTCAACAAATTTACGTAATGAAGAGTGATGGCACAAATGTAAAAAGAATTACTTTTGGAAAAGGTATTTATGGAACTCCTGTTTGGTCACCAAGAGGAGATTTGATAGCTTTTACAAAAGTTAGGAAAGGAAGATTTTATATTGGAGTTATGAGATCAGACGGAACGGGTGAGAGGTTACTTACTGAAAATTTTTATCAGGAAGCACCCTCATGGTCTCCTAACGGAAGGGTATTAGTTTTTTATAGGGAAACTAAATCAGGCCCGCAAGGAAAAGGATTCAGCGCTAAATTATGGTCTATAGATATCACAGGTTATAATGAGAGAAGAATTAAGACAGAAACCGATGCTTCTGACCCATCTTGGTCTTCATTGTTATCAAAGTGAGGTATTTATTGTATAATTTAGGCTTGAATAATGTAGGATAATTTGAAATATTGTCGTCAACAACTTAGGGGATACTATGAAATTTAACAAAAATTTGAGAAACATATTTTTAATTCTTTTTGCAACACTTGCATTAAGCGCATGTTCAACTGCAAAAAAATCACAAACTACTGGTGATGTTTATACTGGATCAGATACAGTTGAATATTTAGCTAGCGGTGTTAAAGATAGAGTGTTTTTTGCTACTAACAAATCTTCTCTAACTTCTGCTTCAAGAGAGACTTTAAGAAAACAAGCTACATACTTAAGAAAAAATAAAAAACTTAATGTAACAATTGAAGGTCATGCCGATGAAAGAGGCACTAGAGAGTACAACTTGGCTTTAGGCGAAAGAAGAGCTAACGCAGTTAAAGATTATTTAATGACTTATGGAATATCGGGTAAAAGAATATCGGTAATAAGTTATGGTAAAGAGCGACCTGTGAATTCAGAGTCTACTCCATTAGCTTGGTCACAAAATAGAAGATCGGTTACAGTTAAAGTTAAATAACCTTATATAATAAATACTTTATAAAGACCCTTTGCTATAGCAAAGGGTCTTTTTTTTGCCATTATGTATAACTAAAAAAACATTATGAACTTTATCAAAAAAAAAATTTCATTTTTAATTATTACTTTAACTTTGTTAAATTTTAATTTCTTATACTCAGAAGAAAAAGTTGACGCTATCATTGATCAAATTCAAATTATATCGCAAGATTTGAAAACCTTAGAAAAAGCGTTTTACAAAAATTCAGATATAGTAGATAAAAGTAAATCGACAAACGTAAATAATCTAAATGAAGATGTACTTACTAAACATTTATTACGTCTTAATGAAATAGAGGAACAATTTAGAGAGCTCACAAATAAATTTGAAGAAGTAAACTTTAAAATGGATAAGTTATCTTCAAGAATAACTAAGATGCAATCAGATAACCAAATGAGATTTTCGGATTTAGAAAATATTGATCCCAAAAAAACTATTAATAAAAAGAAAGCTAAACTTCCTGGAACAAGTAAGCCACAAGATCTAGGTGCAACCCCAGGATATTCTTTGGATAATCTACCAGAAAATCAAGAAACAGTTTCAGTTGGCACAACGGCAGCAGTCACTACTTCAGAGGCGGAGAGGTCAGAGTCTTTATTACCCGACAAATCTCCAAAAGAACAATATGATTTTGCAATAAGTTTTATGAAAATTGGAGATTATGAAACTGCAGAATTTGCTTTAAAAGAATTCATAGATAAAAATAAAGGGCACGACTTAGCAGGAAGTGCTCAATATTGGTATGGAGAGACATTTAGAATAAGACAATTATACTCAGATGCTGCTACGGCATATTTAGACGGATATCAAAATTATCCTAAAAGTGAAAAAGCTCCTGATAATCTTTTAAAATTAGGAATTACCATGGTTCAACTTGGTGAAAAAGAACAAGGCTGCACAATGATTACTGGAATTAAAAAACAATATCCAAAAGCGAGCAAGTCTGTGTTACAAAAAGCTCAGTATGAGCAAAAAAAATTCAATTGTTCTAAGTCATAAAAATTGCTTCTCAAAGTCAGAGCAAATTTTAAGTTTATATACAGATTTTAAAAAAAAAATTTCAAAATTTAAAACAAGCAAGTTTTTAGTAGCTGTTTCAGGAGGTCCAGATAGTTTAGCTCTTGCAGCAATGTGTAAAGCACTTGAGTCAAATAATAAAAAATTTAAATTTAATTATATTCATATTAATCATGGAATAAGAAAAAACTCGTTAAAAGAGTCTGAACAAGTAAAGAAACTTCTTAAAAAACAAAATATTTCCTTAAAAGTTATTAACAATAAAAAAAAAATAGTTAAAAATATTCAGCATAATGCAAGAAAAATTAGATACATGTTTTTTAGACAAGAGTGTAAAAAAAACAAAATTAAATTGGTGCTAACAGCACATCACAAAAATGATCAAATCGAGACTTTTTTAATAAGACTTTCTAGAGGAAGCGGGGTCCAAGGTTTATCAGCTATGAGTTTAACATCAATTTTGGACGCTAATATAAAAATATTTAGGCCATTCCTTAATCAAAATAAGAAAGATTTAATTTTTACTTCTAAAAAAGTATTTGGAAACTTTATTAAGGATCCAAGTAATAACAATAAAAAATTCCTAAGATCTAATATTAGAAAGCTTTTACCAATTTTGAACAAATATGGAATAGGAGATGAACAAATTATTAAATCTATCAATAACTTAAAGTCATCAGGTAAAACCTTAAATTTCTATTTCAAAGAGATGTTTAAAAAAGTAGTCAAAAAGAGAGGTAGAAAAATTTTTTTGAAAAAAAAAGAACTTTATTACTTAAATGAAGAGCTTCAAATAAGAATACTAGGATTTGCAATTAAATCTATTAATAGACTGGATTATCCACCTAGATCAAAAAAGATATCAACTGCTCTAAAATTCTTAAATACATCAAAAGAAACAAAACATCAGCTAGGCGGATGTTTGTTAATAAACAGAAATAATAACATTTTTATTGAAAAATCATTGCAATAAGAGGTTTTATCGAAGATATTTTGCCATATTTACAATGATTTTTTTATCAAATAATACTTGTTTATTATAGAATAATACTTATTTAAAAATTATGAATATAAAAAATCTCTTAATGTGGGCTATTATAATTTTCCTATCAGTTGGACTGTTTAATATGTTTCAAGATCCTCAAAAGATCAATCAAAGCAATAAAGAAATGGCTTTCTCAAAGTTTCTAACCGAAGTTGACTCTGGGAGAGTTGTTGAAGTCCAAATTCAAGGTAATAATATTTCTGGTGTGCTTGCTGATGGAAACAATTTTAAAACGTTTTCTCCAAACTATCCAAATCTTGTTGAAAAATTATCCGACAAGGGCGTGAGTATAACTGCTTCTCCAAAAGAGGATAAAATGCCTTCTTTGTTAGGAATATTACTTTCATGGTTTCCAATGCTTTTATTAATAGGAGTATGGATCTTTTTTATGCGTCAAATGCAAGGTGGAAAAGGTGGTGCAATGGGCTTTGGAAGGTCTAAAGCAAAATTATTAAATGAAGCAACTGGAAAGGTAACATTTAATGATGTTGCAGGCGTTGAAGAGGCTAAAGAAGAAGTTGAAGAAATAGTAGAATTTTTAAAAGATCCAAAAAAATTTAGTAGACTTGGAGGCAAAATTCCAAAAGGTGCACTGCTTATTGGACCACCAGGCACAGGAAAAACTTTATTAGCAAAAGCGATTGCTGGAGAGGCCAATGTTCCTTTCTTTTCTATTTCTGGATCTGATTTTGTTGAAATGTTCGTTGGTGTTGGAGCATCAAGAGTAAGAGATATGTTTGAACAAGGTAAAAAAAACTCACCTTGTATAATTTTTATTGATGAAATAGATGCTGTTGGTAGAAGTAGAGGGGCAGGTCTCGGTGGCGGTAATGATGAGAGAGAACAAACTTTAAACCAATTATTAGTTGAAATGGATGGCTTTGATACAAATGAAGGTATAATTCTAATTGCTGCAACAAACAGACCAGATGTTTTAGATCCCGCTTTACTTAGACCTGGAAGATTTGATAGACAAGTAGTAGTAGGCAACCCAGATATTATAGGAAGAGAAGCAATCTTAAAAGTTCATATTAAAAAAATCAATACTGGTCCTGACGTGAAATTAAGAACTATAGCAAGAGGAACTCCTGGATTTTCTGGAGCTGATTTGGCAAATCTAGTAAATGAGTCAGCACTTTTAGCAGCAAGAAAAAATAAAAGAGTAGTAACAATGTCTGATGTGGAAGAAGCTAAGGATAAAGTCATGATGGGCGCTGAGAGAAGATCAATGGTAATGAGTGAAGATGAAAAAAAACTAACCGCATACCACGAAGGAGGTCATGCTATTGTAGCTTTAAACGAAAAAGCTTCAGATCCGATCCATAAGGCAACAATTATTCCAAGAGGGCGTGCATTAGGTATGGTAATGAGATTACCTGAAAGAGATCAACTTTCTGTAACAAGAGAAAAAATGCATTCAGATATAGCTGTAGCTATGGGTGGAAGAATAGCCGAAGAAATTATCTTTGGTCACGATAAAGTAACATCAGGGGCTTCATCTGATATTGATATGGTAACGAAGATGGCAAAAAATATGGTCACTAAATATGGAATGAGTGCAGAATTAGGTACTATAGCTTACGGTGAAAATGAAGAAGAAGTTTTCTTAGGCAGATCTGTCACCAAACAACAGAATATGTCCGAAGAAACTGCAAGGAAAGTTGACTCAGAAGTTAAAAAAATAGTTGATAAAGGATATGAAAGAGCCAGAGCTGTTCTTACAGAAAAAATAGACGACCTTCATAAAATCGCAAAAGCTTTGTTAGTTTATGAGACTTTATCAGGAGATGAAATAAGAGATTTAATCTTAAAAGATAAAAAACCAACAAGATCATTCGAAAGCGATTCAAAAGAAGATACTAAAGAAACTTCAGCTTTAGGAACAATAGGTTTAAAACCAAAGCCTGTAGTTTAATAAATGATTAGATATTACACAAGAGCGTGTAATTTTAAATATGGTCCAATAGCAAAACGATTAATTAACTCAAAAAAAGCTTTACCTCTATGTGGAAATAAAAATATTTCCTTTGATGAAATAGAAATAATTTCCAGAAATAAGAATAAAATTTATTCTAAAACCATAAACTATAAAAAAATAAATACATTAGGCACTCTATTAAGGAGTAAAGTACGAAAAGACCTAAAAAATATAATTTCTAAGAGAAAAAATTTTCTTAACAACGTTAAATTTTTAGAACCTTGTATAATGGGGATTTTAAATTTAACTCCAGATAGTTTTTCTGATGGTGGCAAATTTAATAATAATAATAAATCATTAAAGCACGTCAAGGAAATGATTTTATCTGGTGCAGACATTATTGATGTAGGAGGGGAGTCTACCAGACCAGGTTCAAAAACTATCAAACCAGAGGTAGAATGGAAAAGAATTAAATTTGTAATTGGAAAATTCAAAAAAAAATACAAGAAAACTTGCCTCTCAATTGATACAAGAAAATCAGATTTAATGGTCAGAAGTATTAAACATGGAGTCAATTTAATAAATGATATTTCAGGTTTTAATTATGATAAAAATTCGTTAAAAAAATTAAAAAAATATAACATCGCAAAAGTACTTCATCATATGCAGGGAACACCAGACACAATGCAGAAGAATCCAAGCTACAAAAACGTTTTGTTGGATATCTATGATTATTTTGAAAAAAATAAAAAAAAATTTGATAATAAAAAAATTATTTTAGATCCAGGTATTGGCTTCGGTAAAAATTTGAAACATAATTTGACTTTAATTTCTAAAATTTCTTTGTTTCATAGTCTTGGCTTTCCTATTTTAGTTGGGACATCTAGAAAAAGATTTATCAATCAAATATCTGGAAAGTATGATAGTAAAGACAGAACTGGCGGAACTTTAGCTTCAGTTCTTTTCTTATTATCGCAAGGTGTACAAATTTTTAGAGTGCATAATGTAAAAGAGGTGAAACAAGGAATTCTGGTTTTTAAAAAAATAATATCAAATTAATGAAAAATAAATATTTTGGCACTGATGGTATAAGAGGAACTGTTAATCAAGGAAATATAACAGGAGAAAAATTTTTTAAATTTGGCTTAGCATCTGGCACGTATTTTAAAAATCTTAAAAAGTCTAAACAAATCGCAATAATAGCTAAAGACACAAGGTTATCAGGATACACTTTAGAACCGGCTTTAGTATCTGGGTTAGTTTCAGGCGGTATGCATGTTTTTACTTTAGGACCTTTACCTACTAACGGACTTGCTATGCTAACCAAGTCTATGAAAGCAAATATGGGTATTATGATTACTGCCTCACATAATCCATTTTATGATAATGGTCTAAAATTATTTGGACCCGACGGAATGAAACTATCAGACAAGATAGAAAAAAAAATTGAAAAATTAATTGATACAAAAAATACTAAACAACTTACCAATCCAAAGTTACTAGGAAGAGTGAAAAGGTTAGAAGACGGAAATGACAAATATATAAATATCTTGAAACATAATTTTCCTAAAAACTTTAACTTAAAAGGAACAAAGATAGTCTTAGATTGCGCCAATGGAGCTTGCTATAAAGCTGCTCCAAAGCTTCTTAGAGAACTAGGAGCAAAAGTGTTTTCAATTGGAATTAAACCAGATGGTTTAAATATAAATGAAAATTGTGGATCTACCCACCCATCAAAAATTAAAACTGCAGTAAAAAAATTCAAAGCACATGTCGGAATTTCTTTTGATGGTGATGCAGACAGAATTATAATGTGTGATGAAAACGGAAAAATTGTAGATGGCGATCAAATCATTGCAATGTTAGCAAGAAGATGGAAATCTAAAAAAATTCTTAAAGGTGGAGTTGTAGGTACTCTAATGTCTAATTATGGGCTCGAGCAATTTTTAAAAAAACAAAAAATAAAATTTTCAAGATCTAAAGTAGGCGACAGGTATGTTAAAGAAAAAATGAAAAAATTAAATTTTAACCTTGGCGGTGAACAATCTGGTCATATAATTTTAGGTAAATTTGCTACAACCGGGGACGGTTTACTTGTAGCTCTAGAAGTTTTATTTTCTTTAAGAAAAGGAAAAAAAGCTAGTAATCTACTCAATGTATTCAAACCATTACCACAAATTTTGGAAAATGTTGTTGTAAAAGATAAAAGTGTAATTAGTAAAGATAAATGTAAAAGAGCAATAAAAAAAGCAAACAAGTTAATGGGCCAAAAAGGAAGAATTTTAGTAAGAAAATCTGGAACGGAACCAAAGATTAGGGTAATGGCAGAGTCATATGATAAGAGTTTAATTTTAAAATGTATTAAAATAATAAAGAACTCAATAAAATAATTGAAACCTAGATCTAAAATTTTAATAATTGCTGGTTCTGACTCATCAGGAGGAGCAGGTATTCAAGCTGATATAAAAACAGTTACTGCTTTAGGTGGTTACGCGATGACAGCAGTCACTGCTGTCACTTCTCAAAATACTACAGGAGTAAATTCTGTAATCGCGGTTCCACCTAAAGAAATTGAAAAACAGATTTTATTTACCTCAAAAGACATTAAACCGGATGCGATTAAGATAGGTATGCTTCATTCAACCAAAGTAATTTTGTCTGTTACTAAGTCTTTAGATAAAATTAAAACAAAAAAGATTATTTTGGATCCAGTAATGATTGCTAAAGGCGGATATAAACTTATAGATGATAAAGCAATAAAAGTTTTAAAAGAAAAACTGTTAAGAAAAGCTTATTTAATAACACCTAACATTCCTGAAGCTGAGGTTTTGACTAATACTAAAATCAAAAACTTAAATGATATGATAAAAGCTGCTAATATTTTGCTTAAATTTGGAGTTAAAAATATTTTGCTAAAGGGCGGCCACAGTAAAGCAAAATTTGTGTATGATATATTTCTTAATAAAAAAAAATTTAAAGTTTTCAACAGCAAAAGAATAAAAACCAAAAATACTCATGGAACCGGTTGTACTTTATCCAGTGCAATAACAACTTTTTTTGCATGTGGAAAAACTATAAATAAATCCTGTGAGCTAGCTATTAAATATGTTAATCAATCTATAAGATCAAATCTTAATTATGGAAAAGGTCACGGTCCTATTAACCATTTAAGCTCAATTAAAATTAATAGGAAATTTAAGAAATGAAAAATGTTGTAGTAGTAGGTTCGCAATGGGGTGACGAAGGAAAAGGAAAAATTGTTGATTGGTTATCTAGCGAAGCAGATGTAGTTATTAGATTTCAAGGTGGACACAATGCTGGTCACACTCTTGTTATAGACGGTATTACTTATAAACTGAGGTTGTTGCCATCTGGAATAGTCAGAAAAAATAAAATTTCAATCATAGGTAATGGTGTAGTTGTAGATCCTTGGGCTTTACTAGATGAAATAAAAGAAATTAAAGAAAAAGGTGTGAACGTAGATAAAAATAATTTTATTATTTCAGAATCTGCAAATTTAATTCTTCCGTTTCATAAAGAAATGGACGAAATTAGAGAGGACTCAGCGGGAAAGGCAAAAATTGGCACCACTAGAAGGGGTATTGGACCAGCTTATGAAGATAAAGTTGGAAGAAGATCAATAAGAGTAATGGATTTAATTTCAGAAAGGAATTTAGACCATAGACTAGAAACAGTGCTAGTTCATCATAA
Source organism: uncultured Pelagibacteraceae bacterium (assembly GCA_902596745.1). Lineage (GTDB taxonomy): Bacteria > Pseudomonadota > Alphaproteobacteria > Pelagibacterales > Pelagibacteraceae > Pelagilacustribacter. The sequence continues at coordinate 40,802 of CACJUZ010000003.1, read as the reverse complement.
CGCCATAAGAAAAGGTTTAGGAAAAAAAGTTTTTGAAAAAGAGCAATTAAAAAAAGATCTATTAAAAATAGCCCCATCAATATTAAAATTTTCACAGCCAGTCTGGAAAAAATTGGATGAGTATAAGTCAAAAGGTAAAAAGATTCTATTTGAGGGAGCACAAGGAATTTTATTAGATGTTGATCACGGAACCTATCCATTTGTCACATCTTCAAATACTGTTGCCTCTTCTGCTGCCACAGGCACTGGATGTGGAGTAAATACAATTAATTATGTCTTAGGTATAACAAAAGCATATACAACTCGAGTAGGAGAGGGACCGTTTCCAACAGAATTAAAAGATGAAATTGGAGAAATTTTAGGGTCGAGAGGAAAAGAATTTGGCACTGTAACAAGTAGAAAAAGAAGATGCGGATGGTTTGACGGAGTTCTGGTAAGACAAACAATAAAAATTTCAGGAATAAATGGAATAGCTTTAACAAAACTGGACGTTTTAGATGAATTAGATGAAATTAAAATTTGCATTGGATATGAGTTAAAAGGAAAAAAAATAGATTATTTACCAGCCGCTGTTGAAGATCAATTGTTAGTTAAACCAATTTATAAAAAATTCAAGGGTTGGAAGACCTCAACAAAAGGTATTAAAACTTTTAAAGATCTCCCTAAAAATGCTCAAGATTATATAAAAGGATTAGAAAACTTTATAGAAACAAAAGTAGCGAGTATTTCTACAAGCCCTGAACGCAAAGATACTATTTTAATAGAAAATCCTTTTTCAATTTAAATTAATTTTTAGGAAGCAGATTTTTTGATTTACTGGCATTTATCATTGATTTTTGTAATTTCTCAAAAGCTTTTGTCTCAATCTGTCTAACCCTTTCTCTGCTAATCTTAAATTTAGTGCTCAGTTCCTCTAAGGTTTTAGGGTTTTCACTTAACCTTCGAGCTTTTAAAATCTCAGTTTCTCTCTCATTAAGAATATCCATTGCATTTTTTAATAACTCTTTTCTATCATCGAATTCCTGTTTTTGAGATAAAAGCAGTTCTTGATCTAAGTTTTCATCTACTAACCAATCTTGCCATTCATCAGTTTCTCCTGCTTTGATAGGACTATTAAGAGATTTTTCTTGCCCCATCATTCTTCTATTCATGTTTACTACTTCATCCGAGTCTACATTTAACCTTTTAGAAATTTCTTCAACCTGATTAACTCTCAAATCCCCCTCTTGTTCTGGAGCAATTTGATTTTTAATTTTTTTAAGATTAAAAAAAAGTTTCTTTTGTGCTGTTGTCGTTCCCATTTTGACCAAACTCCAAGACCTTAAAACATACTCTTGAATTGAAGCTTTAATCCACCACATTGCATATGTTGCAAGTCGAAATCCCTTATCTGGATCAAATTTTTTCACTGCCTGCATCAAACCTATATTTCCTTCTGAAATTAGTTCACTAACTGGTAAACCGTATCCCCTGTACCCCATAGCAATTTTTGCGACGAGCCTTAGGTGGCTTGTAACTAACTTATGTGCAGCTTTTAAATTACCTCTTTCTCTCCAATTTTTTGCAAGCAAGTATTCCTCTTCTGCGTCCAGCATTGGGAACTTTTTAATTTGCGATAAATATAAAGACAAACTTCCTGAAGCAGGAGAGGGTAGGTTAGATATTTCTTTATCTTTAGTCATTATTAAATAACTATATAATTTTAATTCTTTAAATTTTCAAGATAATCAACTAATTTTTTAAATTTTATGGGTAATTTTATTTTATATTCTACTTTTTTTAAGTTTCTAGGATGACAAAATCCTAATGTAGCAGCGTGTAAAACTTGTCCTTTAAATGAATTTAATATTTCTTCAAATGTTTTATCTATTTTCTTAAATTTCATATTTTTTTTACGATATTTTTGATCTCCAAGTAAACTCGTACCTTTATAGATCATATGAACTCTGATTTGATGAGTTCTCCCGGTTTTTAATTCAAATTCTACTAAACTTATTTTAGGAACATTTTTTTTATTAAAAACCTTTTTTATTGAATATTTTGTAATTGCTTTTTTTCCTTTAAATTCGTCTGTCGTCATAAGTTGTCTATTTCTTTTACTTCTAGTGATAAATGTTTCAATCGTTCCCTCTAAAGGTCTTAAAACTCCCCAAATTAGAGCTACGTATTTTCTTTTTATTGAATGTTCGCTAAATTGACGACCCAAATCAGCGTGAGTGAAATTATTTTTTGCAATAACTAATAATCCACTAGTATCTTTATCTAATCTATGAACAATTCCTGGTCTCGTTGATCCACTCAAATTAGACAATTTTTTTTTATAGCTTCCAACCAGAATATTTACCAATGTATTAATCTTATTTCCCGCACCTGGGTGCACAACCATTCCTTGAGGTTTATTAATAATCATCAAGTCTTTATCCTCATAAACGATATCCAATTTTTTTTTTAAAGGAATTATTTTATCATTTACACCTTCTTGTAAAATTATAGTTATTTCATCATCATCTTTAACTTTCTTAGATTGCGCCTCTACAATAACATTATTAATTGTTATTTTTTTTTGATTAATTAGTTTTTTAATATTAGATCTAGTCAATTCTTTTAATTTTTCGGATAAAAAAATATCTATCCTTTTTCCTGTATCTGAGGAGCTAGATAATATTTTAATTGTTTTATTTTTCATTTAATTTAAATTACTACTTGTGCGTTCGTAGCTCAACTGGATAGAGCGTCTGACTTCGGATCAGAAGGTTGAGGGTTCAAATCCTTCCGGGCGCACCATATCAAGCAATCCAATTTTTTAACAAATCTTGATTTTTCTGAATATATTCTGGAAAAGTATTGTCAATTTTTACTTTTTTAATTTTGAAACCACGTTCAAATATATCTTCTCCTTTTTGTATTTTATCTTTTATCTTTGCCTCGTTTGTTAAATGTTCTTTATTAAACTCTCCGTGCGCGAAAGAGCTTATTTTTTTTGAGATATTTTCAGCACTCTGTAAATAAGCAAAATGCCAACCACCATCTTGAATAATTTGGATATTTTTAGGCTTGTCAATTCTCCAAAAAGGGTATTTTTTAAACTTTAAATTTCTTAACCATTGAGGAGATTTTAAATTTTTCTTTAAACAAATTTTTGAACCATGCCAATTATTTTCATCTAAGTTTAAAAAATTAATTTTGTACATAAACATTCTTTGTGAAAATACAGCAAAATTTTTTTTTTTAAATAAATTCAGCTTTTTCAAATTTGGAATTTCATCAACATCAGACAAAATAATTAAATCCTCATCATCAGCTTTATTGAGAATTTTCATTAATGAGTTCCTTTGATACTGTTCAACTAAAGACTCCCCACCTTCGTGTGGTTTTTTTATATTTTCTGGAGTATCATCGACAATTATATACTTAATTTTTTTTTTAAATTTTTGATATTTATTTATATCAAATTGTAATTTTTTTTCTTTTCCTTGATGATTGACAGTTGACTCAACAATTACGAAATAGTCTACAAACTCATTTAAAATGTTAAATCTTAAATCAGCTATATGTTCCTCATTAAAAAACTGAAAGCAATCATATATTGCCATAAATTATTTTTTCGTAAAAGTAGTTAAGCCTATTTTTTTTCCCTCAATTTTGGATGAGGAGCAGTGTAAGTTAGTTCTATCAAAAATTAGCATAGATCCTAACTCCCATTCATAAACTAATTCAACCTCTAGACCCACTAGATTATTTATATCTTCGTGTTTTAAAAAATTCTTATGATCATCAGTATTAAAAGGCTTATTTCCAAACATTCCAATATGTTTATTGGATCTAATATTTTGTCCGTAATTAAGCTTTGTTTTTTCTAACTCTTTTTTGTCAATTGTAAAATTAGTAGATTTTCCATAGTATCTATTTTTAAAAATGACTGTGCTTCCTATTGGTGTAAGGGGAATTAAACTTTGTTTATAAATTAAATCCTCAAAATTAAAGCCACCATCAATATGTAATCCTATCGGATTATAGCTTTCTTGAAAAAGCCCATAAATTATATCTCCATTGTCTGTTTTTAAATTATCATATTTAAAATCACCAATTTCATTTTTTAATTTTTTATAAAATAATTTCTCTAATTCTCTCCCATATTCTTTCAACCATCTTTTTTTTATGACATTTTGTTTTTTATTATGAACAGTTGTAGGTAATTGTTCGTAAAGTTTTAGAAACTTACTAATTTCATCTTTACTAAACAAATTTTTAATTACTTTCGGAGGACTTTCATTTTTCTTAATTTCTTCTAATTTATTATGCATTTATTCTCCGACATTTATCAAAGTTCCTCTAATTTTTGCCCCAGCATATGAAATATAAAAAACTGCAACCCCTAGCATGAAGTAAAAAGTAGAAATGGTTATCGCTAAAAATATTTGAGTATAACTTATAATGTCGTTAATTAAAATGTTTCTCATTTCCTCAAAAATATGAACTAAAGGTAGTATTTTTGCAATTATCTGCAACCATTCAGGTAAGATTTCTATTGGGTAATATATACATCCTAATGGTGCTAAAAAAAATAGACTTGCCCAGGCTATATTTTCAAATGAGGGACCAAATCTTATTAACCCAGATGTTACCAATAAACCTAAAGTAATTCCAAAAATATAAAGACTTATTAATAAAGATATTAGTGGCAAACCAATTTTAAAAATAGAAACTCCAAACAAAGGTATGGCAAGGAATGCAGCTGGCACCATACCTATCAGCGTTCTTACAATTGCCGTTAATGTCAATGCAGCAATTATTTCTTTTATTTTTATTGGAGAAATAAATAAATTTGTGAAATTTCTACTCCATATCTCCTCCAGAAACATCATGTTATAGCTTATACTTGATCTAAAAAGAAAATCGTAAAGTATGGCTGCTGATAAAATTACACCAACAGTATTATTATAATAAGATGAACTTAAAGTGAAAAACTTTGATATGAACCCCCACAAAAATATTTGAATACTTGGCCAATAAATTAAATCTAAAATTCTTGGAAATGAACTTTTGATTAAATAAAAATGTCTTAAACTTAGACCGTAAACTTTATTCCAATTCATTTTTGTTTCTCGCTAATTTTAAAAAAGTATCCTCTAAATTGTTTCTTCCATGTTTATCAATTAATGATTGACATGTTCCTCTATCAACTATTTCACCCTCTTTCATCATTATGACCTGGTCACAGAGTCTTTCCACCTCTTTCATGTTATGAGATGCCAATAGTATTGAAACTTTATTTTTTGACTTATATTCCTCTATATAGTTTCTTACAAAATCTCCAATATCAGGATCTAGACTAGCAGTTGGTTCATCTAAAAATAAAATTTTAGGATTATTTATAAGTGATTTCGCTAAAGAAACTCTGTTTTTTTGTCCAGATGATAACTCTCCTGTTTTTTTGTTTAAAAATATACTTAAATTTAAGTCATCAGAAACTTCATGTATTTTTCTTTTCAAATCTTTTACGCCATATAGTCTACCGTATATCTCTAAATTTTCTTTAACGGTTAATTTTTTGGGCAACTCAACATATGGTGATGCAAAATTAAATTGACTTAATATTTTTTCTCTATTTAAGTTTTCAAAATTTTCATCATCTATAAGAATTTTACCATTTGAAGGTTTAATCAATCCAAGTAACATTCCTATTGTTGTTGTTTTTCCACATCCATTCGGTCCTAGAACACCTAATGTCTGCCCATTATTAATATGAAAGTTAATATTTTTAACTGCAGTGAAATTTTTAAACTTTTTTTCTAAATTTTTAACTTCTAATTTCATTATTTTGAAGCTCTTTTTAGTCTATCATTAATTGCAATTCCAACTCCTGTGTTAGGAATTTTTGCAACATAAATCTTTTTATATCCTCTTTTTTTTACAATTCTAAAAAACCTATATAAGTTTTTTGCAGCCTCATTTAAATTAGATTTTCTACTTAAATTAAAAGAGTTTCTTGTCACAGGGTATTTGTTACCAAAAGTTATAAATGCATACTTATCAGGACATTTATTTTTATTTATATACATAGGTATGCCTGGTGAATAATGCTTTTTTAACAATCCCGGCGATTTAAGAATTGTTTGATTTGTTAAAACTTTTATTTTTGTTTTTAAAACATTCTCAATTTGTTTAGGGGTAATTATTCCTGGCCTTAAAATACATACTTTATCGATTAAATTTAAAACAGTTGATTCTATGCCAATTTTTGAAATACCGCCATCAACAACTTTAATTTTATTGTTAAATTCTTCAAAAACATCCAAAGGCTTTACTGGGCTTACACCAGATGACTTATTGGCGCTTGGCATTGCTAATGGAAATTCAAGTTTTTTTAATAATTTTCTTATTATTTTATTTTTTGGAAATCTAATACCAACAGTTTTTAAATTTCCGCAAGCTAGAGGTTTAATTTTGGAATTATTTTTTTTCTTTACAATATAAGTAATTGGTCCTGGACTAAATTTTTTGTAAATTTTATAAAATTTTCTGTCTAATAATACGTCCTTTTTGGCGTGATTCAAATTATAATAGTGAATAATAAGTGGATTTTTTTTTAATCTTTTTTTAATTTTAAAAATTTGCTTGATTGCACTATTAGAATATGCATTTCCACCTAAACCATATACAGTTTCTGTTGGTAAACCAATTATACCATTTTTTTTAAGAATATTAATAATTTTAATTAAATTCTTTGAATTAAATTTGATTATATTTGAATAGATATTCTTCATAATTTATTTAATATACAATAAATGACTAGTAAAAATATTCCAGCAGATATTAAAAACAAATCAATAAAAGAGACCAAAGAAGAAATCAATAAAATTTTAGATAAAATTGAGAAAGGCGAGATAAATCTTGAAAACCACACCGGCGACTATGATATGCTACTTAAATTGAACAAACACATGGATGATCTTTTTAAAAAAAAATTAAAAGAGATTAATTCATTAGGTAAAAAAAATGTTAAAAAATAGATTAAATTTAAATGCAAAAAAAATTGACTTGTTTTTAAAAAAATACTTAAAAGGTCAGAAAAGAAGTTTACTTATAAACCCAATGAGTTATGGCGTCCTGTCTGGAGGAAAAAAAATTAGATCAAGTGTTATTTTAGCCACTGGAAAATTATATAATCTTAAATCAAATAAATTATTAAATATTTGTGGTGCCGTTGAATGTATTCACTCATACTCATTAATTCATGACGATTTACCCTGTATGGATAATGATAAAATTAGAAGAGGAAAAGCCACAGCTCATATTAAGTATGGAGAGTCCACTGCAGTGCTAGCGGGAAATTCTCTGTTAACTTTAGCATTTGAAATGATTTCTGACTACAGATTTAAAATTAAAGATAAAAATAAAATTTTACTTATTAAAAAATTAGCAGAGTGCTCTGGCCATACAGGAATAGCAGGAGGTCAAGAACTAGATTTAAAATATGAAAAAAAAAGAAAGAATTTTAAAGACATAATAAATATGCAAAGAAAAAAAACTGGAAAATTATTCAGTTTTTGTTGCTTTGCTGCTGGTCAAATCGCAGGTAAAAGTGATGAAGTAAACAAAGGACTAATCAGATTAGGAGAGGATATTGGTCTATTGTTTCAATTAGCAGATGATTTTTTGGACGTAACAGGCAAGTCAAAATATACCGGTAAAACAGTTAACAAAGATAAAAAAAAAGGAAAATCTACAATTATAAATTTAGTAGGATATAATTACGCTTATGATTATGCTATTAACTTAAAAAAAAATATATTGAGAAAACTTGAAAAACATGGAAATAAAGCGAACAATTTGAAAAATATTGTAAACTTTATTTTAGAAAGAAAACACTAATGACCAAATTATTAGATAAAATTAATTATCCTTCAGATCTTAGAAAATTTGATAAAAAGGATTTAAAACAAATTTCTGAAGAGTTAAGGACAGAGTTAATAGATGTGGTTTCAGAAACGGGTGGTCATTTAGGCGCTGGCCTTGGTGTAGTAGAGTTAACCGTTGCATTGCACTACGTTTTTAATACTCCTAAAGACAAACTAGTTTGGGATGTAAGTCACCAATGTTATCCTCATAAAATATTAACAGGTAGGAAAAAAGAGATTAGAACTTTAAGAAAAGGTGGAGGATTATCAGGCTTCACTAAAAGAGAAGAAAGTGAGTACGATCCGTTCGGTGCAGCTCACAGCTCAACTTCAATTTCTTCAACTTTAGGGATGTCAGTTGCAAAGAAACTTTCAAATGACAATAATAATGTTATAGCGGTAATAGGAGACGGTGCTATGAGTGCTGGAATGGCCTATGAGGCAATGAATAACGCTGGAGCGTTAAAATCTAAGTTAATTGTGATTTTAAATGATAACGAAATGTCTATCGCTAAACCTGTCGGAGCGATGAGTAAATATTTAGCAAAATTACTATCCGGAAAGCTATATTTTAGTTTAAGAGAAACAATTAAATTAATTACCTCAGCATTTTCAAAAAGATTTAGCCAAAAAGCTGGAAAAGCAGAAGATATTTTAAGAGGGATTGTGACAGGAGGAACGTTATTTAGCGAACTAGGTTTTTACTATATAGGACCAATTGATGGACACGATGTTGATTATTTAGTTCAAATTTTAGATAATGTAAAAAAGTCTAAACATGAGGGCCCAATTTTAATACACGCCATAACTCAAAAAGGAAAAGGCTATAAACCTGCAGAAGACTCTGGAGATAAATATCATGGAGTTTCAAAATTTAATATTTCTACAGGCCAACAAAGTAAATCAAAATCTAATGTGCCTTCTTATACAAAAGTATTCTCAGAAACTCTAATAAAACATGCTGAGAAAGATACTAAAATTATTGGTATTACTGGTGCTATGCCTTCTGGCACTGGTCTTAATTTATTTGAGAAAAGATTTCCTGATAGAATGTTTGATGTAGGTATAGCTGAACAACATGCTGTAACGTTTGCAGCTGGTTTAGCTACAGAAGGATACAAGCCCTATGCAGCTATTTATTCAACATTTTTACAAAGAGCTTATGATCAAGTTGTACATGATGTTGCTTTGCAATCTCTTCCAGTAAGATTTGCTATAGATAGAGCAGGACTAGTGGGAGCGGATGGACCAACTCATGCTGGCTCTTTCGATATAACTTACCTGTCTACTTTACCAAATTTTGTTGTAATGGCTGCAAGTGACGAGTCGGAACTCGTCAAAATGATAAATACCTCAGTCCACATTAATGATAGGCCATCTGCCTTTAGATATCCAAGAGGAAATGGTGTTGGTGTTGAATTGCCAGAAATAGATGAGATTTTAGAAATAGGTAAAGGAAAGATAGTTTGTGAAGGAAAACAAGCTGCAATATTGAATTTTGGAGCTAGGTTAGATGAGTGTAAAAAAGCTAGAGAGATTCTAGAAAAAAAAGGAATTAAATTATCAATTATAGATGCTAGATTTGCTAAACCATTAGATGAAAAATTAATTCTTGAGATAGCCTCAAATCATGAATTAATTCTTACAATAGAAGAGGGTTCTATAGGAGGATTTGGTTCTCATGTTATGAAACTTCTTTCTGACAGAGGTGTTTTCGACAAAGGACTGAAATTTAGGTCAATGTTTTTACCAGATATTTTCATAGACCAAGATACTCCTGAAAAAATGTACGAGAAAGCTGGTTTAAACTTCAATTCTATCGTTGAAAAAATCGAAGAAGCTTTAAAATCCAATATTATATTTGCAAAAAATAAAAATAAATTTTCAAATTAGCTACACTGGGCTTTATTCATCATATATTGGTCTAATATAACACATGCGAGCATAGCTTCACCTATGGGCACAGCTCTAATTCCCACACATGGGTCATGTCTGCCTTTAACAGAAATTTTAGTATTTTTTCCTTTTTTATTTATAGTTTCTCTACTGTTCAAAATAGAAGAAGTTGGTTTAACCGCAAATGACGCAATAATTTCTTGGCCTGATGAAATACCGCCTAAAATTCCTCCAGCTTTATTACTTTTAAAACTAATTTTTCCTGCACCACCTCGAATTTCATCAGAATTTTCCTCCCCAGTTAAGTATGCTGATCCCATCCCGGCCCCAATATTAACTCCTTTAACTGCGTTAATACTCATAAGTGCCGAAGCTATGTCTGCGTCTAGTTTTGAGTAAATTGGAGATCCTAATCCAACCGGAATACCTCTTGCCCTTAGTTCTATTACGGCTCCACAAGATGAACCTGACTTTCTAATTCCTAATAAATATTTTTCCCATAATTTTACCGATGATTTATCTGGGCAGAAGAATGGATTTCTTCTTATTTCTTTATCATTCCACTTTAAACTATTGCATCCCATAATACCTAATTGAGTTACAGCTCCAACTATACTAAATTTTTTTCCAATGATTTTTTTAAGAACAATTTTAGCTATAGCTCCTGCTGCCACTCTGCTTGCAGTTTCTCTAGCTGATTGACGGCCGCCACCTCTATAATCCCTTATACCGTACTTTTTAAAATACGTGAAGTCAGCATGTCCCGGCCTAAATTTATCTTTGATTGATTCATAATCTCTAGATCTTTTGTCCTCGTTATAAATAATCATTGAAATAGGAGTTCCCGTAGTTTTACCTTGGAAGACTCCTGATAAAATGGAAACTTTATCGCTTTCTTTCCTTTGCGTGGTAAACTTTGACTGCCCAGGCCTTCTCTTATCCATATCTTTTTGAATTTCTTTCTCAGAAATAGGAATATTTGGCGGACAACCATCAACTATACAGCCAATAGCTGGCCCGTGCGATTCCCCCCAAGTTGTAAACCTAAAAATTTTTCCAAAAGTATTAAAAGACATAGTTATTTAATGTATAAATTATTTTAAATAAATTATGAATCAAAATAATGGCAAAAACTCTCTAGGCTTGGATAAATGCTTTGAAGAAGCCAATAATCCAATAGAATTATTCAAAAAATGGTTCGCTAAAGCGGAAGAGACTGAAATTAATGACCCAAACGCTGTAGCAGTTGCCACAGTGGATGAAGACAAACAACCAACCGTAAGAATGGTCTTACTGAAAGGGTTGAGTGACAAAGGATTTGTCTTTTATACAAATTTTAATAGTAAAAAAGGAAATGATTTAAAGATTAACAAAAAATCATCTATGTGTTTTCATTGGAAAAGTATTAGAAGACAAGTAAGAATAGTCGGAGAAGTTGAAAAAGTTACGGATAAAGAGGCGGATGATTATTATAACTCAAGACCATATAAGAATAAAATTGGTGCATGGGCTTCCTCCCAATCTGAAATTTTAGATAAAAGAGATGATTTTATAAAAAAAATAAAAACTTATGAAAAAAAATATCCATCTGACAACGTGCCTAGACCTCCGTATTGGTCTGGATGGAGATTAATACCATCTAAAATTGAATTCTGGTTAGATGGAGAGGGCCGAATACATGAGAGATTAAATTATAAAAAAGAAAACGGAAGTTGGAAAAAAGAACTTTTATATCCTTAGAACGATCTATTTAAACTAAAACTTGATAAGTTTTGTAAAATATTTTTTTCTCTACTATTTGGAAAAATAGCTAAAGCATCTCTTGAGACGTTTACAAAATATTCAGCTCTTTTTAAACTTTCTTCTACTGCTTTATATTTATTAATAAGTGATAATACTTCGCTAAAATCATCTTCAGTTCTTTTTTCTTTCTTAAATATTTCTTTTAAAAAATCTCTTTCCTCATCATTTGCTCTTTGAAAAATTATTATCAATGGCAAGGTTGTTTTGCCTTCGTAAAAATCTTTTCCAACTTCTTTTCCAAATAAAATTTCCTTGGCAAAGTAATCCAAAGCATCATCAGCTATTTGAAAAGCCAGACCAAGATTTTTTCCATAGGAAGCTAAAGCCTCCTTTTCCTTAATGTTAAGTTTACCTAAACAAGCACCTGTTTTAGTTGCGGCAGAAAATAAAGCAGCTGTTTTTAAATTGATAATTTTTGTATATGTCTCTTCCAAAAGATCTGCTTCACCTTTGTGCTGTAATTGCAAAACTTCTCCCTGTGCAATTTTGGATGAAGTAGAGGATAATAATTTTAATACTTCTAAATCTCCATCATCTACCATAATTTCAAAACATCTGCTTAATAGATAATCTCCAGTCAAAATTGAAGATTGATTACCCCAAATATTGTTTGTGGTTTTATTTCCTCTTCTTAAATCGCTCTCGTCAATTACGTCGTCGTGTAATAAAGTTGCAGAATGAATCAATTCAACACAACTTGCCAGATTAATATCTCTATCCCCCAAATCATAACCGGCCAATTTAGCTGAACCCAAAGTTAAAAGAGCCCTTAGTCTTTTGCCACCTGAATTTAAATGATGTTTTGTCATTCTCTGAATAAGATGAACCTTACTCTCAAGTTTAAGATTTATTAATTCCTCAACCTTATTTAGTTTGTTAGCTACTAAATTTCTTAAATCAAGGTAAGCAGAATTAGCAGAATTTTTAAGAGGTATCACTGATCCCATATATAGTTTTTACACAACCTAACCGAAATATTATATTCTTATTTAAAACCTGTTGCCGCACCTTCAATTCAACTAGAAGTAGCGTAATAATTGATTAAAATTTTTTATAGTATTGATATAAGTAAAATATTAATACTCGTTTATGTTTTCATTATTTAAAAAAAAAATAATTATACCTCATGTCAGGATGACCGGAGTGATAGGTTCTGTTGGAAGATTTAAACAAGGTATAGATTTAGCTAACCAGCAAGAAATTCTTAAAAAAGCATTTTCTTACAAAAAAGCAAAAACTGTTGCGATCTCAATTAATTCTCCAGGAGGATCCCCAGTTCAATCACATTTGATTTATAGCTATATCAGACAATTAGCTCAAAAAAACAAGACTAAAGTTATTATATTTGCTGAGGATGTAGCTGCATCAGGCGGTTATTTTATTGCATGCGCTGGAGACGAAATCTACGCAAATTCAAGTTCTATAATTGGATCCATTGGTGTGATATCGGCATCATTTGGTTTCAAAGATCTAATTAAAAAGATTGGAGTTGAAAGAAGAATTTATACAGCAGGTAAAAATAAAAGCACTCTAGATCCTTTTGTAGAAGAGAAGCAAGAGGATGTTGAAAGATTGAAAAAAATACAATTAGACTTGCACTCAGATTTCATAAAAATCGTAAAGCAAAGTAGGGGAAATAAAATTAAAGACCCAGAAAAAAATAATATATTTACTGGTGAATTTTGGGCAGGATCGGTGGCACTTAAACTTGGATTAATTGATGGGATAGGAAATGCAGATCAAGTATTAAGAGAAAAATTTGGAGATAAAGTAATTATTAAAAAATTTGAAAAACAAAAGGGATTTTTAGCAAAAAAATTATCTTCAACAACGGATAATCAAATTGAAAGTATTTTGGACAACCTCGAAGAAAAAAGTTTATGGCAAAGATTTGGCTTATAAATGCTAAAAAAGAAAAAAAACGATAATTCTAAAGGTCAGACATTTCAAGAAATAGTAATGAGTCTGCAAAAGTTCTGGGGAAAATATGGATGTGTGTTGCTTCAACCTTATGATTTAGAAGTAGGCGCTGGAACCTTTCACCCCGCAACCACACTAAGATCTTTGGGTCCTAATCCATGGAAAGCGGCCTATGTGCAACCATCAAGACGACCTACTGATGGAAGATATGGAGAAAATCCAAATAGATTACAACATTATTATCAATTTCAAGTAATCATAAAACCTTCACCGAAAAATATTAAAAATATTTATTTAAAAAGTCTAGCGGCTATTGGAATAGATGTAAAAAAACATGACATAAGATTTGTAGAAGATGATTGGGAAAGTCCTACTCTAGGAGCTGCTGGTTTAGGCTGGGAGGTTTGGTGCGATGGTATGGAGATAACTCAATTTACTTATTTTCAGCAAATGACCGGTATAGACTGTAAACCTGTTCCGGTTGAACTTACATATGGTTTAGAAAGACTATGTATGTTTGTGCAAGGGAAGAAAAATGTCTTTGACATTGAATGGAATAGTGAGGGGGTTAAATATAAAGATATTTATTATCAATCTGAAAAAGAATTTTCAGCATATAATTTTGAGTATGCAGATACTAAAATTTTACTATCAATTTTTGAGCATGCCGAAAATGAATGTAAATCTCTTTTGAATAAAAAACTTGCTCTTCCAGCATATGACCAATGTTTAAAAGCTAGTCATATATTTAATTTACTAGATGCAAGGGGAGTAATAGGAGTAGCAGAAAGAGCAAATTACATAGATAGAATAAGAGAACTATCTAAAGGTTCCGGAAAATTATGGTTAGAAAGTCAGTAATATTATGTCAGAATTTATATTAGAACTTTATAGCGAAGAGATACCGCCTAATTTACAAATCAATGCAAGAAATGATCTAGAAACAAAAATTAAAAGGTCTTTAATTGAGGAAAACTTAAAATTTGGATCTTTAAAAGCTTTTTCATCACCAACAAGACTTACAATATTTCTCAAAGATTTTTCAGATAAAATAAAAATTCCATCTAGAGAGATAAGAGGTCCAAAAGTCGGTGTCATGGAAGATGTCATAAATAATTTTTTAAAAGCACATAACTCATCTCGAAAAGATCTTATGGAAAAGCAGAACGATAAAGGAAAATTTTACTACATTAAAACTAGAAGCAAAGAAACTCTAACTTCAGAGGTGTTAAAAAAAATAGTTATAAATAGCATTGCTTCAATCAAATGGAAAAAATCAATGAGATGGTCTGATACAGACTTATTATGGGGAAGACCTTTAAGATCTATTTTAGCAGTATATAATAAGAAAATACTTACTTTTAGCTATGGCCATTTAAGAGCTAGTGATTGCACTATAATAGAAAAAGATCTAGATACCAAAGTTATTAAAGTGAAAACTATTAAGGATTATAAAAAATTGTTATTAAAAAATAATATAATATTTAATCATGAAGAAAGAGAACAAAAAATAATTAAAAAATTTGAAAGTTTTTATAAAGTTAAAAATTTTAAGAATCATTACGACGTTAAACTTTTAAAAGAAGTAACCAACATTGTAGAAGACCCACAAGTACTGTTAATTGATTTTGACAAAAAATATTTAGAATTACCAAAAGAAATTATTATCTCCACTTTACAAAATCATCAAAGATATTTTCCTATCTTAGATAAAAAAGACGAAGTCACAAATTACTTTTTAGTTGTCGCAAATAAAAAGGATACAAACAATCTTATCAAAGATGGAAACAAGAGAGTAGTAGAGGCAAGATTAGCAGATGCCAAATTCTTTTGGGATAAAGATAAATCAAAAAATTTAATTAAACAAATTGCAAAACTTAAAGATATAAAATTTTATGAGGGACTCGGTTCTGTTTATGACAAAACCCAAAGATTAAGAAAATTGAGTGGTATGTTGGCTGACGAATTTAACTTAAATAAAGAAAAAGCGGAGATAGCTGCATCCATCTCTAAATCAGATTTGTGCTCGGACTTGGTTAATGAATATCCTGATCTACAAGGACTTATGGGAAAATATTTTGCTTTGAGTCAGGGTTTTGAGGAGGATGTATCTAATGCAGTAAGCGATCATTATCTACCATTAGGAAATAATTCTATGACTTCTAAAAAACCAATTAGCTATGTTGTGGCAATTTCAGATAAAATTGATACTTTAGTTGGATTTTTTTTAATTAATGAAAAACCAACCAGTTCAAAAGATCCTTTTGCATTGAGGAGATCTGCTATTGGATTATTACGAACTATTATAGACAATAAATTAAATTTAAAACTCAGAAATTTAATAAGTTACAATATAAAATTACTTGATGAACAAGGAGTAGCAAAGACTAATGAAAATTCTGAAAATGAAATATTATCTTTTCTTAAAGAAAGAATGAAAAATATTTTAAAAGACAAAAATATAAAAAATGATATTATTGAAGCTTCTATAAGTTCATACTTTAGTGATAATTATTTTGACCTCTACAAAAAAAACACCTTAATGAACAAATACATAAACAAAGAAGCAGGAATAAACGCAATTAGTTCTTACAAAAGAGCATTTAATATAGTGGAAAACGCAAAAGAAAATTTATCAGGTAGGCCAGATGCTGTTTTATTTAGAAAGGACGAAGAAAAACATTTATTTGAAAAGCTTAATGAGATTCGAAAATCTTTTACAGTAAATGAGCAAGATAAAGATTATGAAAAATTACTCTTAAGTTTATCAGAAATTAAGATATTCACCGATAAATTTTTTGATAATGTTATTGTAAATGACGACAATAGTGATATTAAAAATAACAGGTTGGAGTTGTTAAAAATGTTTTGTAATACTTTTAATAATTTTATTAATTTTTCTAAATTAGAAGGAATATCGTGAAACAATTTATTTTCAGTTTTGATGATAAAAAGATTAGTAAACTTAAAAATAAAAAAAATTTGTTAGGTGGTAAAGGAGCTAATTTAGCTGAAATGGGCAAGCTTGGTTTACCTGTGCCCCCAGGCTTTACAATTACCACAGAAGTCTGTGATATTTTTTATTCAAATAAAAAGAAATTACCTACTAAAATTTTATCTCAAATTAAAGCCGAGATAAAAAAAATTGAAAAAAAAACATTAAAAAAATTTGGAGACTCGAAAAATCCGCTTTTAGTTTCTATTAGGTCTGGTGCAAGAATATCGATGCCAGGGATGATGGATACTATTTTAAATTTAGGTTTAAATGATAAAACAGTAAACGCACTAGCCACAAAATCTAATAATCCTCGCTTTGCAAAAGACAGTTATAGAAGATTTATTCAAATGTTCAGCAATGTAGTAATGGGAGTAGAAGGCCACTTATTTGAAGAAATGATAGATAATTTCAAACTTACAAAAGGCGTTCTGCAAGATACAGAAATTGATGCTTCTGACTGGGATGGATTAATTGAAAATTTTAAAAAATTAGTAAAAGAAAAAACTGGTAAAAATTTTCCTCAAGATGTTAATGAACAATTAATTGAGGCAATTAGTTCAGTATTTAGATCATGGGAAAGTCAAAGAGCAAAAACTTACAGAAAACTTAATCGAATACCTGATGAATGGGGAACAGCTGTAAATGTTCAAGCTATGGTCTTTGGAAACATGGGTAGTGACTGCGCTACCGGAGTAGCTTTCACAAGAAACCCGTCTACAGGCGAAAATTCATTTTTCGGAGAATATTTAATTAATGCTCAAGGCGAAGATGTGGTTGCTGGCACAAGAACACCACAATATATAACGAAAAAATCAAAAAAAGAATCAGGTTCAAAAGAACTGTCAATGCAAGAAGCAATGCCAAATGTTTATAAAGAATTAGAAAAAGTTTTTATAAAATTAGAAAAACATTATAGAGATATGCAAGACATTGAATTTACAGTTGAAAACAATAAACTATGGATGCTTCAAACAAGATCTGGAAAAAGAACTGCTAAAGCAGGAATTAAAATAGCAGTTGACATGGTTAAGGAAAAATTAATTTCTAGAAAAGAAGCAATACTAAGAATAGATCCAAATACCATTGATACACTTTTACATCCCACTTTAGATGACAAAGTTAAAAAAGAGATAATAGCATCAGGTTTACCCGCATCGCCTGGTGCAGCAAGTGGTAAAGTTGTTTTTACTGCAGATGAAGCGGAAAAATTAAATAATATGATGCAAGATACAATTTTGGTTAGATTAGAAACATCACCAGAGGATATCCATGGAATGCATGCTGCAAAAGGTATTTTAACTGCGAGAGGTGGAATGACCAGTCATGCTGCTGTAGTCGCAAGGGGAATGGGTCGACCATGTGTTTCGGGGTCAAGTGAGATAACGATTGATTATGAGAACAAACAATTTAAAGCAGGTAACGAAATTATAAAAGAAGGTGAAATCATAACAATTGACGGTGGAAGCGGCAAGATTATGAAAGGCTTAGTTCCAACAGTAAAACCTGAAATTTCAGGATATTTTTCAACAATAATGAAATGGGCAGATGGATTCAGAAAATTAAAAATAAGAACTAATGCTGAGACTGAACAAGATAGCAAAACAGCCATAGATTTTGGTGCAGAGGGAATAGGTCTATGTAGAACAGAACACATGTTTTTTGATGAAGATAGAATATTATCAGTTAGACAAATGATACTTTCTAGATCAAATGAAGACAGAAATCATGCGCTATCAAAACTTTTGCCTTATCAAAAAGAAGATTTCAAAAAAATCTTTAAAGTAATGTCAGGCCTACCTGTTACTGTAAGATTGTTAGATCCGCCACTTCATGAGTTTTTACCTAAGGCAGAAAAAGACGTTGATGAAGTAGCTAGATCTTTAAATTTAGCTTCCAAAGAAATTAGAGATAGAATAGCTGAACTACATGAGGAAAATCCGATGCTTGGCCATAGAGGTTGCAGATTAGGGATATCTTTTCCTGAGATTTATGAAATGCAGTGCAGAGCTATTTTCGAGGCAATAATTGAACTTAAAAAAGAGAAAATAAAATCTGCTTTTGTAGAAATTATGATTCCATTGGTTTCAATTGAATCTGAATTAAAAATAATGCGATCATTGGTAAATCGAGTAGCTAAAGAAATTGAAACAAAAAATAAAGTAAAATTAAATTACACTGTTGGTACAATGATCGAATTACCCAGAGCAGCGCTACAGGCAAAAAATATCTCTAAACACGCAGATTTTTTTAGTTTTGGTACTAACGATTTAACCCAAACAACATTTGGTATAAGCAGAGATGACTCTGGTAAATTTTTAAATGATTATATTGATAACAAAATTTTTGATGTAGACCCTTTTGTGAGCATTGATCAAAATGGAGTAGGAGAATTAGTCGAGATAGCCTCTTTAAGAGGGAGAAAAACAAATAAAAATATTAAACTTGGAATTTGCGGTGAACATGGTGGTGATCCTAAAAGTATTGAATTTTGTTCTAAAACTGGTTTGGATTATGTATCTTGTTCTCCTTTTAGAGTACCGGTAGCGAGATTAGCTGCAGCTCAAGCAGAATTATCCAAGTAACAAACTTGTGTCAAAAGCTTTAGCGCTATGAGTTATAGCACCTACAGAAATCCTATTTATTCCAGTTCTAGCTATTTTTCTAATATTTCCTAAATTAGCGTTGCCAGAATACTCAGTTTCGTATTTTCTATTACAAATTTTAAGACATTTTTTTAGTTGAACAATATTCATATTGTCAAATAGAACCCTTTTGAATTGTAGTCCCAATATTTTTTTTAATTGACTTACGTTTTCAATTTCAACCGTAACAACTTTTTTAGATTTAGAGGCTCTAGAAACAAGTTTTTTCAAATCTTTAGCAGCCTTTATATGATTATCTTTTATTAAAATTTCATCGCTTAAATTGTACCTATGATTAAAACCCCCACCTTGTTTAACTGCATATTTTTCTAATAACCTTAAATTTGGAGTTGTTTTTCTTGTACAACAAATTTTAGTTTTTTTGCCAACTTTTTTAACAAAATTATTAGTTGTAGTAGCTATTCCTGAGGCATGGTTTAAAAAATTTAAAGCCGTTCTTTCAGCTGTAAGTATAGTTTTTGTATTTGCTAAAATTTCAGCTATAACTTTATTTTTTTTGATAAACTTACCATCTTTTATTTTAGATTTAAAAATTGACTCTTTTCCAATCAATTTAAACGCTTGTTTGCAAAAATCTATCCCTGCTATTACTCCATTCTGCTTGGCTATTATTTTGGCTGTAATTTTTTTATTACTAAATTTTACAAGTCTAGTAGTGATATCACCCATTGGCTTGAGATCTTCCTTTAAGGCTTTTTTAACTACAGAATTTATATACTTATGATTTATTTTTTGCACTGATCTAACGACCAATTTCAGTCATTCTAATTACAGATTTTCTAGCAGCTTCAATTGTTTTATCATCTAATAATATTTCATTTGTTTCATTTTCTAAACAATCAAGTATTTTCTTTAAATCTATTTTCTTCATGTAAGGGCATAGGTTACAAGGTTTAATGAAACTAACATTTGGATTGTCTGCTTCAACATTATCGCTCATCGAACATTCAGTTACCAACATAACCTTTTTTGGTTGCTTATCTTTTACATAATTTATCATCCCAGAAGTTGAACCTGTAAAATCAGATGCTTTAATCACATCTGGAGGACACTCTGGGTGAGCAATTACTTTAATTCCTGGATTTTGTTTCTTAATATCCTCTATTTCTTTTGCACTAAATCGTTCATGAACTATACATGTCCCTTTCCATGAAATAATTTTTACTTTTGTATTTTTTGAAACATAGTCAGCTAAATATTGATCTGGCAAAAAAATTACTTTATCGACATTCAAAGACTCCACAACTTTTACAGCGTTAGCAGAGGTACAACACACGTCAGTCTCTGCTTTAACATCTGCAGATGTATTTACATACGAAACCACAGGTACTCCAGGATACTTTTGTTTTAACATTCTTACATCTTCTCCAGTTATTGATGTAGATAGTGAACAACCAGCTTTCATATCTGGTAGAAAAACCTTTTTGTTTGGGCTCATAAGTTTTGCTGTTTCAGCCATAAAATGAACTCCACACATAATTATTTTATCTGCTTTAGTTTTTGAAGCTTCTACTGCAAGCGCCAGAGAGTCTGCTGCAATATCAGCCACTCCATGATAAATTTCTGGCGTCTGATAATTATGAGCTAAAATTATAGCGTTTTTTTCTTTTTTGAGTTTATTTATTTTTTCTATAAGAGGCTGATGTATCTTCCATTCGACATCTGGCACAAATTTTGAGATTTTTTTATAGATCTCTTCGGAACTTTTTATATTTTCTTGCTGTACAGACATACTAATTCTAGTCTATCAACTTGAACAATAATTGTCATTCATTTATTGTCGCATAAATTATGCGGTCGTGCTGAAATTGGTAGACAGGCACGGTTGAGGGCCGTGTGGGTTTTCCCATGAGAGTTCGAGTCTCTCCGACCGCACCAAAAAACTACGCTAAATCTATCTAAATAAGAATTGACTTTAATAAGAGTAAATAGTCAACTGACATTATGAAAATACTTTGCGTTCTTTACGACGATCCAAAAAAAGGGATGCCAAAAAGTTACCCTTTATCAAGTTTACCAAAATTAGATAAATATCCAGATGGTATGTCACTACCAACTCCTAAAGGAATAGATTTTAAACCTGGAGAATTATTAGGATGCGTATCTGGAGAACTAGGTTTAAGAAAATTTTTAGAGGCTAACGGACATACGCTAGTAGTCACATCTGATAAAGACGCAAAAGGTTGCAAAGCTGATAAAGAACTTGTTGATGCAGACATAGTAATATCCCAACCCTTCTGGCCATACTACTTAACTAAAGAAAAAATTGAGTCTGCAAAAAATTTAAAAATGGCCATTACAGCTGGTATCGGCTCTGATCACGTTGATTTGCAGGCAGCTATGGATAATAAAATAGATGTAGTTGAAGTAACATACTGCAATTCAAGATCAGTTGCAGAGCATATCGTTATGATGATTTTATCTCTTGTAAGAGACTACCATAACCAACATTCAATCGTTAAAGACGGAGGTTGGAATATAGCTGATGCAGTTCAAAGATCCTACGATGTAGAAGGTATGCATGTAGGCACAGTTGCAGCAGGAAGAATAGGTTTAGATGCATTAAGAAAAATGAAACCTTTCGATGTTCATTTACATTACTTTGATAGACACAAATTACCAGACTCAGTCGAAAAAGAGTTAAACTTAACGTTTCATGAGTCTGTTGAGTCTTTAGTTAAAGTTTGCGACGTCGTAACGATAAATTGTCCTCTTCATCCTGAGACCGAGAACTTATTCGATGATCAACTAATTAGTAAAATGAAAAAAGGTGCATACATTATTAATACAGCTAGAGGTAAAATTTGTAATAGAGAAGCTATAGCCAAAGCCTTAGAGTCTGGTCAATTAAGTGGATATGCTGGAGATGTTTGGTTTCCTCAACCAGCGCCAAATGATCATGTATGGAGATCTATGCCAAATCATGGAATGACACCTCATACATCAGGAACTTCTTTGTCAGCTCAATTTCGATATGCAGCTGGTGTAAGAGAAATCTTAGAATGTTTTTTTGATAAAAAACCAATAAGAGAACAGTACTTAATTGTTAAAGACGGGCAGTTGGCTGGAATGGGAGCCCACTCCTACAGCAAAGGAAGTGCAACAGGTGGATCTGAAGAAGCCGCTAAATATAAAAAAAAATAATTTAAAACAAACCTTCAATATCACCTTTTTTATTTAATCTAATTTTATCAGCAGAAGGTACTCTTGGTAATCCTGGCATCGTCATTATCGATCCACAAATTACTACCACAAATTCAGCACCACTAGACAATCTCACATCTCTTACCTTTAAATTGTGTCCTATAGGCGCCCCTTTTAATTTAGGATCTACTGAAAAGCTATATTGTGTTTTGGCTATACAAATTGGAAAATTTGAGTACCCCGCTTTTTCTATTTTATTAAGTTGATTTTTAGACTCTTTTGTAAATTCAACACCACTTGCTCTATAAATCTCGCTTGCAATAATTTCAATTTTTTTTGTTAATGAATTTTTATCCTTGTAAATAAAGTTAAATTTTGATTTTTTTGTTTTTTTACAAAGCTTTACAACCTTTTCAGCTAAATCTTTCGTACCTTTCCCACCATGTGCCCAGTGAGTACAAAGGCTCACTTTAATATTCAAATTAGCGCAAAAATCCTCAATTATTTCAATTTCTTTTTTAGTGTCTGTTTCAAACCGATTTATAGCTACAATAAGATCTAATCCAAATTTTTTTATATTTTCAATATGCCTCTCTAGATTTGGAAGACCTTTTTTAAGCGCATTCAAATTTTCTTTTTTTAAATTTTCTTTTAAAACACCACCATGCATTTTTAGCGCCCTAATTGTTGCAACGAGGACAACGCATTTCGGTTGAAGACCTGCTTTACGACATTTAATATCTAAAAACTTTTCTGCCCCTAAATCCGCACCAAATCCTGCTTCAGTGATTACGTAATCTGACAATCTTAATGCAGTTTTAGTAGCTAAGATTGAATTACATCCATGAGCAATATTTGCAAAAGGACCACCATGGATAATTGCAAGATTATTCTCTAAAGTTTGAACTGCATTTGGTCTAAACGCTTCTTTTAATAATACTGTCATGGGTCCTTGAGCTTTTAAATCTTTTGCAAAAATAGGTTTTTTGTTTTTTGTATATGCAATTGTAATATTTCCAATTTTTCTCTCTAATTCACCAATGTCATTTGATAAACAGAAAATAGCCATGACCTCAGAGGCTACAGTAATATCAAAACTATCATTTCTGGGATGGTTAGCTTTAAGCTGCTCTAAATTAATTTTTATTTTTCTTAAACTTCTATCATTTAAATCTACGACTCTTTTCCAAACAATATTTTCTACGTCTATATTCAATTTATTCCCCCAATAAATATGATTATCAATTAACGCTGATAATAAATTATGAGCAGTTGTAATAGCGTGAAAATCCCCTGTAAAATGTAAATTAATTCTTTCCATTGGTACTACTTGAGCGTAACCACCTCCAGCAGCTCCACCTTTCATACCAAATGACGGACCTAAACTTGGTTCTCTTAAACAAACAATTGATTTCATTCCAATCTTATTCAAACCATCATTTAATCCAACTGAGGTAGTCGTTTTGCCTTCTCCAGCAGGAGTTGGTGTAATTGCAGTTACCAGCACTAGATTTTTTTCCTTTTCTTTAAGTGTTTTAATATATCTTAAATTTATTTTTGCTACATGGCGGCCCATTGGGCTGAAAGCAAAAGGAGTGTCAGGAATTTTAAACTTTTTTAAAATATTGCCGATCGGCTGCATCTTTGCTTTTCTAGCAATTTCAATATCAGACTTAATTTTAACCATTAGAACTCCTATATATAAAAATTAAACCTGTGTATACAAATCATTATTATTTCAATTTAGCCATTATAAGAAATGTGTTATTGTTCAAAATGATCGAGTTTATTAGAAAAAGAAGAAAGATAATTCTTATTGTCCTTATTGTATTATTTATAGAGTTAAGTGGTTATGGTATTTTGGCGTCACTATCGAGACTACTTAGTGCTCTTTAAATTATATTTTTTCATCGCTGCTTTTGCTAAAATTAAATTAGGATCAAAAAAAGTTTTTGATGATTTTACTTTTTTAAAAGACTTATAAGCAAATATTGCTACAGGAAGTTCAGTGCAAGCAAGAATAATTTTTTTACATTTCATTTTTAAAAGATATTTTATAACTGGCTTAATTACTTTTTCTGCCTCTTTCACCTTACCTTTTTTTACGAAGTTAATAGACTTATTTACATTTCTTTTTTGTAAGTTTTGTGTTGGCTCAATTAAATTATATCTTTTTTCAAAAAATTTGTGATAGATTTTAGTACTAAGTGTACTTTCAGTTGCCAGAATTCCAACTTTAGATCCACGAGCGCAATTTTTTTTAGCAAACGCAAATACTTCTTTAGGCATACTAAGTATTGGAATCTTTACGTTTTTTTTTAAATCATCGAACCAATGATGTGCGGTATTACATGGAATAGTAATGAATTTACAATTATTTTTTTGTAAAAAAATACAACCTTGGTATAAACTTCTATAAACTTTCTTATAAACTTTTTTGTCACTCAATCTTTTAGGTACATCAGACTTATTATATAAAACGAAAATTGGGTATTTTTGATCTAGTTTCCCTCTATATAATTTTGCCAATTTCGTGGAAAAATCTAAACCAGCTTGAGTACCCATGCCACCTAAAATCCCTATCATAATTAAATTATTTTTGCTTTTTGTTTACCCACTAAAATTTCTTTATTTTTTAATTCCGATAAATTTTTATTGAAAATATTAACTAATCCAAAAGGGTAAGGATTGCCAATTAAAAGTTTACCAATTGAGTCACCATTTAATGTAATCTCGCTTCCAATTTTTAAATTATCTTCTGATATTAGTGGCAAAAGTTTCTTTCTTATTTTATTTTTCAATTTCATTCTTGCTGTATTTTCTTGGCCTATATAACACCCTTTTTTAAAATCTATTGCTGAAAGATCCTCAAAATTAGCCTCAAGTCCAAATAAGTTATTTTGTAATTCCCTCAAGTTTTTAATTGGTACCCCAGCCTCATGAGCCACACTAAAATAATTGTTATTGTCTTCAATTTTAAGTGCTAATTTTTTTATGGTTAGATATAACTTCTCAAGATTTGATAAAACTCTTGATCCCAATTTTTTTGATCGCGGGTCCTTAAAAACAGGGCTATCTCTATATATTAGGGTTTGAGTATTCTTATTCTCTCTTTTTTTTATTTCCTCAAATTTTTCATTTGAAATCACACCCACAACATAATTATTAGAAACACTATTAATTTTAACATCCGAATTAAGTTTATATTTTTCTAGAAAAATTTTTAATTCATCTACATATTCTTCTGGACTATCTAAATAATATCCGTCATCTGATTTTATTACAAAAAATTCATAAAGATATTTTCCTTGAGGAGTAAAAATTCCTGAAAAAATACTATTATCTTTATTAACAATATTAATGTCATTCGTAATTATATTTTGAAGAAATTCTTTAGAATCTTTACCTAAAACTGATATTATTCCTCTGTCTTTTAAAATATTAATTTGATCTTTTTTCATTTTATTAATTTTAATATTGTATATTATACTTAAAATTTATGTCTGATAATAATAGTCTCATCATAAAAAATGGAACTTGCTACATAGATGGTAAGCTAGTTAATACTGATATTACTGTATCAGGAGGGAAAATAAAATCAATTGGTAAAGCCGATTTAAATAACCATAAAGTTTATAATGCAGAAAATAAAATTGTTTTACCTGGTATAATAGATACGCAAGTTCACTTTAGAGAGCCTGGTTCAACTGATGCTGAAGATTTAGAAAGTGGAAGTAGAGCAGCTGTATTAGGCGGAGTAACATCTTTATTTGAAATGCCTAATACTAACCCACCTACAGCTAATTTAGTTGAGTTTGAAAAAAAACTTAAAGCTGCCAAAAATAGGATGCATAGTAATTATGCTTTTTATTTTGGGGCCACACCATCAAATACTGATCAACTTTCACAATTAAAAAATGTTGAAGGATGCTGTGGTGTAAAACTTTTTGCTGGGTCTTCAACTGGAAATTTATTAGTAGATAAAGAGGCAGATATTGAAAAAGTAATTTCAAGCAGCGATAGAGTTGTTTCTATTCACTCCGAGGATGAAGATATAATTAAAATGAGAAAAAAGTTTATAAGGAAAGGGGATGTTCATTCACATCATGAGTGGAGAAATGTTGAATGTGCAATGTCTTCTACTCGAAGAGTAGTAAAAATTGCTGAAAGATATAATAAGAAAATCCATGTATTGCATGTTACGACAAAAGATGAAGTAGATTTTTTAGCTATGCATAAAAAAAATGTTACTTTTGAAACCACTCCTCAGCACTTAACATTGTATGCACCTGATTGTTATGACAAGTTAGGAACTTATGCTCAAATGAACCCTCCTTTACGAGGAAAAGAACACTATGACCGTCTATGGACTGCTATAAAGAATAATATTGTGGATGTTCTAGGTTCAGATCATGCTCCGCATTTAAAAGAAAATAAAGATAAAGAATATCCGAATTCTCCTTCGGGAATGCCAGGAGTTCAAACTATTTTTCCAGTTATGATCGACCATGTAAACAATGGAAAACTTACATTAAATCAACTAATCAATTTAATGTGCGAAAATCCTTGTAGAATATTTGGAATAAAGAACAAAGGGTTTATAAAAGAGGGCTTTGATGCAGATTTGACTATAGTAGATATGAAGAAAGAGGTAACAATTAAGGATGAAATGATAGCGAGTAAATGTGGTTGGACACCTTTTAATAATTATAAAGTTAAAGGTTTTCCAGTCGGAACTATTGTAAACGGAATATTAGTAATGTCTGATGGAAAAATATTAGTCGAATCAAAAGGCAAACCTCTAAGCTTTTAAAATATTATTATCTTTTAGATCTTGTTTAATTTCATCTAAAATAGCTGGATCGTCTATAGTCGCCGGCATTTTATAAGGTTCATTATCTGCAATTTTTCTTACTGTTCCCCTTAGCACTTTCCCTGATCTAGTTTTTGGTAATCTTTTAACTACTATAGCGATTTTGAAAGCTGCAACAGGACCAACTTTGTCTCTTACCATTGAAACACACTCTTTAATAATTTCTTCATTCTTTTGTTTAACTCCAGCTTTTAAAGCTAGTAACCCAATCGGTATTTGTCCTTTAAGTTTGTCTGCAATACCAATTACAGCACACTCCGCAACTGATCTATGTTCAGCCAGAACTTCTTCTATTGCACCTGTTGAAAGTCTGTGGCCAGCAACATTTATTATGTCGTCAGTTCTTGACATTATCCAAACATAACCATCTTCATCTATGTGCCCTGCATCATAGGTTTGATAATAACCTGGATAATTAGTCATGTAATTTTCTTTGTATCTTTTGTCAGCACCCCACAAAGTTGGAAAAGTTCCTGGTGGGAGAGGAAGCTTGACAACTATGTCTCCCATTTTACCTGGACCGACCTCTTTTCCTTCTGAATTCAAAACCTTCAAATCATACCCTGGAACAGGCTTAAATGCAGATCCATACTTGACTGGAAATTTTTCTATACCTGTGCAACTAGATGTTATTGCCCAACTTGTTTCAGTTTGCCACCAATGATCAATCACTGGTGAGTTTGATAAATTCTCAAACCACTTAATAGTATCTGGGTCGGCTCGTTCTCCAGCTAAAAACAATGTATCAAATTTACTTAAATCATATTTTTTTAAAAATTTTCCTTCAGGATCCTCTTTTTTGATTGCTCTTATTGCTGTCGGTGCTGTAAACAATGATTTAACTTTATGTTCTGAAATTACTCTCCAAAATACACCTGCATCAGGTGTACCAACAGGCTTTCCTTCAAAAAGAATAGTAGTGCAACCATAAAACAATGGAGCATAAACAATGTATGAATGACCCACTATCCATCCAATATCACTCGCAGACCACCAAACATCGTTTTGATCAATGTTATAAATATTTTTCATAGTCCATTTTAAAGCAACGATATGTCCCCCAATATCTCTGACTATACCCTTTGGCAAACCTGTGGTACCTGACGTATATAAAATATATGCATAATCGTTTGCATTCATCTCAACACAATTTTCTGGTTTCGCATTTTTAAGTGAGTCTTCCCATGTTATATCCATTTTAGAGTCTAATGCAGCTTTATTTTTCTCTCTCTGAAAAATTATACATTTGTTAGGTTTGTGCTTAGCTATCTCTAAAGCTTTATTAAGAAGAGGTTTGTATTCAACAACTCGACCTGGTTCATAACCGCATGAAGCTGAGACAATTATTTTTGCTTTAGAGTCATCAATTCTACTAGCCAATTCATTTGCTGCAAATCCACCAAACACCACTGAATGAATTGCTCCTATTCTTCCACAGGCCAACATTGCAATAACTGCTTCAGGTATCATCGGCATATAAATAATCACTCTATCACCTTTATTAATGCCCTGATTTTTTAAAGCACCCGCAAACATTGATACTTTTTCTTTAAGCTCGTTATATGTAAACGTTTTTTTTGAGCCTGTTATAGGACTGTCGTAAATTATTGCTATCTTTTCACCTCTGCCGTTATCAATATGAAAGTCTATTGCGTTATAACAAGTGTTTGTTGTTCCATCTTCATACCATTTGTAAAAAGGAGGGTTGCTTGAATTTAGTATTTTTGATGGTTTCTTATACCAAAATATGTTTTCAGCGACTTCTTTCCAAAAATTCTCTTTTTTACTTATAGAAGAATCGTATATTTCCTTATATTTGCCTTGCAAATCTTTCCCCCAAAATTTTAGTGTTTATCCCATACTAAACAGAAATATCCCCAAAAAAAACCCAAAAATCCAATAAATACGGGGTTTTTTTTTCAAAAAAAGACTTCACTGTAACATCAATTTTTATTAAGGTTCCCACCAACTAATCTACTAATGACTATTTGGTCATTTGATGGATAGTTTATTAATAAACTAAAAATAGAAAACTAACTAACGAGGGAGGTTTTCATGAGAAAATTAAGTCTAATTGCTTTAGCGGCGGTTGCCTTTTTAGGAATAACTGGTTCAGCTAATGCAGCGACGCCTATGCTTGAGACAGGAGATTTCGTAGGAATATCTTTCTGGCTTGTGTCAATGGGTATGATCGCAACTACAGTATTCTTTTTCGCAGAAAGAGGTACGGTAGCAGCATCTTGGAGAACATCAATTTCAGTAGCTGGACTAGTTACTGGTGTTGCGTTTATCCATTATATGTATATGCGAGACGTTTGGGTGACAACAGGTGATACGCCAACAGTATACAGATATATTGACTGGTTAATTACTGTTCCACTTCAAATGGTAGAATTCTATCTAATCTTGGCAGCTGTAAGAAAGGTGCCAACTTCTATTTTCTGGAAACTATTAATTGGTTCTTTAGTAATGTTAATCGGTGGATACTTAGGTGAAGCTGGTTACATTCAACCATTTGTAGGTTTCGTAATTGGAATGGCTGGATGGATCTACATCTTGTTTGAAATATTCTCAGGTGAAGCTGGAACTGCAGCTGCTAAGTCTGGTAACAAGGCTATGTCAACTGCGTTTAGCGCAATGAGAATTATCGTAACAATCGGTTGGGCTATATATCCTTTAGGATATGTATTCGGTTATTTAACTGGTGGTGTTGATGCTAATGCATTAAACATTATTTACAACCTTGCTGACTTTATCAATAAGATCGCTTTTGGTCTTGTGATCTGGGCAGCTGCGATGCAAAATACAAGATTAGCATCTAGATAATTAGATCATAAACTTTAAAAGGGCGAGTACGTTTTGCGTACTTGCCCTTTTTCTTTAGATACTTATATTTAAATATATGCCAAAAATTACTTTCATTGATCAAAAAGGTAACTCAAAAACAATTGATGTTGCTAATGGCTTAACCGTTATGGAGGGAGCAGTACAAAACAATGTACCTGGAATTGATGCAGATTGCGGTGGATCAATGGCGTGTGCAACTTGCCATGTTTATGTCGAAGATTCATGGTTTAATAAAATTTCTAAAGCAGAAGACGCTGAAAATGATATGATTGATATGGCATACAATCCAAAAAAAAATAGCAGATTAAGTTGTCAAATAATAGTTTCAGATGAATTAGATGGACTAGTCGTTACAACACCGGAGAAACAAACTTAATGATTAAAACTGACGTAGTAATAATTGGAGCTGGCCCAGTTGGGCTTTTCGCAGTTCATCAATTAGGTATAAAAGGTTTAAAGTCAGAAGTTATAGATAATCTTGACAAAGCAGGAGGTCAGTGTATTGAACTCTATCCTGATAAACCAATTTATGATATTCCTGCAGTTCCTGAATGTAGCGGTAAATCGTTAACAGAAAATTTATTGCAACAAATAAAACCATTTAGTTCAAATCAGCATTTGAATGAAAGAGTACAAGAAATAACTGAAAAAAATGGTTCTTGGATTGTAAAAACAAATAAAGATAAAATTTTCGTAACACCTAATATAATTATTGCTGGAGGAGTTGGTTCTTTTGAACCAAGAAAACTACCACTAAAAGAATTATCAAAATTCGAGGGTAAATCAGTTTTTTATTCAGTAACAGACAAGACATTGTTCAAAAATAAAAAAATCTCAATATTTGGAGGCGGTGACTCAGCATTAGACTGGGCACTAGAATTTTCAAAAAATTCAAAAGTAACACTTATACATAGACGTGATGAATTTAGGGGTGCACCTCATACTTTGAAAGAATTGGAAAAATTAAAAGTAGAGGGAAAAATAACAATTAAAACACCATTTCAAATAGACTCTATTAATGAAGGAAAAGAAATAAGTTTCATTAAAATAAAAAATGATGATGAAAAAATAGAGAAAATAGAAACAGATATTGTTTTAGGTTTTTTTGGTTTGATTATGCAACTTGGGCCAATCGCAAAATGGGGTTTAAATATGGATAAAAAAACAATCAAGGTAAACACTGAAAACTTTCAAACAAATAAGCCTGGTATATTTGCGATAGGTGATATTTGTAGTTATCCAGGAAAACTAAAATTAATTCTTTCTGGTTTTCATGAGGCTGCTTTAGCATCGGTTGAATGCTTTAAGAGAGCAAGACCGAACGAAACTTACAAATTTCAATTCACAACATCATCTAAAGAAATTCAAGAAAGACTCGGCATAAAAAAATGATTGAAGTTTTAACTTCAAACACTCCAAATGGTAAAAAAATAACTATTATGCTAGAAGAGATAGGTTATGATTATAAGATTACTAAAATAAATATTAATAAAGACGAACAATTTAATCCTGAATTCCAAAAGATAAGTCCCTTTCGAAAAATTCCTGTAATAATTGATCACGATAAAAATGTAAGCTTATTTGAGTCAGGAGCTATATTAATTTATTTAGCTGAAATAAGTGGTAAATTTTATAATCAAAATAAAAGAACAATAATTAACCAATGGCTCATGGGACAAATGGCCTACGTAGGCCCCATGCTTGGTCAACACCATCAATTCCATCATTATAATCCAGGAAAAAGTAAATTTGGGGAAGAAAGATATTTTAAAATTTGTGAGAGAATTTACTTAGAATTAGACATGAGACTAAAAAATTCAAAATTTTTAGCTTATGATGAATACACAATCGCTGATATCGCTACTTTTCCGTGGATAGCCAGGCATGAATGGCATGATATTGGACTTAGAAAATTTAAAAACTTAACAAGATGGTATTCTGAAATTTCATCTCGTGATAAAGTTAAAAAAGGATACGATCTTCTTAATAAAGGTGAAAAAATACCAAAACCTTAATCATCAACAAATATTTTTTCGTCTCTCTCATGTTTTTCTTGAGCTTCAATAGTTAAGGTCGCTATAGGTCTGGCCATTAACCTTTTGAGACCAATAGGTTCACCAGACTCTTCACAATAGCCATATGTTCCATCTTTAATACGTCTCAAGGCCATATCAATTTTTGCAATTAATTTTCTACTTCTGTTCAATGCTTTCATCTCCACCGATTTATCAGTGTACGAAGATGCTTGATCTACCACATCAGCGGAAGACATGCTATCGTCAGACGAATTCAATAAATTTCCCAGATTATTTGCTTTAATTATATCTTTTTTCCACCTAACTAATTGATCAGAAAAGAACTTTTTGTGTTTCGCGCACATGTATTTTTCTTTTTGACTTGGGGTGTATTTTTTATTACTAGTTTTTTTTACCATTTCTGAATTTTGGGGAGTATAGATTTGAATTTAGACGTGTCAATAGGTTTAAAATTGTACTAATTTAACAACTATGTTGATTAAAAATAACCATACAAATTTATTTTATATATTTTTGTTGTCCCATCTAATTATTTGGACTGTAGCCCCATCTATATCTAATATTAATTTACCGCTAGATACAATTGAAGCTTTAGCTTGGGGAAGTAATTTATCTTGGGGATATTCAAAACATCCTCCTGTAAGTGCTTTTTTGGTAGAGCTAGTTTATAATTTCTTTGGCAATCAAGATTGGGCTTACTATTTGCTCAGTCAAGTATGTCTAATAGTAGCTTTTATTTATGTCTGGAAGTTCTCAAATTTAATTTTTAAAAATAAACTACATTCACTATGTTCTGTATTGATACTAGAGGGAATTTTTTTTTATAATTTTACCTCACCTGAGTTTAATGTAAATGTTTGCCAACTACCTTTTTGTGCATTAGTAGTTTTTTATTCCTGGAAATCATTGAACTATGAAAAAACTTCAGACTTAATATTATTAGGTATTTTTATGTCACTGGGTTTTTTGACAAAATACCTTTTTTTGTATTTAATTTTGACCATTAAAGTAATTTTTATATTAAGTATTTTAAAGAAAAAAACTTTTAATTTAAAACTTTTTATTCCTGGTATTATATTTTTGTTAATTTTAATACCTCATATATCTTGGCTATTTCAAAATGATTTTAAAACTATTGTTTATGCATTTAATAGAACTGGCATGGAGGAAGCTAACTTTTTAAATCATTTTTATAACCCATTATTATTTTTAATGAAACAATTCGGAATTTTAATTCCAGTTTTTATTATGTTATTTTCATTTATCAAATTTAAAGATTTGAAGCTTAAAAATCTCAAAAAAGATAAGTATTTTTTATTATTGGTAAATATATCTCCAATTTTATTAATTTTTTTAACATCTGTTATTTCAGGAGCAAAAATAAGAACAATGTGGATGACGCCTTTTTATTTATTTTTAGGTGTTTTTATTATTCAAATTTTTAAAGAACACTTAAACCAAAATAATATCAAAAAATTTATGACGGTTTTTCTTGTAATATTTATTTTATCTCCTATCAGTTATTTATATATTTCTTTATCCAATGATTATAAAAGGACAGATTATCCAGGAAAAGAAATTTCTAATTTAGTTCAAAGAAGATGGGATAAAAATTTCAAAAATAGAATTTCAATTGTAGTTGGTGATGAATGGTATGCTGGAAATTTATCTTACCATCTTTCTTCAAGACCAACTTGGTATAATACAATTGAAAATAATTTGTCATTAATTAATTCCAATACAGGGGTTATTTATACAGGCAACCCCAAAATTTTAAAAAAATTTTGCCCTGGAATATATGGTACTATAAAACCTATTGGAATTTGTATGATAGGAGCTAAGTGAGAAATACTGTAATTATTACTCCAGTTTATAATGACTGGGAATCTTTTACGAAACTTATTGGTGAAATAAACAAAACTATATCATCTTTTGAGGATATATCTTTCAGATTAATAGTTATAAATGACGGCTCAAAAGAAAAAGCTCCACCTATAAAATTACCAACTCATATTCAAACAATTGAAATTTTAAATATGAAAATTAATCAAGGACATGCAATTTGTCTAGCTAATGGTATTAAATATGCATTAAATAATTATGAGTTTGATAATTTAATTTTAATGGATGCTGATGGAGAAGATAGACCAGAGGAAATATTTGACTTAATAAATGAAGCTAAAAAAATTAAAGATATCTCAATAGTGGCAAAAAGAGTGAAAAGATCTGAAGGGCCATTATTTAAAATGTTTTATTTTTTACATAAAATTTTAACATTTATTTTTACAGGAAAATTAATTAATTTTGGAAACTATAGTCTTATTACAAAAAACGATGCCC
This sequence comes from uncultured Pelagibacteraceae bacterium, assembly GCA_902596745.1. GTDB lineage: Bacteria > Pseudomonadota > Alphaproteobacteria > Pelagibacterales > Pelagibacteraceae > Pelagilacustribacter. The sequence continues at coordinate 6,381 of CACJUZ010000003.1, read as the reverse complement.
AGACAATTATCAAAGACCCTACAATTGTTAATAGTTTTTCTGGAACTTTGAAAAATAAAATAACAAAACTTGGTAAGATTAATTGCATAAGAGGGAGGAGATATTTTGGACCTTCAAAAATGCCTCTTTTTAAATTAATAATTCATTCTTTTTCAATAATAGCTGTATTTAAAATGAACGTATTTATTAGATCTGCTTTGTTTATAGTTTTACTTACTTATTTAAATCCATACATTGGAATATTTTCTCCAATACTTCAGTTTTTAATTGTTCTATTTAATATTATGATTTATTTACTATCAAAAAAATCAAATGAAAAAAGGCTTGAGGACATGAGTGTTGAACTGGTTGATACTCAAAAAATAACACACTGAAAAGTTGAATTTTGAGTCTAAAACAGACTCAAAATAGAATCAAAACAAGAACATCTAAAAGCCCACTATATTCAATGTTTATAAGTATTACTTAACACAAACGAAATGAGTTATAATTTAATATGAAAAAACTTAAGTGTCATTGTGGTGATGTAGAAGCAGAAATCAATGTTCCAAATCAATTTGAAAAAATTATGAGATGTAATTGCTCAATTTGCAAAAGAAAAGGTGCGATTATGTCTATTGTTAAAAATGAGGATTTTAAAATAATAAAGGGCAGTGATAAGTTAAAAATGTATCAGTTCCATTCAAAAATTGCTAAACACTTTTTTTGTATAAACTGTGGAATTTATACTCATCACAATCCAAGAATAAACCCCTCTCTAACAGCTTTCAACGTTGGCTGCATTGAAGAAGTAGATATTTTTAATTTAAATAATATCACAGTAGCTGACGGTAAGAACCATCCTTTAGATAAAAAAAAATAATCTAAATTTTGTCATGTTAAATTTAAATAATAAATATTTTGAATTTATCAGAAAACAAGAGTCAATGGACGACAAATTTCAGGATAAGATAGGGCAATTAAAAAATTTTTATTTACCCTTTTGTAATAACCTTTTTAAATTATTTAAACTTAAGAATAGAACTTTGATAATAGGCCTATCAGGTAGCCAAGGATCTGGAAAATCAACCATTTCCCAGATTTTAAAAATAATCTTACAAACTCATTATAAATTAAATGTAACTTGTTTTTCTATCGATGATTTTTATAAAACTTTAAAAGAAAGGAAAAAAATGTCAAAAACGGTACACCCATTATTTTTGACTAGAGGAGTTCCAGGGACGCATGATAGCAAAATGCTTTTAAATACGATCAAAATTCTAAAAAAAAAAAAATTTAAAACTATTAAGATTCCTAAATTTGATAAATCAATAGATGATAGATTTAAAATTAGATATTGGCAAAAAATCAAAAAAAAACCTGATATTATTATTTTTGAAGGTTGGTGCGTAGGCGCAAAACCACAACCATATAAAGAATTAGTAAAACCAATAAATATTCTTGAAAAAAAAGAGGATACTAAGTTGACTTGGAGAAAAAAAGTAAATAATGAATTAAATACAAATTATAAAAAAATTTATAGTTTAATAGACAAAAAAATTTATTTAAAAGTTCCAAATTTTAAATATGTTTTAAAATGGAGATTGCTTCAAGAAAAAAAATTAAGGTTAAAGTCGAAAAAAAAAGGTATGTCGGATAAACAAATTAAAAGATTTGTGATGTTTTACGAAAGAGTGACTAAAAACATGACCAAAAACTATAAAAAAAATGACTATGTTATTATAATCGACAAAAGTCATAAAATTAAATCAATTAAATTTTAAATGATAAAGTATCTTATAATTCTATTATCAATTTTTAAATTTAGTATTGTATCAGCTGAGAACAATGTACTTTTCTTTGTAGAGTCAGCTTTACAAAATAATCCAAAAATTAATGCTGAGCGAGAAAATTTAAAAGCAATTAAAGAAAATGAAAATATTTCAAGAAGTGAATTTTTACCGAGTATTACAATTTCAGGCTCACAATCAAGTACTGAAAGTTCAAATATAATAGATCAATCAGGAACTAGATCTGGAAATACTAAAAGAAATACTGAGACTAAAAAAATTTCTATTGATCAAAAAATTTTTCAGGGATTTCAAGGTTATAATAATTTTAAAAAGTCAAGATTAGAATTTGAGAAAGCGAAAAATGAATTAAAACAGGTTGAACAAGATACAATTTTAAATTCTGTTTCATCATATTATGATCTGGTATTTAAAAATAAAAGTAAAGATTTTAACTTAGCTAATGTAGATTTATTTGAACGTCAGGTTGAGTCTGATAGATCAAGACTTCAAAAAGGCGAAATTAGCTTAACTGATTTAGCTCAATCTGAGTCTTCATTAGCTGGAGCTCAAGCTGCTTTTATTAAAGCTGACACAGAATATATTTCAGCAATTGCAGAATTTGAGAGAGTTAACAGAATTAGCGCTCCAAAGAATTTAAAAGACAATTTAAAAGTTTCATTTATTATGCCAAAAAACTTAAAAGAGGCTCTTGATCTTTCTTACTCAAATAATCCCGGTCTTTTAATTGCAAGGATAAATTTAGCTATTTCTGAGAAAGAGCTTAATGTTGAGAAAGCGAAACTTTCACCATCAGCTACATTAAATTACTCTAAAACTGAAAATAAAGATTTAAGCGCTACCGTTGATGAGGATGAGAAAGAGACAGTAAAAGCAACAGTTTCATGGCCTATAATACAAGGAGGTAAAAATTTTTCATCAATTAAAAAATTTAAACATAAAAAAGAGAAAAATATCTTATTATTAAAGGATAAAGAGGATGAAACTAAAACCCAAACATCAACTTACTGGTCTTTTTTTCAATCCGCAGAAAGTGTTCTAGCATCTACAGAAGCACAGCTTAAAGCAGCTGAAATTGCAAATGAAGGCATAACTTTAGAATATGACTCAGGAAACACAAGAACTACACTTGATGTTATTCAATCGAGAAGTTTGCTTTTAGAGGCTAGGATATCAAACGCTGAGGCAAAAAAAGACTTTATAATTTCTAAGATGAAATTACTTAGCCAAATCGGAGGCTTGGATCTAAAGGCTTTTAAAACCCCTTAAAATGTAAAAAAAAACACTATTTTTTTATTTACTTGATAAAAAGAACAAAATGTGTACATTTATATTATCGATTCGAACAATAAAAAGGATATAAAATGACAAAAAATAATTTAAAAGTTGTTAAACCAGACAGTAAAAAAACCCAAGAAATTAAGGAAAAAAACAAGTCTTTAGAAGCTGCGATAAGTCAAATTGATCAAAATTTCGGTAAAGGCTCAGTAATGAGACTTGGCCAACAAGAGGCTTTAGACGTAGAAGCTATTTCGACTGGATCTTTAAGTTTAGATTTAGCTCTAGGAATTGGTGGATTGCCTAAAGGAAGAATAATAGAAATTTATGGTCCAGAGTCATCAGGAAAAACAACCTTAGCTTTACAGGTAGTAGCTGAGGCCCAAAAAGCTGGAGGAATATGTGCCTTTGTTGATGCCGAGCACGCAATGGATCCAGCTTACGCAAAAAAGCTAGGAGTTAAAACTGATGAATTATTAATTTCTCAACCTGATACAGGTGAGCAAGCTTTAGAAATAACTGATACTTTAATTAAATCAGGTTCTGTTTCAGTGCTCGTAGTGGACTCTGTAGCGGCCTTAACACCAAAAGCAGAATTAGAAGGTGAAATGGGAGATCATCATGTGGGTTTACAATCAAGATTAATGAGCCAGGCATTAAGAAAAATTACTGGTTCAGTAGCTAAGTCAAACACAATGGTAATTTTTATAAACCAAATTAGGATGAAGATCGGAGTTATGTTTGGAAATCCTGAAACTACATCGGGTGGAAATGCATTAAAATTTTATTCTTCAGTAAGAATGGACATTAGAAGAATAGGAGCTATCAAAGATAAAGATCAAATTATCGGAAACACGACAAGAGTGAAAGTTATAAAAAATAAGGTAGCTCCTCCTTTTAAGGTTGTAGAATTTGATTTGATGTATGGCAAGGGCATCAGTAAAAATGGTGAATTAATCGATCTTGGTGCTAAGGCAGACATTATTGAGAAGTCAGGCGCTTGGTACGCATACAAAGGTGAAAAAATCGGACAAGGAAAAGAAAATGCCAAACTATACCTAGAAAAAAATCCAAATATTGCAGATGAAATCGAGAAAGCTGTAAGAGAAAAAGCCGGATCAATAGCTAAAGAGCTTGAAGGCAATCCTTCACCTAAAGAAAAGATTAGCAAAGACGAAGAAAAGTAGCCATCATTCAAATTAAGGGAGTCAATGACTCCCTTAATCTCGTTTCCCATGAAACTTTAAACAACTTTAAATTGAATCAACCTTAAATTGTAATTTAAATTATTGTCAATTAACTCTGTACAAGCGTGTCAATATTGGGTTTAATTAATTAAAAAACAAGGAGGGGAAATGAGCACACAACAATCAACAAGCTCGAAAATGTCACCTAGCCTAGACACTTCACATTTAAAAGTAAAGTTTCCGTTCAAAGCTAAATACGGGAACTATGTAAATGGTAAGTTTGTAGAGCCAAAATCTGGAAAGTATTTTGACAATACAACACCAATTACAAATGAAGTTATTTGTCAGGTGCCAAGATCGAACGAAAAAGATATTGATTTTGCTTTAGACGCAGCACACGCAGCTTTTCCTGCATGGGGAAAGACTTCAATCACTGAGAGATCAAACATCCTCAATAAAATTGCTGATGTCATAGAGAAAAATCTTAATTTATTAGCAACAGCAGAATGTTTAGATAACGGTAAGCCTATTAGAGAATGTATGGCTGCTGATTTGCCATTGGTAATCGACCACTGGAGATATTTTGCTGGAGTAATTAGAGCAGAAGAAGGATCAGTAGCTGAGATAAGTAATAGCGAATATTCTTATCACATACCTGAACCACTTGGTGTAGTTGGGCAAATTATACCTTGGAACTTCCCATTACTTATGGCTACATGGAAATTAGCACCGGCTCTCGCTGCAGGAAATTGCGTAGTGTTGAAGCCAGCTGAACAAACGCCAGCCTCTATCATGATTATGATGGAATTAATTGGTGATCTATTACCAAAAGGTGTTGTTAATGTAGTTAGTGGATATGGTCTTGAAGCTGGAAAACCATTAGCATCTTCTAAAAGAATTAAGAAGATAGCTTTCACAGGTGAGACAACTACTGGACGTTTAATCATGCAATATGCTTCACAAAACCTTATTCCAATTACTTTGGAATTGGGTGGTAAATCTCCTAACATTTTCTTTGAGGATGTTATGGACAAAGATGACGACTTCTTCGACAAATGTCTTGAAGGATTTGCAATGTTTACGTTAAATCAAGGTGAAGTTTGTACTTGTCCAAGTAGAGTTTTAGTACAAGAGTCAATTTATGATAAATTCATGAAAAAGGCCATTGCTAGAACAAAAGCTGTTAAACAAGACAATCCTTTAAAAATGGAAACTATGATAGGGGCTCAAGCTTCTTTGGAACAAATGGAAAAGATTAAATCTTATCTAGATCTAGGTAAGAAAGAAGGTGCCAAAGTTCTTACAGGAGGCAGTGTAGCTAAACTTAATAGTGGATTGGAAAAAGGTAATTATATTCAACCAACTATATTTGAAGGAAATAACAAAATGCGAATATTCCAAGAGGAAATTTTTGGACCAGTTGTTTCAGTAACTAAGTTCAAAGATGAAAAAGAAGCTTTAGAAATAGCTAATGATACTCTTTATGGTTTAGGCGCAGGTGTTTGGACTAGAAATGGAAATCTTGCATACAGAATGGGAAGAGAGATACAAGCTGGTAGAGTTTGGACAAACTGTTACCACGCTTATCCTGCTCATGCTGCATTTGGAGGATATAAACAATCTGGTATAGGAAGAGAAACTCACAAAATGATGTTAAATCATTATAGACAAGTAAAAAATTTACACGTGTCTTACAGTGAGAAAAAATTAGGCTTCTTTTAACCAATAATATATAATGGCCCATGATTCTAAATCATGGGCCGAAATAGCAAAATGAAAGTATCATTCACGTTATCAGCAAAAAAACTACTTAGTGAGATCAAAGAGGTTCACGGTGATGATCTTTTATTCCATCAATCTGGTGGATGTTGTGATGGAAGCGCGCCTATGTGTTACCCGGCAAAAGAATACATGGTTGGAAATAGTGATGTTAAGCTCGGTGAAGTTGATGGAACACCATTTTATATGAACGAAGACCAATATGAGAAATGGAAACACACAGATTTAACTATCGACGCCGTAAAAGGTATTGGAGGCATGTTTTCACTAGATAACGGTACTGGACAAAGATTTTTAACAAAATCAGAAATTTGTGTTGTAGTTGATAACGATAAATCAAAAACTAA
>CACJUZ010000002.1 GCA_902596745.1 uncultured Pelagibacteraceae bacterium | reverse complement strand
CTTTTTTGCTGCTAAAAAATTTTCTGAGGCAGAAAAAATTTTACCTATTGTAGAGCATTCAGCAAAAGCTTTATTAATGTCTAGTTACTGTTTTTATACAATTAATTTCTATGAAGAGGCAATTACCTCTCTAGAAAATTTTTTAAGAAAGTACCCTGCTGATCAAAACATTGAATATGCATCATATTTAATTGCTCTTTCAAATTACGAGCAAATACTTGACGAGAAAAAAGATTTGGGACCACTTTTAAAAACAAAAAAAATAATTGAAAATTATATTAGCGAATATCCAGATAATGATTATTCTTTAGATTTAAAATTTAAATTAGGATTAATTCAAAATCAGTTAGCTGCTAAAGAAATTTACGTTGCAAAATATTACATTCAAACACAAAAATGGATACCTGCTATCAATAGACTTAAAATTGTAATAAATGACTATGAAGAAACTATATTTATAGAAGAAGCTTTACACCGATTAGTAGAGATTTATTATAACCTAGGTTTAATAGGTGAAGCTGAAAAAACAGCTCAAATTCTTGGTTATAATTATAATTCTAGCAGATGGTATGAAAATTCTTATGCTCTTTTAAATAAAAACTATAAATTAGAACAAAGAGAATTAGAAAAAAAATCAAAAAAAAAAGAGCGAAGTCTTGTTAGAAAAACAATAGATAAAATTTTAAATAAATGAAAAAACAAGATATACAAAAAAAATATGCCACTCAAAAAAAGTTGCTTTCAAAATATAATCACCATTATTTTAATCTAGATTCACCTTTAATATCTGACAGTGAGTATGACAAAATTAAAAATTATATTTTAAAATTAGAGAAAGACTATTCATTTTTAAAAAAAAAGGACTCAATTCAAAATCAAATAGGAGCCCCTTTAACTAAAAAGTTTAAAAAAATTAAACATTCAACACCAATGCTCTCACTCTCAAACACTTTCGATGCAGAAGGGATGAAAGATTTTATTAACAAAATCTCTAATTATTTAAATATTAAAAAATTAAATTTTGATTTTTCATCAGAGTTAAAAATAGATGGCATATCTGCTTCTTTGACTTATGAGGATGGAATTTTAATAAGGGGCTTATCTAGAGGAGATGGAGTAACGGGCGAGGATATCCTAGACAATTTGAAGACAATTGGCGACATACCAAAAAAAATTTCGGACACTAATCTTCCCAAAATTTTAGAGGTAAGAGGCGAAGTTTATATAGGAAAAAAAGATTTTAAAAAGTTAAAAAAAAATTTTGCCAATCCTAGGAATGCAGCAGGAGGATCTTTAAGGCAAAAAGATTCAAAAGAGACAAAAAAAATACCTTTGAAATTTTTTGCATATGGTTTTGGAATTATAAATCCTATGCCTTACAAATCACAGTTTGAATTTATTTCAAAATTAAAAAAATGGGGTTTTAATGTAAATCCTTATAACAAATTATTAAATGGCATCCGAGAAATTGAAGAACATCACAAAAAAATGGAGACATTAAGATCTTCTCTTGATTATGATATAGATGGTATAGTTTATAAAATTGATGATTTAAGTTTACAAAGAAGACTTGGTAGCACTTCAAATTCTCCCAGATGGGCAACTGCATATAAGTTTTCTTCTGAGAAAGCAACATCTATAATAAGAGAAATAATAATTCAAGTTGGTAGGACCGGAGCCATAACACCAGTTGCTAAAATAGAGCCAGTTACAGTTGGAGGAGTTGTTGTATCAAACGCAACACTACATAACGAGGATGAAATTGACAGGAAAGATATTAGGGTGGGTGATACTATAGTTATACAAAGAGCTGGAGATGTAATTCCACAAGTAGTTTCTGTTGATTTAAAAAAAAGAAAATCACATTCAAAAAAATATATTTTTCCAAATAAGTGTTTATGTGGTAGCAAGATTCAAAAAGAATTTAATACTTCGACCAATAAAGAAGACGCAGTAAGAAGATGCACAAAAGGTTATGAATGTTCTTTTATTGCTAAAGAGAGGCTTAAACATATTGTTTCAAAAGAAGCATTTAATATTGATGGTTTAGGTAAAAAAGTAATTGATCAATTTTGGAAGTTAAAATTTATAAAAAATCCCTCAGATATATTTAGTCTAGACTTTGATAAAATTAAAAATCTTGACGGATGGGGTAAACTCTCAGTGGAAAATTTAAGTGAAGCAATTGAAAAAGCCAGAAAGATTTCTTTAAATAGATTTATTTATTCAATCGGTATAAGACATATCGGACAAGAGAATGCAAAAATTTTAGCAAGTTTCTTCAAATCAATTGATCAGTTTTCTAATTTACTTAAATCATCTCAAAGAGATGAAATACTCAAAAATTTAAAAGATTTAGATGGAATAGGCGAAACACAAATTTTATCTTTAAAAAACTTTTTCAGTAACACAAAAAACATTGAAATCGTAAAAAATCTAATATTAAAATTAAATATTCAAAATTTTAAAGAACCAAACACTAAAGGTAAATTAAGTAATATTAATGTGATGTTTACAGGGAGTTTTAAAAAAATTAGTAGATCTGAGGCTAAAACTTTGACTGAAAATTTAGGAGGGAAAGTACTAGGTTCAGTTTCTAAAAAACTAAATATTTTGGTAGTAGGCGACACAAAACCTACGAAAAAAAAAGTAGATAAAGCAAAAGAATTAAAAGTAAAAATTTTTTCTGAAAAAGAGTGGTATAAATTACTAAATATTTGAACAAGATTTTTTTAAAAAAACCAATTCATTTTTGTTCATATATTTTTTAAGTTTTTTATAGACATGTAAATGATATTGATTTAGCCAAAATATTTCTTTTTTATTGAGTAATTTTTTTATTATTAAACTTTTATCAATAGGAACATAGGTAAGATTTTCAAATTTCATCCCATTTTTAATTTTTTTGATATAAATTAGATTTTCAATTCGTAAACCAAATTTTCCTTTTTCGTAATACCCTGGTTCGTTTGAAAGTATCATTCCAGGTTTTAACTTTATTTTATTGTTTTTTGAAATTGACTGAGGCCCTTCATGAACATTTAAAAAATAGCCAACTCCATGTCCAGTACCGTGTGCATAATCTAATTTATTTAACCTTAAATTTTTTCTTGCAACTCTATCTAGGACTGATCCGGTTGTGTTTCTCTTTATATTAAAATTCGATAAATTCAAATGGCCTTTTAAAACTCTTGTAAAAATTTCCTTAATTTTCTTATTTTGTGTTTCTAAAGAAACTGTTCTTGTTACATCAGTAGTGCCAAAACGATATTGCCCTCCACTATCTACTAAATAAATATTTCCTTTTTCTAGAAGCCTATTCGTTTTTTTGGAAACATTATAATGAACAATTGCTCCATTAGGGCCTGTACTTGAAATAGTTGGAAAGCTCAATTGTTTAAACTTTTTGAATTTTATTTTAAATTGCAAAAGTTTTTTTTGAGCAGTTAACTCTGTTATCTTTTGTTTTTTAAAATTATTTTTTATCCAAAAAAGAAATTTAGTTAAGGCCGCACCATCGTATTCATGAATTTTTTTCGTATTTCTTATTTCAACTCCATTTTTTTGTGATTTTAAAAAATATATTGGATCGATGACTTTATTAATTTTATTATTTTTTTTTATTATACTTTGAAAAAAAATTGAACAAGTTTGACCATCAATAGAGAAATTTTTATTTTTAGTCCTCTTTAAAAAATTCTCTAACTCCTTCATTTCAAAAATATAAATAAATTTTAATTTTTTTTTAAAATTTCTGTCAATTTTATTTAAGTCACAAAATAAAAAAACTCTCATTTCTTTGTCTACTATTAGAAAACAGTTGGGGATTGGTGAAAAATTTGAGTCTTGACCTCTTATATTAAGCAACCATGCAACATTTTCTGATGAAGTTATCAGCATAATATCAATTTTATTTTTATTTAAGTACTTTTTTAAATTTGTTAATTTGCTAGAATAACTTTGACCAACAATAGATTTATCCAAAGTATAAAATTTTTTTTTAGTTATTCGGTATTTTTTCTTTCTTAAAAAATCTAATATATCATTGCTAAGTGGAATACAATTAACACCAATTTTTTTTGAAAAATATTTAATGAAGTGCTCACTAAATAACTTTGGATTAAATCCAATTTTTTTTTTTCCTAAATTAATATTGTTTTTATTTTTTAATAAAGGAAGCGTTATAATTTTAAAAACTTTTCCACTTTGTTCATTTGCCTGTACTGTGTATCTTCCATCGACGAATAAATAATTTTTTTTCTTTAAAATTAGAGCTAAACCATATGATCCAGAAAAATTAGAAATATATTTTAAATTATCTTTGTGCTCAGGGACATATTCATTGAAAAATTCATCATTCTTGGGTATTAAATATCCATCCAAATTATAATTTGTAAAAAGATCTTTTAACTTTTTTATTTTTTCCATTTCACTAACTTCTTCTTTAGTCGATCCCACCCAGGACTTCTATATTCTTCACCAAAATCGATAGCTTTATCTTGATTAAAATCAAAATCATCATCTCTTTCTTTTTCCATAATTTCATTTTTTTCAATATTGCTTTCTGGTAGCTCATTAATAAATCTTGATGGAATTGCATCCATCCAATCTCCTTGATACGCGCGTCTCATAGCGAAAGATAAAAAAGCTTCTTTTTTGGCTCTAGTAATTCCTACATAAGCTAATCTTCTCTCTTCTTCTAAAGCAAAATCACCTTTCTCTTGTAAAGATTTTTGGTGTGGAAATATACCTTCCTCCCATCCTGGTAAAAAAACAACATCAAACTCTAATCCTTTAGCTGCGTGCATTGTCATAAGACTAATTTTTTCACCCTCCCATTCTTGATCAGCTGTGGTAGCTAAAGATACGTGTTCTAAAAAATTTTGCAAATTATCATACTCCTGCATTGCCCTAATTAATTCTTTTAAATTTTCAAGTCTGTTTTCATTTTCAATGTCCTTTTTATTTTTAATTAAAGCCGAATATCCAGACTCATCCAAAATTAATTTTAATAAATCAAAATGCTTCATTTTTTTTGCTTCGTGTCGCCATTTTTCAAGCATCTTTATTAAAATGGAAAAGGTATTTTTAATTTTTGGTTTAAATTGATTTAATTCAATTAAATTTATTATGGCATCTTCTAAACATAATTTTCTTTTTGCACCAAATTCGTATATTTTTTTCAAAGTAGCATCCCCTACACCTTTCTTTGGTACTCCAATAACTCTTTCTAATGCTAAATCATCAAATTTTTGATTAACAATTCTCAAGTAGCAAATCGCATCTTTAATTTCAGCCCTTTCATAAAATCTTATCCCTCCTAAAACCCTATAACCTAATCCAATTTTGAGAAATCTTTCTTCAAATTCCCTTGTTTGATAGATAGCTCTAACAAGAATACTTACATTGTTTAATGAATACTTATTTTTAATTTTATTTTCTATAATGTCACCTACGCCTTCCGCCTCCTCTTTTCCATTGCTATAACAATTTAACTTAACAGGTTCGCCAGTCGTACCTGAGGACCAAAGCTTTTTGCCTACTCTACTATTATTATTAGATATTAAGCCAGAAGCCGTATCGAGAATATTTCTTGTAGATCTGTAGTTTTGCTCCAATTTATAAACCTTACAATTTGGATAAATTTTGTCGAAAGTTAAAAAATTTTTTATTTCAGCCCCTCTCCAGCTATAAATTGATTGATCATCATCTCCGACACAACAAATATTTTGATTAGAATTCACTAAAAGTTGTAGCCATTTGTTTTGAATAAAATTAGTATCCTGATATTCATCAACTAGAATATATTTAAAATTTTTTCTATATATCTCAGCAATTTCATTGTTATTTTCAAATAATTTCACCGTAAATAAAATTAAATCTCCAAAATCCATAGCATTTAAATCTTTGGTCTTTTTTTGATAAATGGAATACACTTTCAATATTTGTTTCTCCAAAGGATTATTTTTTTTTACTTTTACATCCTCAAACATTAAACCCTTATTTTTCCAATTATCTATAAAAGCGAGTATAAATTGGGGTGAAATTTTTTTTGCATCAATATTTTCTGCTTCACAAATTTTTTTAATTAATTTTTTTTGGTCATCAGTATCAAGAATTGTAAAATTACTCTTAAAACCAATTGCTTCAGCATGCCTTCTCAAAAATTTAACGCTTATTGAATGAAAGGTGCCTAACCAAGGTACAGCACTATTCTCCCCTTTAATAAATCCAAGAACTCTATTTTGCATTTCTCTAGCTGCTTTATTCGTGAAAGTTACACATAAGATTTGATTTGGCCACGCTTTATTCTCATTTATTATATAAGCTAACTTAGTGGTAAGAACTCTGGTTTTACCTGAACCAGCGCCTGCAACAATCAAATTAGGTCCCTCAGTATCTAATACAGCTTTTTTTTGTTCAGAATTTAAGTTATTTAATAATTTATTTTCAGAAGACATGACTTTAAAAACTTCTTAGAGCTTATGTAGGCCCAGTCATCTTCAAAGGGTCCATAATCTTTTCATATTCTATTTCAGAAATAAGGTTTGTTTTAAGAACCTCTTCTTTTAATGTTGTCCCGTTTTTATGTGCAGCTTTAGCAATTTTTGCAGCATTATCGTATCCAATTTTAGGAGCTAAAGCTGTAACGATCATCAAAGAATTATCCAAAAGATTTTTTATTCTTTTCGTATCAGCCTTAATTCCTTTAATACAATAAATAGCAAAAGTTTTTGATGAGTCTGCCATTATCTCTATGGATTGTAGAATATTATGAATAATTAAAGGTTTAAAAACATTTAATTCAAAGTGACCGTGAGAGCCTGCCATAGTTATTCCATTATGATTGCCAATAACTTTCACACATACCATTGTGACCGCTTCTGACTGTGTTGGGTTAACTTTTCCAGGCATTATTGATGAACCAGGTTCATTTGATGGAAGTATTAATTCTCCGTAACCTGCTCTTGGACCTGAGCCAAGAAATCTTATATCATTCGCTATCTTCATTAAACAAACTGCTGTTGTATTCATTGTCCCAGAAAAGTTAACGATAGCATCATGAGCTGCAAGAGCTGCAAATTTATTTTTAGCCGGTTTAAATGGAAGTTTTGTTAATTTTGATATTTCCTTTACAATTTTTATGTCGAATTTTTTTTTAGTATTTAATCCTGTGCCAACAGCAGTTCCACCTTGAGCAAGAAAATAAATTTCCTCAAGCGCGTTTTCAATTCGGGAAATACATTTTTTTAATTGCGAGTGATAACCTGAAAATTCTTGTCCCAGTGTTATTGGAGTTGCATCTTGTAAATGAGTTCTCCCAACTTTAACAATTTTTTTAAATTTTTTAACTTTTTTTAATAGTTCCATCTCTAATATTTTTAACGAAGGTAAAAGTTTTTGCTTGGTTTTTAAAGCAATAGCTATATGCATCGCTGATGGAAAAACATCATTAGTGGATTGCGATTTATTTACATGATCATTAGGATGAACTGGCTTTTTTGTTCCAAGTTTACCTTTAAGCATTTCTATCGCTCTGTTTGAAATTACTTCATTCACATTCATATTTGTTTGAGTACCCGAACCAGTTTGCCAGACTTTTAACGGAAAATGATCATCCAACTTACCTTGTATTACTTCATCCGCAGCCTTTATTATGTATTTAGAAATTTTAGGGTCTAAGTCACCATTTTTTTTATTAACAATTGCTGCTGCCTTTTTAATAATTGCTATTGAATGAATTACAATCGGTCTAACTAAAAAATCACCAATGTTGAAGTATTTATTAGACCTTTCAGTTGAAGCACCCCAATACTTATCACCAGGTACTTTAATTTTTCCAATACTATCAAATTCGTTTCTATACTTCATTTATGATTCTTTGATATATTATATTTATATTCAATTTAAAAAAATTTAAAGGCGGAAATATGAGCAATTTTGAAAAAGTGGGAAAATTTATGAGGACATTTGGTCAAGAAGTTAAAAATAAAGCTAAATTTCCTGATGAGAAAGTTGTAAAGCTTAGGTACGATTTAATAGCTGAAGAATTAGAAGAATTTAAAATTGCTCTCAAAGATAGAAATATTAAAGAAGTAGCAGATGCATTGACTGATATACTTTATGTAACTTATGGAGCAGGACATGCTTTTGGTATTAATTTGGATAAATGTTTTGAAGAAGTACAAAATTCAAATATGAGCAAACTTGGTGAAGATGGAAAGCCAATTTATAATGAATTTGGCAAAGTAATGAAGGGTCCAAATTATTTTAAACCAAATTTAGAAAAGTTTATTGATGAAAGATAATATTTTTTGGATTTTAACCGGGATTGCTATAGGACTTTTAATTTATCTTGGCGATAAATACATTTTTTAAAAACCCATATTTGACCAATTATCATTATCTTTAAATCTTTTTAGCTCTTCCTTAGAAGTTGGCCTTAATAGATAATAGATCAAAAATAAAACTATAATAACAAATATAATTTCCATATTTTGTAATGTATATAAATGTCAATATTTTACAATGCGACCTAGTTCAACAATTTTTTTTCTCTTTAATTTTGTTTAAATGCTCGGCTCTTTGTGCTGCAGCTTGTATCGCTTGATCTATATTTTTCATAGACACCCCAT
This sequence comes from uncultured Pelagibacteraceae bacterium, assembly GCA_902596745.1. Classification (GTDB taxonomy): domain Bacteria; phylum Pseudomonadota; class Alphaproteobacteria; order Pelagibacterales; family Pelagibacteraceae; genus Pelagilacustribacter. The sequence goes on along the minus strand of CACJUZ010000002.1, from coordinate 124,815 downwards.
ATCCTGGTATAAAAAATAGAATTGCTCCAATGTTATGAGGTTTATCCATTCTTTTTGCTTCTTTTGCTTCATCAGCATATTTATTTGCTTTAGCTATTTCATCACTCAACTCGGAACAAGACATTTTATTATCATTTGGACCTATGACATTTACAATGGTTGGGTTTGCACAGGAATAAGAATAAAGAAAAGTAATAAGTAAAAAAATATTTTTTTTCATAATGCTAAGAGCTATTTTAGTTAAATGCTCTTAACATTATTATGAAATTAACTTTTGAAAAGTTCAAGAGCTTTATTTAAAAGTTCTTCTGATTTAGAGTGATTTCCTTCTGAATGAGCTTTTACACCTGCGTCATGAAGTTTTTGAACTTGTTCAATTTTAGATTTTACTTTTCCTGCCATCATTGGACAAGAGCCAGCGAAAGCGGAAGTTGAAAAAATAAATAAAGTTAATACTACTAAAATATTTTTCATTATATTTCCTTTCTTATTTAAACTCGAATTAAATATACTGATATTTATAAAAATCACTGCGACTTTTATTACAATAGGGGCGTTCTGTTGCCAGGTGCCCCAAACCCCGTTCACTTAATTAACAAGTTAATTAAGCAGCAAGTGCAAATTTATTATTTGCATTTATAATTAGCCCGTTACGTCGGAACTATCTCGAACGAAAGAAAAACTTTTAGACATCCGTCGAGCCTAATTCACCCCCTCAAGTTGTAAATGGTGGAGGTGGTGGGTACTGCCCCCACGTCCGCAATGTTTATTACGAGATTCGTTTATCGTCATAGTTGGAAAACCAACATTTATAATATAAAACTCTTTTTTAGATATTCAATAACTTTATTCAAAATGAAACTAACAAAAGAGCAAAAAAAAGAAATAGCCGATCAACAATCTCAAAAAAATGAGACTAAAAGAGTAACTTCACCAGAATTAGAAAAAATTTTGTATGAAGCTTTACCTGTCTTAGATCATGGCTTTGTAAGAGTAGTAGATTATATGGGTGATGACACTTCTATTGTACAATCAGCAAGAGTTTCATATGGAAAAGGAACTAAAAAAGTTTCAACTGACGAAGGTTTAATAAAATATTTAATGAGACATTGGCATTCAACTCCATTCGAAATGTGTGAAATTAAATATCATGTCAAACTTCCAATCTTTATTGCAAGACAATGGATAAGACACAGAACTGCTAACGTAAATGAATATTCAGCAAGGTATTCCATATTAGATAAAGAATTTTACATTCCTGCTAAAGAACAATTATCAGCCCAATCCACTTCAAACAGACAAGGTAGAGGGGATTTGATAACCGGAGATCAAGCAAATGAAGTTTTAAAAATATTAAAAGATGACGCTACCAGAACTTACGACAACTATGAGAAAATGCTAAATGAAAGATTTGACGGAACGAGAATTGATGAGGGTAAAGCAGGTTTGGCAAGAGAACTCGCAAGAATGAACTTAACTTTAAATTCATACACTCAATGGTATTGGAAAACAGATTTATTAAATTTATTAAACTTTTTATTTTTAAGGGCTGATAGTCATGCTCAGTATGAAATAAGAGTTTATGCAGAAACTATGCTTGAGACTGTAAAAAAATGGGTGCCTATAACTCATTCAGCATTTTTAGATTACAGAGTAGGTGCAGTTCACGTTTCAGCAAAAGGTAAAAAGGTTATTCAAAAAATGGCTAAAGGTGAAAAAATTACCTATGAGGACTCTGGTCTTTCCAAAAGAGAATGGAATGAGCTTATGAGTTCTTTTGAATTTAAAGAAAAGATAGTTTAATTTTCTCAGCTACACTTTTAAATATCTTAGAAACTTCGTGATCTGGCTGAGAATGTGTTAGAGGATCACCAATGTCTGCTGAATTTCTTAAATCTTGATTTAAAGGGATATGACCTAAAAATTCTTTATTAAACTCTTTTGCTGTTTTCTCTACTCCGCCTTCCCCAAATATTTTATATTCTTTTCCATCATCTCCTTTAAAAAAACTCATATTATCAATTAACCCTAAAATTTTAACACCTGTCTTATCAAACATTTGAATTCCCCTTTTAACATCAAGTAATGCTAAATCTTGTGGAGTTGAAACTATAATAGCCCCATCAACTTTTACTTCCTGAGCAAATGTTAATTGAGTATCACCAGTTCCTGGTGGCATATCTATAATTATAATATCTCTTTCTTTCCACAATACTTTTTGTGTCATAGTTTTAATTGCACTAATAACCATAGGTCCACGCCATATCATTGGTGTTTGTTCATCAACCAAAAAGCCCATGGACATACATTGAGCATTAAACTTTTCGACTGGAACCATTGCTTTACCGTCTTCAGTTTTAGGTTTTTCATTTAAATTAATTAACTTTGGTAATGAAGGGCCGTAAACATCAGCGTCAAGTATACCAATTTTTAACCCCAAGTTTTGTAGGGCAAAAGCAAGATTTACTGCTATCGTAGATTTGCCAACTCCCCCTTTTGCACTAGAAACTAATAAAGTAAACTTAGTTCCATTAATTGGAGTTTTTATAAATTGCTTAGGAGGTGGTTTTTTACTCATAATGTTCAAATATTTCGGTCATAATATCGCTATTACTTAACTTGTTTTTACAATAAAAGTCACTATATAAAGTGTCATGAGTTTAATTGGAAGTATATTCAAAAATCAATCACCTTGGGGATCATCGGGTCCTACAGGTGGAAGTGGGAACGGTTCGGGATCAAGAAGAGAACCACCAAATATTGACGAACTTATAAGAAATATTCAAAACAAAATAAATAGATTTATGCCGGGCGGAAAATCTGGTGGAGGAAAACCAATAGTTTTGGGTTTAATAATATTATTAGTAATTTGGGTATTAAGTGGTCTTTACAGAGTGTTACCAGATGAACAAGGAGTAGTTTTAAGATTTGGAAAATTTGTAAATACAACACAACCTGGATTAAACTATCATTTACCTTTCCCAGTTGAGAGAGTCCTAAAGCCAAAAGTAACAAAAGTTAATAGAATAGATGTTGGCTTTCGAGGAGCTAGCGATAGTGGAAGATCTTCAGGTGTTGGAGAAGTCCCTGAAGAAAGCTTAATGTTAACTGGAGACGAAAATATTGTAGATATTAACTATTCTGTTTTCTGGGTAATCAAAGACGCTGGCAAATTTTTATTCAATATTCAAAGTCCAGTTGAAACTGTAAAAGCTACTTCTGAAACAGCAATGAGAGAGGTTATAGCGAAAAGTGAAATTCAATCAATTTTAACTGAAGGAAGATCTAACATAGAAATTGAAGTGCAGGAAATTACTCAAAATATTTTAGATGAGTATGGATCTGGTATTCAAATCACTCAAGTTCAAACACAAAAAGCCGACCCGCCAAGTCAAGTTATAGATGCATTTAGAGATGTACAAGCAGCTAGAGCGGATAAAGAAAGATCAAAAAACGAAGCAGAAGCTTATGCTAACGATGTAATTCCAAGAGCTCGAGGAGATGCAGAAAAAATATTACAAGAAGCTGAGGCATATAAAAAAGAAGTTGTAGCAACTGCTGAGGGTGAAGCTTCTAGATTTTTAGCGATTTATGGTGAATACAGAAACGCAAAACAAGTTACTCAAGAAAGAATGTTTCTTGAGACCATGGAAAAAGTTTTAGCAGATATAGATAAAGTTATAATCGATAAAGAATCAGGTTCAGGGGTAGTGCCTTATTTACCCTTACCAGAAATTAAAAAGAAGAGTGGTAGTTAATGAAAGTATCTAAATTTTTTATACCATTTATTGTTGTTTTAGGAATAACCGCCTTTCAATCAATTTTTATTGTTCAAGAGATTAATCAGGCTATCGTTCTACAATTTGGTGACCCTAAAAAAATTGTAAATAAATCAGGTTTAAATTTTAAATTACCATTTATCCAAAACGTTGCATACTTAGACAAAAGAGTTTTAAATTTAGATAATCCACCGGAAGAAGTTATAGCTGCAGATCAAAAAAGATTAATTGTTGACGCGATTGCTAGATTTAAAATTGTTGATCCACTTAAGTTTTACATCTCAGTAGGTAACGAAAGAGTTGCTAGACAAAGACTTGCCACTATTATTAATTCAAGAATTAGAGGTGTTTTAGGTAAACAAGAGCTTGCCACTCTATTATCAAAAGATAGAGCTAAACAAATGTCAATAATCCAGAACGATGTAAACACTGAGGCTAAAAATTTTGGAATAGAGATTGTTGACGTTAGAATTAAAAGAGCTGACTTACCACAAGCAAATAGTGAAGCAATTTATGCTCGAATGCAAACTGAAAGACAAAGAGAAGCAAAAGAATTTAGAGCCCAAGGAGCAGAGATAGCTACGAGAATTAAATCTACAGCTGATAAAGAGGTAACAGTAATTCTAGCAAACGCTAAGAAGAAATCAGAAATTATGAAAGGTGAAGGAGATGGCCAAAGAAATAAAATATTTGCAGATGCTTTTGGCAAGGACCCGCAATTTTTTAGTTTTTACAGAGCGATGCAATCTTATGAAAAAGCTCTTATAGGCGGAGACACATCTTTAATACTTTCACCAGACAGTGATTTCTTTAAATTTTTTGGAAAATCTGGTCTAATTAAAAAAAACTAATTTAAAATATGAGTGATCTTATTACGGCTATAGGATTACTTTTTTTCATAGAAGGTCTTTTAATTGCCATGTTTCCGTCAAGAATAAAAAATATGCTTAAAATTATAGAAACTATGTCTGAAAACAAGTTAAGATATTCAGGCATTTTTTTCTTATTAATAGGATTTGTAATAATTTGGTATATGAGACATTAAATGAGAATATTTAAAAAATTCATTATAGTTTTATTAATTTCTTCTTTTTCAAGTAATATAAGTGCAAATACTAGACCAGAATCTTTTGCCGATTTAGCTGAAAAATTAATGCCATCAGTGGTTAACATTTCAACTACACAAACAATTCGTACGACAAATAATAATCAATTTCCTTTCCAATTTCCTCCAGGATCACCTTTTGAAGATATGTTTAAAGAATTTCAAAGACCAACTGAACGAAAAGCCTCATCTTTGGGATCTGGCTTTATTATAAAAAAAGAAGGTGTTGTGGTAACAAACAATCACGTTATCGCTAATGCTGAGGATATAATAGTGCGGATTGGTGATAAGGAATATAAAGCAGAAGTTTTAGGTTCAGATCCTTACGCAGATGTTGCTGTTTTAAAAATTAAAGATAGCAAAAATGATTTTGAAGTTGTGGAGTTTGGTGATTCTGATAAAGCAAGAGTTGGAGACTGGGTTGTGGCAATTGGAAATCCTTTCGGATTAGGTGGCACTGTAACTTCAGGAATTATTTCAGCAAGAAATAGAGATATTAATTTAACACGTTACGATGATTTTATTCAAACTGATGCGTCTATAAATCAGGGAAACTCTGGAGGCCCTCTTTTTAATTTAGAGGGTGAAGTAATTGGAATTAACACAGCTATAATTGCTCCTGGTCAAGCTGGATCAATTGGAATTGGTTTTGCAATTCCAGCAAATGCTGCCTCAAACATTATTGATCAATTAATAAAATATGGTGAAACAAGAAGAGGATGGCTTGGAGTTAGAATTCAAGAAGTCACTAAAGAAATAGCAGAAGTAGAAAATTTAAAAAAACCATCTGGAGCATTAGTTGCAAGTGTAGGAGAAAAAAGTCCCGCAGACAAAGCTGGTATAAAAGCTGGAGACATAATTTTGGAGTTTGATGGAAAAAAAATTGAAACAATGAGAAAACTCCCTAAGGTAGTTGCAAGCACTGATGTCGGAAAAAGTGTTACGCTTAAAATTTGGAGAAATAAAAAGATGATCGATAAAAGACTTACTCTAGGTAGACTTGAGTCTTCGAGTGAGTTTAAAGAAAAGAAAGCTGAGTTACCCAAAAAAACCAAAGAATTAGATGTAGACACATTAAAAATAACTGTAAGAGATTTAAACTCAAATGATATTAAAACAAGAAATTTAAATAAAGCTTTGAAGGGAGCAGTCATCGTAGAGATATCTAAGAGAAGCCCTGTAGTAGGTTTATTAAATGTAAATGACGTGATAATTGAAATCCAAAAAAAACCGATACAAAAAATTGATAACTTAGATAATTTAATTAAAAAAATTAAAGATAAAGGACAACCTTTATATCTAACCATTATCAATAACAATAATCAACGAAGATACCTAGGCGTAAAACTCAAATAGTTTTGAAAAGAAAAATTATTTTATTAGCTGGTCCAACTGCATCAGGTAAAACAAAAATAGCAATCAAATTAGCAAAAAGAATTAACGGTGAAATTATTAATGCAGATAGTATGCAAGTATATAAAGATTTTCATATTTTATCCTCTAGACCAAGTGAAAATGAATTAAGATTAGCAAAACATCATTTATATGGATTTCAATCTTCTGGAGCTGTTTTTTCTACAGGAAAATGGCTTAAACTTGCTTCAGATAAAATTAATCAAATAGTCAAAAAAGATAAAGTTCCAATACTAGTAGGGGGAACTGGTCTATACTTTAAGGCAATAACTGATGGTATAAGCAAAATACCAAATATTAAATTTTCTTATAGAAATAGCATAAGGAATCTTCATAAAAAAATAGGTCAGAAAGAATTTTATAAGAAATTAATTAAACTAGACCCTATTTCAAGAAATAAAATTTCCCCATCTGACACACAAAGGTCACTTAGAGCATATGAGGTAAAAAAATTTACAAGAAAATCAATTTACCAGTGGGCAAAAAAAACAAAACCATTATTTAAAAATTACACATTTAATAAATTTTTTATTAATACGCCAAAAAACCAACTACTAAAAAATATTGAGTTGAGGACCAAATCTATGATTGAAAAAAAGTGTATTAATGAAGTCATAAATTTTAAGAAAAAAAGGCTAAAAAAATCATTATCACCCAATAAGATAATTGGAGTCCAAGAAATTCAAAGATTTTTGAGCGGAGACTTAGACCAAAAAAATCTCATAGAATTAATGAACATTAAAACGAGACAATATGCTAAAAGACAAAAAACTTGGTCTAGAGCTCATATGAGTGATTGGCATATGATATATTCAAGTAATTCTTCTATTCTTTTAAAAAAAATTTTAAATCTTGTTAGCTAAAACTTGACCAAAAGAGATTCTCCGGTAGATTGTTTAAATGCCTAAATTATTTACTGGTGCAGAAATTGTTTTTAAAGCTTTAGAGGATCAAAAAGTTGATTATATTTTTGGTTATCCTGGAGGGGCTGTTCTTCCAATTTATGATGAACTGAAAAATCACAAATCAATTAAACATATTTTAGCGAGACATGAACAAGGTGCTGGACATGCTGCTGAAGGCTATGCTAGATCAAGTGGCAAACCAGGCATCTTGTTAGTTACCTCTGGTCCTGGCGCAACTAATGCTGTTACAGCTTTAACAGATGCTTATATGGACTCAGTCCCTTTAGTTTGTATCTCAGGTCAAGTACCAACACATTTAATTGGCACTGATGCCTTTCAAGAATGTGACACTACTGGCATTACTCGTCCTTGCACAAAACATAATTGGTTGGTTAAAGATGTTAATGATCTAGCGAGAGTTTTACATTTAGCTTTTGAGGTAGCCACAACGGGAAGACCTGGTCCGGTATTAGTTGATATTCCAAAAGACATTCAATTCAAAAAAGGGAAATATAGTTTCTCTAAAAGCACTCTTAAAAAAAAACTGAATGGTAGAGCTACACATAAAATTTCGAACAATGAATTAGATAAATTTATTGATTTATTAAAAAAATCTTCAAAACCAATTTTTTATACTGGAGGAGGAGTTATTAATTCTGGTCCTCAAGCTAGCGAATATTTAAGAGAGTTAGTTGCTTTAACTGGATTCCCAATTACCTCAACACTTCAAGGATTAGGTGCTTACCCTGGAGATGATCCACAGTTTTTAGGAATGCTAGGTATGCACGGAACATTTGAAGCTAATAATGCAATGCATGATTGTGATTTAATGATTAATATTGGTGCGAGATTTGATGACAGAATAACTGGTAAGGTTGATGAGTTTTCTCCTGGATCAAAAAAAATACATGTTGATATTGATCCATCATCTATTGGCAAAAATATAAAAGTAGATTTAGCAATTGTGAGTGATGTTTCAGAATTTTTAAAATTATTAATAAAGAGATTTAAAGAAAAAAATAAAAACTTTTTAAGCTCTAACAAACAGAAGACTTCGAAATGGTGGAGCACAATTGAAAAGTGGAGAGAAAAAAAGTCTCTTAACTTTATAAATAGTAACAAAATAATTAAACCTCAACACGCAGTTCAAAGACTATATGAATTAACGAAAGACAAAGACACATTTGTTACAACTGAGGTTGGTCAACATCAGATGTGGGCTGCACAACATTATAAGTTTAACAAACCTAATAGATGGATGACCTCCGGAGGATTAGGTACTATGGGCTATGGTTTGCCAGCCGCAATTGGTGTTCAAGTAGCCAATCCAGGAAAATTAGTAGTAGATATAGCTGGAGAAGCCTCAGTTTTAATGACTATGCAGGAAATGTCTACAGCAGTGCAATACAAGTTACCAATTAAAATATTTATTTTAAACAATGAATACATGGGAATGGTCAGACAATGGCAAGAATTATTACACGAAAAAAACTATTCTGAAAGTTATACTGCAGCTTTACCTGATTTTGTAAAACTTGCAGAGTCATACGGATGCGTTGGTATAAGAGCAAAAACTCCCGATGAACTTGATGAAAAAATTAAAGAAATGGTCAATGTAGATAGACCGGTAATTTTTGATTGTTTAGTTGATAAAGCTGAAAATTGTTTTCCGATGATACCTTCTGGCAAACCACATAATCAAATGATTTTAGGACCTGAGGAAGAGGAAGAAATTTCTGACGAAGGAAAGATATTAGTTTAATGTCAAAATCAAAATCAGCCTATAGCGTACCTGGTAAAATTGGAAAAACTGAGCGACATATAATTGTTGTTTGGGTAGACAATGAGGCGGGTGTTCTTGCAAGAATAGCAGGATTATTTTCAGGAAGAGGTTACAATATCGAGTCTTTAGCAGTCGCTGAAGTTGATAAAAAAAAGCATATATCTAGAATTACGATTGTTACTGAGGGAACACCTCAAGTTATAGAACAAATTAATCTTCAACTAAAAAAATTAGTTCCAGTTCATAAAGTCGCTGACTTCAAGCGTGGTGAAAAAGATATTCTATTTAGAGAGCTTGCATTATTTAAAATGCTCGCAAATACAAAAAAGCAGGAAAAAATAAAAAAAATATGTAAGAAATTTAATCCAGTAGTTTTGGATAAAACAACCAAGTCTTTTGTAATTCAGGTAACAGCTTTAAGAGCAGAAATTGATAAATTAGCTATTGATTTAAAAAGATTAGGCCTTATAAGCACTTCTAGAACAGGTGCTGTTGCTATGACGAAAGGACCAAAAATTTTTAACTAAATATGAAAACTTATTACGATAAAGATACTAACAAAGACTTAATTAAAAATAAAAAAGTTGCTATTTTTGGTTATGGAAGCCAAGGCCATGCTCACGCACTAAATCTTAAAGATAGCGGAGTTAAAGAAGTTGTTGTAGCTTTAAGAGAAGGATCTTCAAGCATAAAAAAAGCTGAGAATGCTGGTTTAAAAGTTATGTCTCTTTCAGATGCAGCTGCATGGGCTGATATAGTTATGATGTTAACTCCAGATGAACTTCAGTCAGAAATTTATAAAAATCATATTGAACAAAGAATGAAAGAGGGAACTAGTTTAGCTTTTGCACATGGTTTGAACATTCATTTTGATTTAATTAAAGCAAGAAAAGATTTAGATGTTTTTATGGTCGCTCCTAAAGGACCAGGCCATACTGTTAGAAGTGAATATCAAAAAGGCGGAGGGGTTCCATGCTTAATGGCAGTTCACAAAGATAGTTCTGGTAAAGCAAAAGATTTAGCATTATCTTACGCTTCTGCTGTTGGTGGTGGCAAAGCAGGAATAATTGAAACAACTTTTAAAGACGAATGTGAAACAGACTTATTTGGTGAACAAACAGTTTTATGTGGTGGTTTAGTTGAATTAATTAAAAATGGATTTGAAACTCTAACAGAAGCTGGCTATCCACCTGAGATGGCATATTTTGAAACTCTTCATGAAGTAAAATTAATAGTAGACTTAATTTATGAAGGTGGAATAGCTAATATGAATTATTCAATTTCAAATACAGCCGAATATGGTGAGTATGTTTCCGGTAAAAGAGTAGTAGACTCAAAAACAAAAGAAAAAATGAGAGAAGTACTAAAAGACATACAATCAGGTAAATTTACAAAACAATGGATGGAAGAACATAAATCAGGTCAAAAAAAGTTTCTCAAAATGAGAAAAGATTTAGCAGATCATCCTATCGAAAAAGTTGGTAAGGACCTAAGAGCCATGATGCCTTGGATTGGAAAAAATAAATTAGTCGACAAAGACAAAAATTAGCCCAATCTGAACTAAAATTTAAGTGATTTGATTATAAGTATTTGCATATTCTCGTTTTGCTTGTAATATACTTTTCAGTTTATGAGTGACAAAAATAGAATAATAATTTTCGACACAACTATGCGTGACGGTGAACAATCGCCAGGCGCAACAATGAGTTTAGAAGAAAAAATTCAAATAGCTAGATGTTTTGACGAATTAGGAATTGATGTAATTGAAGCAGGATTTCCTATCGCATCTCCAGGCGATTTCGAAGCGGTTACTGAAATTAGTAAAGTTTTAAAAAAATCTATTCCAGCAGGACTTTCAAGAGCTACAAAAAAAGATATAGATGCCTGTAAAGATTCTTTAAAACACGCGAAAAGATTTAGAATTCATACATTTATTTCAACAAGTCCGCTACACATGAAACACAAACTTAATAAATCTCCAGAGGAAGTTTTAGGATTAATTAAGGAAAGCGTTACTTATGCTAGTAAGTTTACGGATGATGTAGAGTGGTCTTGTGAAGACGGAACTAGAACAGATCTTGATTTTATGTGTAAATCAGTGGAACTGGCTATTAAGTGTGGAGCTAAAACAATTAATATTCCTGATACAGTTGGTTACTCAGTTCCTTCAGAATTTAAAAAGATTATAGAGACTCTAATAAACAAAGTTCCTAATATTGATAAAGCTATTTTATCTACACACTGCCATAATGATTTAGGTTTGGCTGTAGCCAATTCTTTAGCTGGAGTGATGGCAGGAGCTCGACAAATTGAGTGCACAATAAATGGAATAGGTGAGAGGGCGGGTAATGCAGCTTTAGAGGAAGTTGTAATGGCGATGAGAACTAGAAATGATTTAATGCCATATACGACTGGAATAAATACAAAACTTTTAAGCAAAGCTTCGAAAATAGTATCAAATGCAACAGGGTTTCCTGTGCAGTTTAATAAAGCAGTTGTTGGAAAAAATGCGTTTGCTCATGAATCTGGTATACATCAAGACGGAATGCTGAAAAATAGAAATACCTATGAAATTATGACACCAGAAAGCGTTGGTGTTAAAAAGACTTCTTTAGTTATGGGTAAGCACTCTGGTAGACACGCATTTAGGGATAAGTTATCTGATATGGGTTACGTTGACGTTACCGATGATATAATAGATATTGCTTTTGGAAAATTCAAAGTTTTAGCTGATAAAAAAAAACATGTTTACGACGAGGATATAGCTGCTCTAGTAGATGATAGTTTAATAAGAGAAGATAATATAATTAAATTAAAATCTTTAAAAGTTTATGCTGGTACCGGAGAACCGCAAAAAGCTGTAATGAAATTAGAAGTTATGGGAGATGTAAAAGAGGCTACTGAGTCTGGAGATGGACCAGTTGACGCGATATTTAAATGTATTAAGAAACTATACCCTCATGATGTGAACTTACAACTTTATAACGTTCACGCTGTGACGGAAGGAACTGATGCTCAAGCAACAGTAAGTGTAAGAATTGAGGAAAATGGAAAAACTACAGTAGGGCAAGCTGCTAACACAGATACATTGGTTGCATCTGCTGATGCATATTTAAATGCACTCAATAAATTAATAATTAAAAGAAAAAAAACTGCTCCAGAACCAATGGACTTGAGCGGTTCAAAATATATAAGGGAAAAAGATGGCACTATTTAAATCATTATCAGGATTATCAGGTATGTGGTCTCAAGACATGGCTATTGATCTAGGAACAGCAAACACTTTAGTAGTTTTAAAAAGTAAAGGAGTAGTTCTTAACGAACCTTCGGTTGTAGCAGTAATAACTGACGGCGGTAAAAAATCAGTATTAGCTGTTGGGGATGAAGCTAAAACTATGTTGGGTAGAACCCCAGGTAACATAGCAGCAATTAGACCACTTAAAGATGGAGTTATTGCTGATTTCGTAGTCACTGAAGAAATGATTAAACACTTTATCAAAAAAGTTCACAAAAAAACGGCTTTTGCTAACCCTAGAATATTGATTTGCGTTCCGACAGGCTCTACACCAGTAGAGAGAAAAGCTATTCAAGATTCTGCACTTGCTGCAGGAGCGAGAAAAGTTCAATTAATTGAAGAACCAATTGCAGCAGCTATTGGTGCTGGACTGCCAATATCAGAGGCTACTGGCTCAATGGTGGTTGATATTGGCGGTGGAACAACAGAGATAGCAGTAATGTCTTTAGGTGGAGTTGTATATTCAAAATCTTTAAGAGTAGCAGGAGATGCTATGGATGGATCAATAATAAATTATATGAGGAAAAAATTTAATTTATTAATCGGTGACTCGACGGCTGAAAAAATTAAAAAAGAAATAGGAACGGCTGTTCCAACGGGAAGTAATACTTTTTTAATGAAAGGTAGAGATATTAGATCTGGAACACCAAAAGAAATATCATTAACTGAAGAAGATGCTTGCGAGGCTTTAATGCCAATTTTAAATCAAATGCTAGCAGGTATTAAAGAGGCTCTTGAAAATACCCCTCCGGAATTGTCAGCAGACTTAGTTGATATGGGTCTTGTTTTAACAGGCGGTGGAGCTTTATTAAGAAACATAGATAAATTAATTTCAAAAGATACAGGGCTTCCAGTTACAATTGCAGATGATCCATTATCATGTGTTGCAGTTGGAACAGGAAAAGCACTAGAAAATGAAGAATTGTTTTCTACGATGTTATCTGAATATTAATGGACAAAGAAAAAAATGTCCTCAAGCAGAGATGATTTTGGAATAGCGATTAGATCAGCTCTTTTAAAAAAGGGAGCTAGACAAAAATTTTCTTTAGTATTTCTATTATTTTTAGCAATAATAATATTTCTTTTAGACATTTATCAGGTAAAGTTTATAAAATTCTCAAAAATATTAATTAATGATGGAATTTATAGATTAACAAATATTTCAACAGCACCACTGAAACTATTACCCAAAATTAATGAGACAATTAAAGAAACCGCTTTTGCTGTAGAGGAAAATAAAAACCTTAAGACAAAGCTTAAAGAATTACAAAATAAAGAATTTCAAGTTGAGTTTTTAAAAAACCAAAATGATAGTTTAAGAAGAATTTTAGAGTCAGATGTTAAAATAAAAGGGAAGAGTATATTAGCAAAGGTCCTTCTTGATAAAGATAGTCCTTATCTTAAATCAATAATAATTAATAGAGGTTCAAAATCTGGAATCAATAAAGGAATGCCAGTAGTTGATGGAAATTATTTGGTGGGCAAAATAGTTGAAGTAAATTATTTATCTTCTAGAGTTTTACTTCTAAACGATTTAAATAGTAGAATACCTGTCACTTTTGGAGAAGAATCTATCCAAGCAATTCTATCTGGTATAGGTGAAAAAAAACCAATGCTAGAATATTTGCCAGAACTTTATGAGCCTTATGGCAATCTCACAGTTTTTACATCTGGAAAAGACGGGGTTTTTCTACCTGGAATACCAGTTGGAAAAACTGAAATGGATGAATTAAATGTGAAAGTAAAACTTTTTTCTGATCCAAATCAACTTTCTTTTGTGACAGTGCAATTAATAAAAACGAATAAAGATAATTTTTAATGGCAATTATATATAAAAATTTCAAAGCCAGTGTTATCAATTCCTTACCCTTATTGATTTTATACTACTTATCATTAAGTGAAATTGACACTCATTTTAGTAACATGTTTGAAATTTTGTCATTTAATCTTCAAATTATAATTATTTATTACTGGATGTTAAAAAATTCTAGTGTTTTAGGAAATGGTCATATATTTTTTGCAGGCATTATTAACGATGTTGTAATGGGGCTGCCACTAGGTATTAGCTCAATATCATATTTAACAGTCTCATTTGTTGCATCTTATATTAGACAGGTTACAGTGAATATATCTTTATTTACTGACTGGTTTACTTTTTTATTGGCTATATTTTTTTCAAATATGGTTTATTTAATATTAATCTTAAATTTTTCAGATCTACAAATATCTTATGTAGACATGTCTTATAATGCTTTTTTTACCTTTCTTTTCTACCCACTTATTTGGACAGTTTTTAATTTTTATAAAAAAATAATGTTTTTGAGGGCAGATGATTAATTTTGGATCTGGAAATACAGTAATAAAATCCAAGTTAATCAGTAGAAGGATGTTTGTTCTTACTGCCGCAAAAACAATCGTTTTTTGTGGAATTTTTGGACGACTAGTGTCCTTGCAGATAAATGAGGCAACAAAATATAAAACTTTATCTGACAAAAATAGATTTAGAGAATGGAAATTAGCACCTCAAAGAGGTATTATTAGAGACTTTTTTGACAAGGAAATTGCGTCTAATGAAAAAGTTTACCAATTGCATATTACACCAGAGAATTCACCAAATTTAGAAACACTGTTCTTTAGGCTTAAATCAATTTTGAATCTTTCAGATAAAAGAATTTTTTACTTGAAAAGAAAAATCGCTAAACAGAAACCATGGGAGCCAATAATTGTTTCAGATAATCTTACTTGGTCTGAATTTTCACGAATAAACTTGTTTTTACATGAACTCCCTGGGGTTGAGCCAATTGTTTCGGTTGCTCGCCAATATCCTGACCAGTCTACCGCCCATTTAGTTGGCTACGTTTCCCAAGTAAGTCAAAAAGATCTTCAAAAAAAACAATATTTAAAAGATATGTCGGTTGGAATAGCTGTTGGAAAAACAGGGCTAGAAAACAAACTTGATCAAGATATTATAGGTAAAGTCGGATTTCAACGATATGAAGTAAATGCTTATGGGAAAAGAATCAAGCAAATTCAAGTTGACCCGGGCGAGTCAGGTAAGAACTATAGAACAACAATTGATCTTGAAATTCAAAAATTTACATCAAAAATTTTAGAAGATAAAGCTGCTTCGGTATGTGTAATGGATATTTATAACGGAGATATTATCACAATGGTGTCATCACCAAGCTATGATCCAAATTCATTTGTTCATGGAATAGATAAAAAATATTGGGAAGAATTAATTTCTAATAAGAGAAAACCTCTTAACAACAAAGCTATAGCTGGACTATATCCACCAGGATCAACTATTAAAATTATCGTAGCTCTTAGTGCGTTGGAAAATGGTATTTGGAACCCAAAAAAATACATTAATTGTAATGGTTTAACAGAACTTTATGGGGAAAAATTTCATTGCTGGAAAAAAAAAGGTCATGGTCCTATGAACTTAAGATCAGCAATTCAAAGATCTTGTGATGTTTATTTTTATGAAGTAGCAAGACTACTTGGAGTTGACAGGTTATCTGAAACAGCTAAAAAATTTGGTTTAGGGAAAAAAGTATTGGAGGGATTTATAGAAGAGAGAGAAGGTGTTGTACCAAATACAGCCTGGAAAAGAAAGTTTATTGGAAAAAATTGGTATCTAGGAGAAACATTGCACTCTGGCATAGGACAAGGATATTTTCAAAGTACTCCTCTTCAATTATGTTTAATGACTGCGCAAATTGCAAATGGAGGATTTGAAATTAAACCGAGGGTTTTAGTTAATAAAAACAAAAATAAATTAAGAGAATATATTAAATATAAAAATGAAAATCCAAATGACCCTTTACCAATAGACATGTTAGTTTCTAATTTTGATTTAAAGCCTCTGTTTAGAAATCAAGAAAATATTAACTTCGTAAAGGACGCTATGTTTGCTGCTACAAACGAGGCAGGCGGAACTTCTTTTAGATCTAGATTTAACGATCAAAAATTTATGTTTGCTGGAAAAACTGGATCTTCACAGGTAAAAAAATTTACAGCTTTACAAAGAGAATTAGAAGTAAAACAAAAAGATATAGTTTATGAGGACCGTGATCATGCTCTTTTCGTTGCTTTTGCGCCTTACTCAGATCCAAAATATGCAATAAGTGTAGTCGTGGAGCATGGAGGAACAGGAAGTAGCGCAGCAGCCCCTATTGCAAAACAAGTTATTAAAAAAGTTTTAGAGAGAGACAATTTAAGAGATAATTTAAAAAGTTTAACTGGAGAAGAAATTTAATGTTTCAACCAAGATCAATACAATCCTCAATGACTTTTAGAGACAAGGTTGTCTCTATGGATTATGTTCTAATTTTGTCAGTATTAATTCTTGGAATTATTAGTATGTTTGCGATGTATTCCACAGATGGCGGCAAATTTGATTATCATACTAAAAGTCACATTTTGAGATTTGGAATTTTCTTTACTATGTTTTTAATAATTTCTCTGTTTCAAATAAGGTTTTGGTACCAAACAAGTACACTTTTATATCTTGCATTCTTTCTTTTACTTCTAGGAGTAAAATATTTTGGCCTTACTTCATCCGGTTCACAGAGATGGTTAAATTTCTACTTTATGAATCTTCAACCTTCTGAGCTGATGAAAATTGGGTTAATTTTATTTTTAGCGAAATATTATCACCGTATATCTACTCAGGACGTAAACAGAATTAAATTTTTATTTTTACCTATTGTAGCTTTAGTCGCACCAGTTTTACTTGTTGTAGCTCAACCGGATTTAGGAACTTCAATTCTTATAGCTTTAGGAGGTGTGACCGTCTCTTGGCTTGCAGGAGTACGTGTTAAATTTTTTGCATATGCATCAATATTATTCATATCACTTACTCCAATAGCAATTGCATTCTTAAAACCATATCAAAAAGCAAGAATTTTAACTTTTTTAAATCCGGACAGAGATCCTCTGGGCGCAGGGTATCAAATTATTCAATCAAAAATAGCTATTGGATCTGGAGGTTTATTCGGAAAGGGATTTTTAAATGGCTCTCAAAGTTATTTAGATTATTTACCTGAAAAACATACAGATTTTATATTTACCTTATTCTCCGAAGAATTTGGCTTTGTGGGCTCTTTATTCATATTAATTCTTTATAGTGTAATAATATTCAGGCTTATCAATATTGGGGATATAACAAGAAGTAGCTTTGGTAAGTTGTATTGTTACAGTTTCGCTACTGCCTTTTTTATATATGTTGCAGTAAATATGGGCATGGTTCTTGGCCTTTTGCCGATTGTAGGGGCTCCATTACCAATTATGTCATATGGTGGATCATCTATGATGGCGATTATGTTTGGTCTCGGAGTAGCCATGTCTTGCAGAGTTTATAAAGATATTCCTGTAAATTAATTTAAAATTTACTCAGTAAATGGACCAAAATGAACTTAATTTTAAAAAATTAATACTTGCTTTCATTACATTTAGATGATCTAATTTTAATTAATAAATTATGTTTGGTGATAAAAAATCATTAAAAGACTCAGAAAGATCTTTAATTAGTGAAACAGTAAGCATTGATGGTACTGTAAACAGCTCAGGAGCAATCGATGTAGCTGGTTTGGTCAAAGGTCCTGTTTACTCTAAAGAAATAGTAATAAAAGAAACAGGTTCAATTTCAGGTGGAGTCGAAGCAGAAACTGTAGAAATCCACGGCCACTTGGACGGTAAAGTTTCAGCGGATAACGTTGTAATAGGTTCTTCAGGAGTAGTTAAAGGTGATATCGAATTTTCTCAAAATTTGAGAACAGAAAATGGTGCTGACATAGAGGGTTATATTAAAAAGACAGCATCTAAGAGCAAAATTACAGGAGATTTCTTATTTTCAAAAACAAAAGAAGAAAAGAAAACAAAAAAGAACGGCAAACCCGAAGCAAATGTGAATAAAGAGAGCGAAGCTCTAGTCTAATCTATCGCACTATAAAAAAATCAAAATTTAAACTATATTTATTACATGAGTAATTATAAATGTAACTCAGTAGGTATTATAGGTGCGGGGATTCAGGGAGTTTGTATTGGGCTGCAATTAGTAAAAAAAGGAATTCCAGTTACTATATTTGATAAAAACGATCCAGGCAGTATGAGTTCGTATGGCAACGCGGGTCATTTCTCCCCATATGCCGTTGTTCAGTTGAATAGACCAGATGTAATTTATGATATTCCAAAAATGTTACTTAGTTCCTATGGACCTTTAGCTTTAAAGTGGAATTACATTCCAAAGATGATTCCTTGGATTTTAAAATACCTAAAGTCATCCACAAAAAGATCAATGATGCACACTACAAAATATATGCATCAAATTTTAGATTTATCTCTTGATGCTTACGATGAAATTTTAAGTGAAATCGATACAACTAATTTAGTTGAAAGAAAAGGTATTATCTATATTTGGACTAATAAAAATATAAAAAGTAGAAAAATGGAAATAAAGATCCGTAATGACCTTGGAATAAAGCAAAGACTTTTAAGTAAGGAAGAGGTATTAGAATTAGAACCGAATCTTAATCCAGTTTTTGATGCAGGGGTGATTTATGACTATGCATACCACGCTAGGGATCCACAAGGTATAACAAAAAAACTATTTGAACTTTTTTTAAATTCTGGTGGAAAATTTAAGAAGGAGGAGGTTTTAGGTGTAGAGCAAACAAGATATAATCAAACAAAAGTTAAAACAAACTCAGAAAAGTTTAGTTTTGAAAAGATTGTTTTAGCCTGCGGGGCTTTTTCAAAAAAATTAACCGATCAATTAGGTGAAAAAATTCCTTTGGATACTGAAAGAGGATACCATATCCATTATAAGAAGATGGACTATCTTCTTAAAAGACCAGTAATTTTTCTTGATAGAGGTTTCGGTATGACCCCTATGAATCAAGGACTAAGAGCAGTTGGAACAGTAGAACTTGGTGGTTTTGATAATCCTATTTCAAAAAAAAGAATTGATTATATAGATAAATGTGCAAAAGAATTACTACCTCAATTAGGAGATTTTCAAGATGAGTGGCTAGGTTTTAGACCTACACTTCCAGATTTTTTACCAGTAATTGGACCTTCTTTAAAAAATAGAAACATAATTTATGCTTTTGGGCACCATCATTTAGGCTGGACTCTTGGAGCAATAACTGGAAAAATCGTTTCAGGAATAGTTAATGAAGAGAAAACTAATTTAGATTTATCTCCATACAGTTCCGCAAGATTTAATTAAGGATCAATTTGTCAAAAAATTATTTAGCTTATAGCTTATTAGTATTTGCAACTTTTTGTTGGTCAGGTAATTTTATAGTAGGTAAATTTGCTTATTTATTTGAGGTACCTCCATTAACATTAAATTTTTTAAGATGGGTTTCTGTTTGGTTGATTTTGATACCGTTTACTTACAAAGAAATTTATATCAATTTAAATAACATAAAAAAAAATTGGATGGTGATAAGTTTTATGGGCGTGATAACTATAAGCACCTTTAATTCTGTTGTGTACTTTGCGTTAAATTATACTCAAGTTATAAATGCAGTTTTAGTGCTTGCAGCTATTCCAGCAGTAACAATAATCATTTCATCTTTAATGAAAGTAGACAAAACAAATATTTTTCAATTAATTGGATTGTTATTATCAATTATTGGCATTAGTGCGATCATTTCTAATGCAGATATAAATAAGATTTTTTCTCTAAATTTTAATAAAGGTGATCTTTGGATGTTAGTTTGTGTATTAACTTGGTCGCTGTATTCAACATTGCTTAAAAAACATAATTTCAAATTCTCACAATTTACTTTAATACAATTAATGGTATCTGTTGGAATAATTTTTTTAATTCCACAATTTTTATACGAGCAATCAATGGGCCTTGAAATAAAATTTAATAAAGCATTTTTTATTATTTTGTTTTATGTTGTAATCTTTCCAGCATTAATAGCCTATTACTGCTGGCAGAAAGGCGTAGAGATAGTTGGACCAAATCGAGCTACTATGTTTATTCAATTAATGCCGTTACTTAGCGCTTTACTTGCAATTATAATATTTCAGGAAAAATTTGAATTTTATCATTTTATTGGAGCACTTTTTATTTTATCTGGAATTTATTTATCAAATAGGAGAACCAATGCTTAAAGTTGCAGTATTAGACGATTATCAAAATGTTTTTAATCAAATTATAAATACTCAAGAGTTTGTATCCAAATATGAATTTAAAATCTTTAATGAACCATTTAATAATGAGTTAGAAACCATAGAAGCATTAAAAAATTTTGAGGTTCTTTTCTTAATGAGAGAGAGGACAAAAATAACAAGATCTTTGATATCAAATTTAAAAAAATTAAAATATATAATGACATCAGGAATGAGAAATAAGGCTATAGATTTAAATGCAACTAAAGAAAAAAAAATTGTGGTTTGTGGTACAGAAATTAATTCTAATCCTGCAGCTGAAATTACCTGGGCATTAATACTTGGGTTGTTAAGAAATATTAAACAAGAAGTTGACAATATGTTCCAAGGCTATTGGCAAACCACAATAGGATATGAGCTTAAAGGAAAAAGATTAGGAGTAATTGGGTTAGGTAAAATTGGTACTCAAGTTGCAAAAATCGGCCAAGCTTTTGGTATGGAAGTTTCAGCATGGAGCGAAAATTTAAATTTATCTGAAGCAAATAAATTAAATGTTTTGCCAATGAACAAAGAAGACTTAATTAAAACTTCAGATGTATTGTCCATACACGTAGTTTTAGGAGATAGATACATTAATTTAATTACAAAAAAAGAATTAAAACTTATGAAAGATACATCAATTTTAATAAACACCTCAAGAGGTGAGATAATTAATGAAAAAGATTTAATCGAAGCTCTAGAAAATGATGAAATTGCTGGAGCCGGGTTAGATGTCTATAATCAAGAGCCTCTTCCCCAGGATCACAAATTGAGGTTTTTACCAAATGCTTTATTATTGCCGCACTTGGGATATGTCACTGTGGAGAATTATTCTAAGTTCTATTTTCAGATGATAGAAAACCTCAATTCATGTATTAATAATAAGCCGATTCGAGAAATTAAATAAAATATATTACAATTTATGGTTGTTTTTGATAAGCTCAATGTGAGCAAATTAGTGTTTCTTAAGTAAAAAAAAAAAGTATAAGCATTTGAAAAAAGCGAGAGGGAAAATTGAAAAAAATATTAATAAGTATAGCTGCAACAATATTTTTAACAGGCTGCGCTGAAACCGTAGCTTTTTTAGGTCCAGCATCAACTGCAGCTGGAGGAGGTAATCTCGCGAGGTCAACTTTTACCTCAGCCGTGGATTATGGTATTAAAAAATCTACTGGAAAATCAACTATCGAACATGCATTAAGCTTTGCTGAAAAACACAACCCAGAAAGAGAAAAAGTGAAATGTGTTAACTTTCTTGAAGTCACAGAAACTGAAGTATGTTCAATACTCAAAAAACGAGTATCAGAGTTAAGAAGTAAAATAGACAAAAATTCAAAAATCAAGATTCTAGATTAATTCACTGGCTGACATTAAATTTTTTTGGTACTTTTAATTGTGAAAAAGAAATATTCAATAGGCAGCATTTTAAAGAACTCACTTTCAAATAATGAAAATTGGGGAAAGATGTGGAGAAGCCCTAATCCTAAAAAACATTATGATGTTATTATTGTAGGCGGTGGAGGTCATGGACTTGGTACTGCTTATTATTTGGCAAAACACCATGGCATAAAAAATATTGCAGTAATAGAAAAGGGTTGGCTAGGAAGTGGAAACACAGGTAGAAATACTACAATTATTAGATCAAATTATTTATGGGATGAGAGCGCATATCTTTACGATCATGCTGTAAAATTATGGGAAAATCTTTCTGAAGATTTGAATTATAATATGATGTTCAGCCAAAGAGGAGTTTTAAATTTAGCACATAATGAACATGATATAAAAGAAATTAAAAGAAGAGTTTCT
This sequence comes from uncultured Pelagibacteraceae bacterium, assembly GCA_902596745.1. Lineage (GTDB taxonomy): Bacteria > Pseudomonadota > Alphaproteobacteria > Pelagibacterales > Pelagibacteraceae > Pelagilacustribacter. Next base: position 102,557 of record CACJUZ010000002.1, on the reverse strand, counting down.
GCGAACAGATTAAACGGCTTAGATACAATGTGGCTTGATAAAAATGAAGTAAAAGATTTAGTTCCTATTATGAATACTGACAATTTAAGATATCCAGTTCTTGGAGCCGCATATCAACCAAGAGGTGGAGTGGCTAGACATGATGCTGTTGCTTGGGGATATGCGATGAGAGCTGACGAATTAGGTGTTGATATAATTCAAAATTGTGAAGTAAAAGGAATTAAAACAGATAATTATAAAGTTGAAGGTGTAGAAACAACAAAAGGTTTTATTAAATCAAAAAAAATTGGTGTCGTAGCCTCAGGTCATACAAGCGTACTAGCTGCAACAGCTGGAGTAAGACTACCTTTGCAAAGCAGGCCATTGCAAGCTTTGGTTTCAGAACCTATAAAACCAGTTATAAATACAGTAGTTATGTCTAATGCTGTGCATGCTTATGTAAGTCAATCTGACAAAGGGGAGCTAGTAATTGGAGCTGGTACGGATGGTTACAATTCCTTTACTCAAAGAGGTGGTTACGATGTTATAGAGGAAACAGTTAGAGCTATTGTAGAGCTTTATCCAATTTTTGGAAAAATGAAAATGTTAAGACAATGGGGAGGCATAGTAGATATTTGCCCAGACGCGAGTCCAATTATAAGCAAATGTGATGTTGAAGGTTTATATTTTAATTGTGGTTGGGGAACTGGAGGTTTTAAAGCTACCCCTGGAAGCGCGAACGTATTTGCACATACAATTGCAAAAGATGAGCCACATAAAATAAATGCTCCATTTGCTCTAAGCAGATTTTCTGATGGAAGATTGATAGATGAGCACGGCGCGGCAGCTGTTGCACACTAGTCATGATTTTAATTAAATGTCCATATTGCGGTGAAAGAGATCAATCAGAGTTTGCCAATGGTGGGGAAGCTCACATAATTCGTCCTAAAAATCCAGAAAGTTTGTCAGATAAAGATTGGGGAGAATATGTTTTCTATAGAAACAATCCTAAAGGAATTTTTTATGAGAGATGGGTTCACACTCATGGATGTAAAAAATGGTTTAATGCAGTAAGAAATACATCCACTGACCAAATATTAAAGGTTTATAAAGTGAATGAAAAAAGGCCGGATTTAAGTGAATTTCAAAACACTCTCAAATCACCATCTGGCGAGCCATCAGTAGGATCAGGAAATTTTGCAGTAAAAAAGTAAAGTATGTCAGCTATATATAATAATTGCGAATATATCTCAAAAAAACAAGTTAAAATTATCTTCGATGGAAAAACTTATCTAGCTTATGAGGGTGATACTATTGCCTCTGCACTTTTGAGAAATAATATTAGATTAGTTGGTAGAAGTTTTAAATATCATAGACCTAGAGGAATATATACTTGTGGAATTGAAGAGCCTAACGCATTAGTTCAGATAATAAGTGAGCATAATGAGCCCAACACTCGAGCAACGATTAAACGAGTTTATGATGGAATGGAGATTATAAGCCAAAATCGATGGCCGTCCTTAAGATATGATTTTGGAGCAATCAATAACATTCTTTCACCGATATTCTCAGCTGGTTTTTATTACAAAACTTTCATGGGTCCAAAAGGTTTTTGGAAAAATCTTTATGAACCCTTAATAAGACGTTCAGCTGGATTAGGTAAACCACCAAAAAATTTCAGATCTAAAAGCACCCACCAATATCACAATACAGATGTCGTTATCATAGGGGCAGGGTTGAGCGGGTTAGCTGCAGCTAAAAAATTTATAAACACAAAATATAAAGTTTTACTTATCGAACAAGATAGTTATTTAGGAGGCGTACTAAAAAATTCAAATAAAGTTAAAACCATAAACGGTTTAACCTCTCAAGAGTGGATAAGTGAAACTGAGAAATTAATTTTTAATTCGAAAAATATTACTATTTTAAAAAATACGTTAGTAACAACATATAACTTTACAAATCATCTTATAGCTTTAGAGGATAAGTTTGCCGGGAAAAAAATTGATTTAAATAAATCAGAGCTTACGCTTCATAAAATCAGGACTTCAAACACAATAATAGCCAATGGCCATATAGAAAGATTTATTTCTTTTAGAAATAATGATTTGCCAGGAGTAATGTTAGCATCTTCATTTGAAAAATATATTCATAGATACGGGGTTGTTCCTGAAAAGGAACCAGTTATATTTACAAATAATTCATCCACATTAAGCCTGCTTAAAAAGTTAATTAGTTTAGGTTGTAAACCAAAAGCTTATGTTGACTATAGAAAAAAAGACAATGTTGAGACTGAAGTTAAAAAAATTTTAAAAGATAAAGAAATTCCATTTTTCAGCGATGCAGAAATAGAAGGATGTGATGGTAATAAAAAAGTTGAGACCATTAATATTAGACAAGGTAAATCATTTAATAAACTTAAGTCCTCAATGTTATGCGTTTCGGGTGGATATAATCCTGATATACATTTATTTACACAATCAAAAGGTTTAGTTAAATGGGATAAAAATATACTTTCATTTAAACCTGATACACCTTTTCAGAAAACAATCACCTTAGGGTCAACAAGTGGAAATTATAGTTTTAAAAAGTTATGTGATGAAATTAATGAAAAACTTTCAATTTTTAAAACAAAAAAAGTATCATTAGATATTAACTTAAACGTACCAAATAAATTTTCAATTAAGGAATTGTGGGAAACAAAAAAGAAAAGCAATTCTCATTGGTCGAAATCTTTTATAGATCTTCATAACGACGTTACTACTAAAGATTTAAAACAAGCAATTATAGAAGGGTTTGATCGTATCGAACATTTAAAAAGGTATACAACTAACAGTATGGGAACTGACCAAGGAAAAATTAGTAGTATCAATTCTTTAGCAATAGTTTCAAAAATGTTAAAAAAAGAAATCTCTGATGTTGGTACTACCACTTATAGACCACCTTATGCGCCATTAAGTTTTGCTGCTATCGCAGGAAGAAGTACCTACGAGTTTTATGATCCTGAAAGACAAACTTCTATCCACACGTGGCATTTAAAAAATAATGCTGTTTTCGAAGATGTAGGGCAATGGAAAAGACCTTGGTATTTTAAAGCATTTGAAAGTGAAACCATGTATCAAGCAGTTCAAAGAGAGTCTAAAATGCTTAGGGAAAATGCAGGAATCTTAGATGGTAGTACTCTAGGTAAAATTGAAATTAAAGGTAGAGATGCTCTTGAATTTATGAATTTAATGTATACCAATCCATTTACAAAAATGAAACCGATGACATCTAGATACGCTATGATGTTAGGCGAAGACGGTATGATAAAAGATGATGGAATTATCTGTAAAATTAGCGACCAACATTTTATTGCTACAACTACATCAAGTGGAGCACCAAAAGTACTTGCAGATATGGAGGAATATTTGCAAACAGAATGGCCTAATTTACAAGTTTATTTAAACTCCATTACTGAACAGTTTTCTACATTTAACATTAGCGGACCTAAAACGAGGGAAATTATGATGAAAGTTTTTCCTGATATTGATTTTAGTAACGATGCCTTCCCATTTATGACTTTTAAAAACTTTGATTATAAAGAAACTAAAATCAGAATTATGAGAGCTAGCTTTACAGGTGAATTAGGTTATGAAATTTATATTCCTCCCAAATTTGGCTTAGAGCTCTGGGAAGAAATATTTTCTTGCGGTAAAGAATATAATTTAATTCCATACGGAACTGAAACCATGCATTTACTTAGAGCAGAAAAGGGTTACATAGTAATTGGTCAAGAAACCGATGGCACAGTCACCCCCATAGACCTAAACTATAATTGGATGATAGGTAAAAATAAAAAAGACTTTATTGGCAAAAGATCTCTATCTCGTCCAGACACCTCTAGAGAAGACAGAAAACAACTTGTTGGCCTTTTACCTATCAATAGAAAAGATATTATAGAAGAAGGTCAACATATAGTCGAATTAAACGAGTTACCAAAAAAAATTACAAATCCGATAAAATATCTTGGGCATGTTTCCTCAGGTTATCACAGTCCAAATTTAAATCATTCAATTGGTCTTGCTATGATAAAAGGCGGTAAAAATTTACTTGGGCATAAATTTTTTGTCACTGCCACGGGAAAAACTAAAAATATTCCTGTGGAAATAGTGAACCCAGTATTTATTGATCCAGAAAATAAAAGGTTAACTTCATGACAAATATATTATCAATTCCTGGTGTTAAAGTTTCTCAAAAAGATTATCATCAAATAATAATTAGAGGGAACGGACTTGAAAAATTCAATAATACAATAGAAGAGAAAACTTCAATTAAACCTCCATCAAAAAACTTGGAAATTAAGTACGATTTAAATTTTCTGTTTGCAAAAAGTTCTTTTGATCAGTGGAGTTTAATTTTAACAGAAAAAAAAGAACATCATCAAATTTTAAACTTGGTATCATCGATTAATACTAATGAGAATATGCTTGCCTCTGATTATTCTTATGGACAAGCATACTTTGAAATCGAAGGAGAAAATAAAAACTACTTTTTAAATCAATTAACCCATTTCGATTTAAGAGAAGAAAAATTTCCAAAATCAACGATGGCTCAGACTGTAATAGCGAGAATTGAGTGTTCAATATATAATTTAGGAAATAAATATATTATTACATGCAATAAATCTTTTGAAGATTATTTTCAGCAAAGACTTAAAGATACTGCTAGCTTAAATTAATTTTTTTTATTTTCAGTATTAGATAAATCAACACCTGTCTCTGGATCCAATTCAATTCCCAATGGAGTAATATTGGTTGGTAAAGGTGTAAAAGTTGAGTCAGGATTATCTTCATATTTTCTTTGATTCATTCTGTATAATCCAAAAATAATTATTAAAATAAAGAAAATTAAAAAGTGGACAAATAATCCGTTTGGTCCAAGTAAATTCATCAACGCCGAGCACATTATTGGGCCTGCTATCGCTCCTATTCCAAAAATAATATTAAGGCCTCCTCCTGCAGCAACGAATTTTTCTTTTGGTATTTGGTCATTTACTAAAGCCAAGTTTAATGAGAATAGAGGAAGTGTTGTTCCAGATAAAAGAATAATAAACAAAAAGAGTTTTGTTTTATCCATTGTGGTTGAAAAATAATTAAAACTCACTGTAGTCTCGACAAATAAATTTGGTATAGAAGCACCAGCACCTGAAACAATTACAGCAAAAATAGCAAATAACGAGGCTGCAATTGAAGATCCAATAATAATTATTCTTCTATCATATTTATCTGATAAAGATCCAATCGGCCATTGAAACAAAGCACCAGCTAACATCGTTCCAACAAGCAACAAAGAGGTTTCAAATATAGAAAGCTTCATTGTGATTGCGTACACCGATAAAAGCGTAAATATTGGCGCAAATATAAAGCCAGTGCAAATCATAGAAAAACTTCCAAAAGGGGAGATTTTAAATAACTCTTTAATTTTTATTGAGGTAGTTTTTTTAAATTTTGGAGGTTTTCTCTTTGTTAAAAGTATTGGAATTAAAGCTATAGAAAATAATAAAGAAATTAAGATAAATGGTTCGTAGTTTTTTGGATTACTGACGTTAAGCAAAAGGTTTCCAAGAGCAAGGCCAGCAAAAGTGATAAACATATATAAAGATAATACTTTTCCTCTAGTTTTATTATTTGCTCTGTCATTTAACCAACTTTCAACGATAACAAATATACCTATCATGCTAAATCCAGTTAAAAATCTTGCAAGCACCCAAACCAAAGGTTCAACAAAAACTACATGCACTAAAGAGCTTAATGAGGCCATGGAAGCAAATGCTGCAAATACTCTTATGTGTCCAACTTTAGATACCAGATTAGGTATGATGTAAGCTCCCACAAAAAAACCTGCAAAATAACCAGACATCATTGTTCCAGTTGCTATGTAATTAAAATTTTCTAAAACTGATCTAATTCCTAAAAGGTTTCCCTGAAATCCGTGAGAGATAATGATGATTGTAAAGCCGGTGAAAAGAGCCCAGGAATTTTTTATGATTTTGTACATTACCAGCCGTATAGACCAATCCAATACAAAAGCAACAAGAATTATTTACATATTGCCATATTTGGGTCCACCGCCACCCTCAGGACAAACCCAAGTGATGTTTTGAGAAGGCTCTTTAATATCACATGTTTTACAGTGGATACAGTTTTGAGAATTAATAACAAACTTCTCTTTTTGGACTTCATACACTCCAACTGGGCAATATCTTTGAGCGGGCTCATCATATTTTTGAAGTGTATACTTAATTGGTAATTCGGGGTCCTTTAATTTTAAATGGACAGGTTGATTTTCAGTGTGGTTTGTTCCTGTTAAGTAAACTGAGCTTGTCTTATCAAAAGTTAGTTTACCGTCAGGTTTTGGGTATTCTATCTTAGGCATTTCTTTCGCCGGTTTTAAAGCTTCATGGTCTGCATGCTTATGCTTTAAAGTGAATGGCAATTTTCCCCTAAATAAAATCTGATCGATACCTGTAAAAATTATACCTAATATCAATCCCCAACTAAAACTTGGTTTGACGTTTCTAGCGGCATGTAATTCTTTATATGCCCAGCTTTCTTTAAATTTCTTTTCATATATTGATAGATCAGCTTTATTTTTGATATTTTCTATGATCGCTTCCGCAGCAACTATTCCACTTTTCATGGCAGTATGAGAACCTTTTATTTTTGGCATATTTAAGGTTCCAGCATCACAACCTATTAACAATGCTCCAGGCATATACATTTTAGGCAAACTTTGAATTCCACCTTCAATTAAAGCTCTTGCACCAAAAGAAATTCTTTTACCACCCTCAAACATTTTTCTTATCGCTGGGTGTGTTTTAAATCTTTGAAACTCATCAAAAGGAGAAAGGTAAGGATTTTGGTAATCTAAACCTATTACATAGCCTAAATATATTTGCCTATTTTCTGCATGATAAATAAAACTTCCACCATAAGTTTTGCTATCTAATGGCCAGCCTGCTGTATGCATAACTAAGCCTTCTTGATGTTGTTGTTCACTTACTTCCCAAATTTCTTTAAGTCCGATACCGTATTGCTGAGGGTTTTTTCCTTCATCCAAATTAAATTTTTTAATTAATTGTTTACCTAAATGACCTCTGCAACCCTCAGAGAAAACAGTAACTTTAGCGTGCAATTCCATACCTTCTTGATAGGTATCTTTTTTATTACCTTCTTTGTCTAGACCCATATCTAATGTAGCTACACCTTTTACAGATCCATCATCGTTATAAAGAACTTCACTTGCTGGAAAACCTGGAAAAATTTCTACACCCAGTTTATCAGCTTGTTCTGCTAACCAACGACAGAAATTAGCAAGACTAATAATGTAATTTTTATGATTTTTTTGTACTGCTGGCAAAAGCCAAGTAGGCCAACTTAAAGATGATTTTTTACCTAAAAATAGGAACTTCTCCTTTGAAACTTTTGTTTTAATTGGAGCATTTTCATTCCTCCAATTTGGAATTAACTCATCAAGAGCTTTAGTTTCAAATACATTTCCACTTAAAATATGCGCTCCAACTTCAGAACCTTTTTCAAGTATGCAAACACTTAAATTCGGATCGAGTTGTTTAAGTTTAATCGCAGTAGTTAATCCTGCTGGACCTGCACCAACGATAACCACATCATATTCAATTGCTTCTCTAGACATACTAAAACTTATATCATAAAATTTTATCTATGAATAAAATTCTGATCTTATTACCAATGCTTTTTTTAATGGGATGTGCTGATTATCTTGCAGAAAGAGACAGACAAAGACTAGAGCGTGAAAGAATGTCACAAGAACTTCAAATGAAAAATGATAAAAAAACTTGTGAATATTATGGTTTTAAAAAAGGTACAGCACAATTCTCTAATTGTTTAATGCAAATAGATATCGCTAGAAAAGAAAACATAAGAACTAGAAAAATGTTAGAATGTGAAGCAGTTAGAAGAGATAATGCAAATAGTGGTGTAACTGGTTTTTGGGGCGGAGTATTGATGGGAGCTAGAGAAAATCTAGCTTGTGATTAATGAAAAAATTTTTAGCAATTATAATTTTAAGTTTAAGTTTAACAACCTCATCCAAGTCGGATGATATCAGAGACTTTCAAATTGAAGGGATAAGTATTGGAGATAGTTTATTGAAACATATGACAACTTCTCAAATAAAAAATAGTAAAGTTGTCTCTAATTATAAATCAGATAAATACAAAACAATAATAGCTAATTTAAATCTAAAAACTTTTGAGCGTGTTCAAATTTCATTTAGATCTAATGATAATGAGTTCTTAATAGAAGGTATTATGGCTATTAAATCTTATAAAAATAAAAATTTTAAAGATTGTACATCTTTAGCATTAAAGATAGCTGAAGAGGCATCCTCATTATTTGAAAATACACAAAGACAAAGTAAAACATTTCCACATCAAGTAGATAAGACAGGAAAGACCAAAGTTGTAGCTAATTATTTTATGCTTAAAGATGGATCAAATGTAAGAGCTTTATGCGTCGATTATAGTTCAGAACAAGAAAAATTAAGAAAGACAGATCATCTAAATGTTGGAGCTGTCACTAATAAGTTTAATCAATTTTTAAACAACGTTGCTTATAAATAATTATTTTTGAATAGTATTGAGTTTATTTAATTCAGCTAAAAACTCAGGAAGAGCTTTAAATAAATCTGCTTCTAAACCATAGTCTGCAACACTAAAAATTGGAGCTTCACCATCTTTGTTAATTGCGACAATTATTTTACTCTCTTTCATACCAGCTAAGTGTTGAATTGCACCAGAGATTCCTACAGCAATGTATAAATCGGGAACTACAACTTTACCTGTTTGCCCAACTTGGTGATCGTTACTTATGTAACCTGCATCGACAGCAGCTCGTGATGCGCCAACAGCAGCATTAAGCTTATCAGCGATATCTGTAATTAATTTAAAATTTTCTCCACTTTCTAATCCTCTACCACCTGAAACAACTATTCTTGCAGTTCCAAGTTCAGGTCTTTCTGATTTAGTTTCTTCTCTTTTAATAAATTTTGATGAATTCGGCACATCAACAGCTTCAATCTTTTCAACTTGTGCAGAGCCACCAGTTTTTTCAGCAGGATCAAAAGAAGTTGGTCTTATTGTTACACACTTCTTTTTGTCATTGCTTTTGACTGTAGCAAAAGCATTCCCAGCGTAAATAGGTCTAATAAAAGTATCAGGACTTGATACTTTAATGATATCACTTACTTGTGAAATATCTAACGCAGCAGCTACTCTTGGCATAAAATTTTTTCCAAACGTATTTGCAGATGCTACAATGTGATCATATTTTTCAGCAGTCTTTGTTACTAAAGGTGCTAAATTTTCAGGTAAATAATTTTGATAATTTGGCGAGTCACACCATAAAACTTTTTTAACAAGCGGAACACTCGCCACTTCTTTTGTAACATTTTCACAATTTGCTCCAGCTACTAAAACATGAACATCACTATCAATTTTCGATGCTGCTGTAATAGCATTTAGAGTAAATGGTTTTAATTTTGAATTATCATGTTCTGCAATTAATAATACTGACATTATAATACCTTAGCCTCATTTTTAAGTTTACTTACTAACTCAGCAACGTTTGCAACTTTAATTCCTGCTTTTCTTTTAGGTGGTTCTTCGACTTTTATTTGCTGAATTCTATTCGTAAGATCTACTCCTAAATCTTTTGCATTTATTTGTTCCATTGGTTTCTTTTTTGCCTTCATAATATTCGGTAAAGAAGCAAACCTTGGTTCGTTTAATCTCAAATCACAAGAAACTACCGCTGGTAAATTTACTTCAATTGTCTCTAGTCCTTCATCAATTTCTCTAACTATTTCAACAGACTTCTCTTTTAAATTTACCTTAGAAGTAAAAGTAGCTTGAGGCCAATTAAGCATTGCAGCTAACATTTGACCAGTTTGATTACAATCATCATCAATAGCTTGTTTGCCCAAAAAAACCATATCCGGTTTTTCTTTTTCTACAATTTTTTTTAATATTTTTGCTATTCCTAACGGCTCTATGTAGTTATCAGCTTTAACATGAATTCCTTTATCAGCGCCAACTGCAAGAGCTTTCCTTATTGTTTCTTGTGCTTTATCTTCACCAATTGAAATAGCGACAACTTCTTTTACTTTGCCAGATTCTTTAAGTTTTACTGACTCTTCCACAGCATTATCGTCGGGAGGATTAGTTGACATTTTTACATTATCTGTATGGACACCAGAGCCGTCCTCTTTAACTCTAATTTGAACGTTGTAATCAATAACTCTTTTAACTGCTACTAAGATTTTCATTAAGCTCTGAGTAATTTATTTTCGGCATCGTAAGGAGAGTCTTCTACTATAGAAGCCTCATGCATTTTACCAAGAATATCAATTTTTAATTTTTTTCCTACTTTTGCTAGCTCAGGCTTAACCATTCCTAAAGCTATAGATTTGTTTAATCTAAATCCAAAATCCCCACCTGTAGCTCTTCCAACCACTGATCCATTATCGTAAATTGGATTATTTCCTAAAACATCGGCATCTGTAACACCATGAATCTCCATAGTTACCAATTTATTTGAAAAGCCTTTTGCTCTCCATTTGTCTAATGCCGCACGACCTATAAAATCTCCCTTATTAGGATGGATAAATCTATCTAAACCAGACTCGTAAGGAGAATATTCAATTGATAATTCTGTACCCACTAGTTTGTAAGATTTCTCAACTCTTAAACTATTCATAGCTCTTATACCGTATGGCTTAATACCAAATTCTTTTCCAGCCTCCATAAGTTGATCGAAAATATGATTTTGATACTCAATCGGGTGATGTAATTCCCATCCTAATTCACCCACAAAGTTTACTCTCATAGCATTACAAGGAGCTAATCCAATATTAATATTTTGGGCACTTAACCATTTAAATCTTTCATTAGAAAAATCTGATCTTGAAACCTTTTGCATTAGTTGTCTTGCTTTAGGGCCGGTTACTACTAATACTCCCATGCTATTTGTTAAATTTTCATATTGAACAGTGCCATCCTCGGGCATCCATTTATGTATCCAATCGTGATCAAGTCTTTGATATGCACCAGCAGAAACTAAATAAAAACTATCTTCAGCTTCTCTCATTATGGTAAACTCTGAATGAACCCCACCTTTTGTATTTAGTGCGTGACAAAGATTAATTCTTCCTATTTTTTTTGGTAATTTATTAGCAACTAGTTTATCTAAAAACTCCTCAGCTCCAGGACCTTTAATTCTACATTTCCCAAATGCGGTCATGTCTAGCAATCCGACATTTTCTTTAACATTTTTACATTCACGCTCAACATTTTTAAACCATTTAGATCTTCTAAATGACCAGTCATCTTCTTGTTTCTCTCCTTTTTCTGCAAAAAAGTTTGCTCTTTCCCATCCAAACTTTTGACCAAAAACAGCTCCTAGTTTTTTTAATCTATCATAACAAGGCGCTTGTCTTAATGGTCGACCAGCTTCACGCTCTTCATCCGGGTAGTGAACAGTAAATACATTTGCATAAGCTTCCTCATTTTTTTCTTTTAAATAAGATTTAGTTACGTAAGCACCGTATCTTCTTGGTTCTACACCTAACATATCTATTGTTGGTTCTCCGTCTATAATCCATTCAGCTAATTGCCATCCTGCACCACCTGCTGCTGTAATACCAAAACTATGTCCTTCATTTATCCAAAAGTTTTTTAAACCCCAAGCAGGCCCAACAATTGGATTTCCATCAGGAGTGTAAGCTATTGCTCCATTATAAACTTTTTTTACTCCAACTTCTCCAAATGCTGGCACTCTTTTAATTGCTCCTTCTATATGCGGAGCTAATCTATCTAAATCTTCTTGAAATAATTCGTACTCGCTATCTTTTGAAGGTCCATCGACATAACAACATGGAGCGCCTTTTTCATAAGGACCGAGTAATAATCCGCCAGCTTCTTCTCTCATGTACCAAGAGTTATCGCTATCTCTTAAAACCCCCATCTCTGGTTTGCCTTCTTTTTTTCTTTTTTGAATTTCTGGATGTGGTTCAGTTACTATGTATTGATGTTCGACTGGCATAACTGGAACTTCTAATCCTACCATTCTTCCTGTTTGTCTTGCAAAGTTACCACTACAAGAAACTACATGTTCACAAGTTATATCCCCTTTATCTGTCTGAACTACCCAGCCGTCTTTAGTTTGTTTTATTCCTGAGACAGTTGTGTTTCTATAAATTTCTGCGCCATGATTTCTTGCTCCCGTTGCCATAGCTTGTGTCAAATCTGCTGGCTGAATATACCCATCTTCTGGATGTTGAATTGCTCCAACTAAACCCTCTATGTTACATAAAGGCCAAATTTCTTTTACTTGTTCCGGTTTTAAAAATTTTACATCAACTCCAATTGTTTTCGCAACACCTGCGTATTGATGATATTCATCCATCCTATCTTGAGTTTGAGCCAATCGTATATTTGAGACCACACTGAAACCAACATTTTTTCCAGTTTCTTTTTCTAAAGATTTATAAAGTTGAACAGCGTATCTGTGAAGTTGACCAACAGAATAACTCATATTAAATAAAGGCAATAAACCAGCTGCGTGCCAAGTCGAACCAGATGTGAGTTCTTTTCGTTCTATAAGAACTACGTCTGACCATCCTTTTTTGGCTAAATGATAAAGCGTACTGACGCCAACAACACCTCCACCAACTACGACTACTTTAGTTTTTGATTTCATAGAAATATTATGAAATCTTATTTTGAAGATGTTGTCACGTCAAGCAAATCTAATTCACAAAGCAATTATGCAGCTAAAGCTTGTTCAATATCTGCAATAATATCGTCAGGATGCTCAATACCGATGGACAATCTGACGTACCCAGGTGTTACACCAGCTTCAGCCAACTGTTTATCATTCAATTGACTGTGCGTTGTTGATGCTGGGTGAATTGCTAAACTTCTAGCATCACCAATGTTTGCAACATGATAAAGCAGCTTTAAATTATCTATAAATTTAGCACCAGCTTCTTTAGTTCCTAAATCCATACCTACTAAAGATCCATAGCCACCTTTCATATATCTTTTAGCTCTTTCTCTGATTTCACCTTGGTGATTAGTGGGATAAATTACGTTCTTCACTTTTTTTTGTGATTCAAGAAATTTAACCACTTTTTCAGCGTTAGAACAATGTTGTTTCATTCTTAATGCAACAGTTTCAAGTCCCTGTATAATCTGAAAAGCATTAAATGGTGAAAGCGGAGCACCTAAGTCTCGTAACAAAACCACACGAGCTCTAATTGCGAAAGGAATATTTGCTCCAGTAAGTTTTGGAACATCTCTTCCCCATACTGCTCCATTGTAGCTTGGATCAGGTTCATTAAACAAAGGTTGTCTCTTTGGATCTTTTACCCAATCGAAATTTCCACTATCAACTATTATTCCTCCAATCGATGTACCGTGACCAGCGATGTACTTCGTTAAAGAGTGCATCACTACTGCCGCTCCATGTTCTAATGGTCTACAAATTACAGGTGCTGCAGTGTTATCGATAATTAATGGGATGCCATGTTTTTTACCGATGTCAGCAACTTCCTTAATTGGAAAAACCCTTAAATAAGGGTTAGGGCAAGACTCACCGTAATAAGCTCTTGTTTTTTCATCAGTTAATTTTTCAAAGTTTTTTGGATCAGCAGGATCTGCGAACCTTACTTCGATGCCCTGCATCCTTAAAGTATTTTTGAAAAGATTTACTGTTCCACCGTATAAATCTGTTGAAGAAACAATATTATCACCAGCCTGACAAACATTTTGAACACAAAAAGCTGACGCAGCTTGACCAGAACCTACTGCCACAGCAGCCATTCCGCCTTCTAAAGCAGCAACCCTTTTTTCTAAAACATCACAAGTTGGATTCATTATTCTTGTGTAAATATTTCCAAATTCTTTCAATCCAAATAAATTCGCAGCTGTTTCTGCATTTTTAAATTGGTAAGAAGTAGTTTGGTAAATTGGTACCGCTACAGATGTTGTTGCAGGATCAGCTCTATACTCACCACCATGCAAACCTATTGTTTCTGGATGTTTAATTTTACTCATTTTTTTCTCCTTTTTTAGTACTTCGACGAAATGTCAGGTGTACAATACAGTTCAAATACCCGGTTTTTTATTTACGTAAAAAAAAACCACCGGCTAAAGCGGTGGTCTAAGACTAAACGCTTTAGCTGGATTTGTTAAGCGCCCGCAATTTGTATTAACTCGGCGCTATAGAACGATTATATCAAGTTTAATGAACACTAGTCAATGACTAATTCTTCATCGTTTTAAGCTCTAAAACGTTACCATGTGGATCTTCAATAAAGAATGTTTCTTGCTCTTCTTTTTGACCTTTAAACCTAGTGTAAGGATTATCAAGATAATTAACTTTTTCGTGTTGTTCTATATTTTTTTTAATTTTGTCGAATACATCTGAACTTAAATGAACTCCAAAATGAGGAACAGGAACTTTACCCATATCTACATCATGTCTCTCTCTTGGAAGTTTAGTTTCAGTTTTGTGTAGAGTAAGTTCGTTTCCCCAAAAATCAACATCAATCCACTTATCTTTTTCACCATTACCCAATTTGCATCCAAGAACGTTCTTATAGAAATCAATAGCGGTATCCAAATTACCTGCTGGTATAGCTAAATGAAATGGTTTACTCATAATTTGTGACGTTATAAATAATTCTTTAAATTTTTCAAGTAGTCATTATATACATAGTATGATTGATTATTTAGAGTCTATAAAATCTAGAGACCCTGCGGCAAAATCTTTAGTGAGTATCATTCTCACTTATCCAGGCGTGAAAGCTGTACTTTTTCATAAAATATCAAATTTTTTCTTCATTGCGGGATTTGATTTAATTGCCAGAATTATTTCTCAAACAGCAAGATTTTTTACTGGGATAGAAATACATCCAGGAGCAAAAATTGGAAAAAATTTATTTATAGATCATGGAATGGGAGTAGTTATAGGTGAAACCTCAGAGATTGGAGATAACGTTACAATTTATCATGCTGTTACATTAGGAGGCATATCACCAAGTATCGATAGCGAAAGACAAAGGCATGAAAAAAGACATCCCTCAATTGGAAATAATGTTGTAATTGGATCAGGCGCACAAATTTTAGGTCCAGTGAAAATTGGAGACAATGCAAGAGTAGCTGCTAATGCTGTTGTGGTTAACGATGTCAAAGAAAATGCAACTGTAATAGGAATCCCTGCTAAAGAAATTAAAATTGGAAACAAAGGTACATTCAAACCTTACGGCGTTGATGACAAAGTTAAAGATGAAAAGTAAAGATTGGGATAGTAATCTAACTCCTGAGCAGAATTATATATTAAGGCAAGAGGGTACAGAGCCTCCAGGATCCAGCCCTTTAAACAATGAAAAAAGAGAGGGTACTTATCATTGTGCTGGATGCGGAATAAAATTATTTGACTCTAATATGAAATTTGATAGCGGAACTGGCTGGCCATCATTTTTTAAATCACTTCCGAATGTATTTGGAACAAAAACTGATAACTTGATTGGTTATCCAAGAACTGAATACCATTGTAAAAATTGTAAAGGACATCATGGACATTTGTTTGACGATGGTCCAAAGCCTACAGGCAAAAGATATTGTAATAACGGCACATGTTTAGTTTTTAAACCTAAGAAATGAAAAAAATTTTATTATTTCTAGTTTTTTTTCAATTCTTCACTAATCAAAATTTAATCGCAAAAGATTTATGGGTTGAAGCAAAAGAGGGAGACAAAATAATATTAATAAGACATGCATTAGCACCTGGAGGTGGAGATCCACCGGGATTTAAAATTGATGATTGTAAAACACAACGAAACCTAGATAAGGTTGGAATTGAACAATCAAAAGCAATAGGAAAACTATTTAAAAAAAATAAAATTCCTGTTGATAAAGTTTTAAGTAGCCAATGGTGTAGATGTAAAGATACTGCAAAATATGCTTTTAATAATTATTTTGAGTTTCCAGCTTTAAACTCAACCTTTCAATCATCTTTTGCAAAAAATGAACCAAAACAACTTAAACAACTTCAAACATTTGTTAATAATTGGGATGGCGATGGAGGCAATTTAGTCTTAATAACTCATTATAGTATTATAACTGCTATTACTAATGCAGTTCCTAGTTCAGGTGAAATAGTAATAACAGATAAAAAATTTAATGTGCTAAGCACTATTCCTACAGATTAAAAGAAAACAAAATATACAATAAAGGCAATCAAAGTGTATTCAAATACAGTTTTTATTTTAAGAAGGTTTTCTTGTCCTATTTTTTTACTTAAAAAATTAGATAAAAAGGAAAAACCTAAGTGAACAATTACTACTGCTGCAGCAATTCCAATTAATGTTGCTTTAAATGAAAAGTTTTTGTAACCAAAATAACATGCTGCAATAAAAGTAAACCAGGATACTTTTGAAATAAAAACTTTAAACAATAATGCGGTTTTATTACTAAAAATTGATTGTGTTCTAATAAACGAGTAGGACCATATTAGCCCTAGTAAAAAACTTACATATTTAATAATCATTATGATAATTGTATCATTAAATTATGTTAATTAAATCTTTCTTAGCGTTCGGTGCAGGTTTTATCAGTTTCCTAACTCCTTGTGTTTTACCAATAATACCAGGTTACATATCTTATATTACAGGCAAAAAACTTGATGAAATGGATAAAGACAAAAAGATTGTCTTAATCAAAACAATTATATTTTCTCTAGGATTTTCTTTTGTTTTCATTAGCTTAGGAATGGCTGCTTCATTTTTAGGAAATGTTTTAATCTTTTTTGGCAAAGAACTTAGGATAGCTGCTGGAATTATAATTATTTTGTTTTCATTAAATTTTATAGGTATATTAAATTTTAATTTTTTAAATCAAGACAAAAAAATAGACACGGGAAGTTATAAAGATAATTTCATTTTCCCTTTTGTCGTTGGTTCCGCATTTGCCTTTGGATGGACACCTTGTATAGGTCCCGTATTAGGTTCAATTTTAGCTTTATCAGCTACTGAAACAACTATAGTCAGTGGAGTGATATTACTCTCTTTTTACTCTCTTGGTTTAGCAATACCGTTCATACTTTCTGGATATTATATGACAATTTTTCTAAACTCCAAAAAGGGGTTTAGTAAACATTACTCAAAAGTTAAAAAAGGTGGTGGAATAATTTTATTGATCACTGGTGTTTTAATACTGACAAATTCAATACAGGTAATTAGCTATTATATTTTGACAACTTTTCCTTTTCTCACTAAGCTTGGTTAATGAGTGAAGTTACTGTTCTAGGTATATTTGTTGCAGACTTAAGTTTTTCAGCAAATAAAATTCCAACAACCGGTGAAACTATTCTTGGTGATAAATATAATATTGGTCCAGGTGGCAAGGGCTGCAATCAAGCAATAGCTCTAGCAAGATTAGGATGCAATGTTAACTTTATTTCTAAAATTGGGGATGATGACTACGGAAAACTTGCTTTAAATTCTCTTGAACAAAACAAGATAGATACATCCAACATTATAATTTCAAAAGAGCATCAAACAGGAGTAGCAGGTATTCATGTTGATAGTAATACTGGACAAAATGCGATTACCGTTATCAGAGGGGCACCAGCGAGTTTTACCAAAGATGACATAGACATTAATATAATAAAAAAATCAAAAATATTCTTAACACAATTAGAAATTCCAATAGAAGTAACATTGCATTGTTTAAAAGTAGCTAAAGAAAGTGGTTTAATAAATATATTAAATCCTGCTCCAGCATATAAATTAGATAAAGAATTTTTTAGTTTAGCTGATTATTTTACTCCAAACGAAGCTGAGGCAGAATTTTATACTGGGGTTAAAATAAAAAATGAAAATGATGCGAAAGAAAGTGCAAAAAAACTTTTAGCATTAGGACTTAAAAGGGTAATAATTACTTTAGGTGAAAAGGGACTTTTTTATTCTGATGGTAAAGAAGAAATTTATATTAAGGCTCTACCATTTAAAAAAGTTGAAGACACAACAGGTGCAGGCGACGCTTTTAATGGTGGTCTTGCATATGCCTTGTCAAAAAATAAAAGTATTAAAGAGTGTTTAAACATTGCCAATCAAGTGGCAGGTTTATCAACTTTAAAACTTGGGGCAGGTAACTCGATGCCTTTATTAACAGATTTAAAATAAGATTAAGATAATAATTTATCTAATTCACCACTTCTATTTGCAGACTGAAGCTTATCATTGCCACCAATATAATGGTCCCCAATAAAAATTTGCGGAATTGTTCTTGCTCCATTAGTTCTCTGCAACATTTCTTTTGCTTTTGCAGGATCTTTCCAAATATCAAATTCTTCAATTTCAACATTTTTTGTTTTTAAAAGTGCTTTTGCAGCTTCACAAAATGAGCACGGGCTTCCAGTATACATGGTAACTTTTTTCATAATTAACTTATATCACTTATCCTTATTTTTTCTCTGATTTTTTTTCTTTCAAACTTAAATTTTTTTCTATGTTTAATACTAGTGTTGTGAACCCTTTTTCTCCAAAGTCTAAATGCAGAGGGCTTTAAATTTTTCCTCATTATTTTAATTACATCTGACTCACTATTTCCAGTTTTCTCTTTTATTTCTTCAAAAGTAATTCTGTCTGCCCAAGCAGCCCAAATAACCCAATCAGTGCCTTTTTTTTTAGGTTCAGGATTTTTAACTTTTGTTTGGGGAATATAACTTTTCTTCTTCATATATTCATATATAGTCATAAAAATAATGTTTCCCACAGATTTTTTAATTTTTTTACAAATAATTTTATTTTTGTTTATTACTCCAGGACCACCTCGTGTTGTCATTGTCTCTCATACTTTGAATTATGGAATTAATAAGTCAATTTGGACTGCCATAGGCGATATCTCTGCAAACTTTTGTCAGGGAATACTTGTTGTATTTTTTATTGGTACATTCTTGAGTGATAATCCTGATATATTACAAATGTTGAAATGGGCGGGTATTCTCTATTTAATATATTTAGCCTACGATACTTACACATCTAGAATTAGGATCGTTGAAAGTGGAAATAAAAACTTAAGATCTATATTCTCTTTTTATAGAGATGGTTTTCTAGTTGCTGGACTTAGTCCAAAATCAATAATATTTTTTGGAACAATATTTACTTCTTTTATAGACTTTTCATCTAACTACTTCGCTCAGTTTTTAATTTTAATAATTACATATGTCATTTTAGATTTTACTACTTTAATGATTTATGCTTTTGCAGCTAATAAAGTTTCTATTTGGCTTAAAGATAATCCTAAAGTTTTAAATACAATCTCTGCGTGTGTATTAATAATTATCGCAGTTTATGTCGCGGCTTCTCAAAACTATTAATAGATTCTAACTGTTGTTATTTTTATAAAATCTTGTTTTAATATTTCATTAATTAATTAATTAACAGAGAGGAAATAATGAATAAATTAACAAAACTATTTATTACATTTATTTCAGCTATCACATTAATGCTATCAAGCATGTCATCTTCTTTTGCAAAAGTTGATGGTGAGTACATAGTATTAGGTGCTGCAATTTCTCTAACTGGAAAATATTCTTCAAATGGAGTTCACACTCAAAACGGTTACAACTTAGCCGTTGACAGAATCAACAAAATGGGTGGAGTTGAAGTTCAAGGGAAGAAATATAAATTTGAAATCATTTATTACGATGATGAGTCAAATCCAAAGAGAGCCGCACAATTAGCTGAAAGACTAATTAACCAAGATGGCGTTAAGTATATGCTTGGACCTTACAGTTCAGGTTTAACAAAAGCTATCGCACCAGTAACCGAGAAATATAAAATTCCTATGGTTGAAGCGAATGGTGCATCTAGATCTTTATTTACAAAAGGATATAAATATTTGTTTGCTGTGTTATCACCAGCTAACCAATACCTTGAAGTAGCTATCGATTTAGCGGTAGAGAAAAACGGTGGTAAGCCAGTAAGAATTGCTCAAGCATTTGAACAAGATGCATTTTCACAAGACGTGAGATTAGGTATCTTAGATGCAGCAAAGAGAACTGGATCAGAGATTATTATCGATGATAAATTACCAAAAGAACTTAACGATATGGCAGCTACACTAGCTAAAGTAAAAGCTACTAAGCCAGATGTACTTGTTGTATCAGGCCACACAAAAGGTGCATTGACTGCAATCAGACAAATAGCTGAAATGAAAGTGGATGTCCCTATGTTAGCGATGACACACTGCGATGCTGCAAAACTTTCTAAACAACATGGAAAGAAATCAGAATACGCATTATGTGCATCACAGTGGCACAAAAACTTAAGCTATAAAGATAAGTTTTTTGGAACTGGTAAGAAGTATGACAAAGACTTTAAAAAAGAATTTGGTTATGCTCCACCATACCAATCAGCTGAATCTTCTGCTGCTTTATTAGTATTCAAAGATGCGTTCGAAAGAGCAAATTCTTTTGATGGAGATAAAGTAAGAGACGCTCTTAAGACTACAGAAATGCAAACTTTCTATGGAAATATTAAATTTGGACCTGGCGGACAAAACACTGCTAAGCCTATGATTTTATTCCAAGTAAGATGCAAAGGTGATACGTGTGAGAATAAAGTTGTTGCTCCAACAAAATGGGCTTCAGATAAATTCTACCACCCAATCCCTAAGTGGTCTGAAAGAAGTTAATATCTAATTAGATTTGAAATGCCCCCTAGTATTAAGGGGGCATTTCTTTTATAAGTTTTAGGTTTATATGGACTTTCTTATATTTAAAGCTCCAATCCTTATGGTCCAGGCTTCTCTGGACGGAATTCTTCTTGGTATTTTATTTGCTTTAATTGCCTACGGTATGGCTCTGCAATGGGGAGTAATGAATATAATAAATATTGCACAAGGAGACCTAGTAATTCTTGGAGGCTATATTGCTTATACAATGTATCTCGCTGGAATTCACCCAGCATGGGGAGTTATCGTTTCCCCAATTATAATGTTTTTTGTCGGATGGGCACTTTATAAATTAGTTATTAATAAAGTCGTAGATCGCGATTTATTTATCTCAATTTTAGCAACCTTTGGTATCGCTATTATATTTCAACAATTAATGAATTTTATTTTTGGTGCAGATGTTGTTGTTGCTCAATCAGAGTACGGAACAACAATGCTTTTTGATAATTCAGTAACATTACCTAACTCAAAAATTTTCTCTGCAGTAGTAAGTATTTTGTATGCAATCGCTTTAGTAATATATATGAAAAAATCTAGACTTGGACGAGCTATAAGAGCCACAGCACAAAATGCTAGAGCTGCAAAAATTTTAGGTGTTGATACAGAAAAAGTTTATGCAGCAACTTTTGGTATAAACGCAGCATTGTGTGGAATTGCTGGTGCTTTAATTGCAATTACACTTACCCTGCACCCTTACGTAGGCCTTCCTTATACGGTTAGATCATTTATGATAGTGATTGTTGCAGGTCTTGGAAATTTACCTGCGGTAGCAATTTCTGGAATGGGTTTAGGACTTTTTGAGGAATTTGCAGATTATATTTTAGGAACAGAATTTAGAATTGGAGCAGTGTTTATGCTGCTAGTTTTCATATTAGTTTATAGAAGATTTAAACTTTCAAAGAAAAGGGAGTATTTGAAATAAATGGACAAAGTGAAACAAAAAGATTTAATTTTATACTCCGGCTTAATAATCTTAGGACTAGCTGCTCCATTTTTATTCCCAGGTTTTAAAGTTCAGCTCACAATACTTTGTGTTTTAATAGTATTAGCTATGACATGGAATCTGCAAGGAGGAGAAATGGGTTATAATACTTTTGGAAACATTCTTTTTTATGGTCTTGGAATGTATCTAACTGCATCGGTTCAAGTCGGAATGTTTTTTCCATTGGCTGAATGGACGGAAAGCGGTGGTGAGAAAACATTTGTACACACTACATCTCAATATTTTCAAGGTATGGGCGTTGGTTTATTAGTTGCAGCGTTAGTTCCGACTATTATTGCAGGCGCTATTGGTTACGCAATTTTAGGATTAAGAGGCCACTATTTTGCTATTTGTACTTTAGGCTTAGGTATTGCCGCAGGTGAAATTGCTGGAGGTATTGAAATCATTGGAGCTGGCCAGGGCTTTACTACACCGCCGTTCCCAAAAGATATAGTTGATCCCGGAGCTAGAGGTGATTTTTTCTATTTTTTAAGTTTTGTCTTATTAATTGGTACATTTGTTTTTATCAAATGGATTTATGGATCTAGATTCAAATTAATTTTAAATGCAATAAGAGACAATGAAGATAAGGCTGAAGCGATGGGTATTCAAACAATGAAATATAAAATTGTAGGATGGATGGTGTCCGCTTTTTTTGCTGGTCTTGCTGGAGGAATAATGGGTGGACTAATCGGTTACATAGACTCAACAGATGTTGCTTTTGACGGAAGAGAAATGGGAGTGTTCATGGTCTTAATGGCAATTCTAGGAGGTAAAGGAACTTTATGGGGACCGGTTATTGGTGCAACTTTATTCCATTTTTTAAAAGAGGGTTTCTGGACTTTAATCTTAGGTTGGCAATACGTTGCTCTAGGAGTTTTAATTGTAGTAATTGTAATTTATTTCCCTGAGGGACTAATGGGTTGGTTAAGAGAAAAATATCCTGAAAGATTTGGTGAAGTAATTGATGAAAAAGATCGTAAAGCGCAGGTTGAATTAAAATGAGTATCTTAGAAGTAAAAAATGTAAGCAAATCTTTTGGCGGTGTCCAAGCCAACGTAGATATTTCTGTTTCAGTAGAGCAAGGATCAATAGTTGGTTTAATAGGACCAAACGGATCTGGTAAAACAACATTATTTAATTCGATTGTAGGAACTCACCCAATAGATCAAGGATCTATTATCTTTGATAATACAGAGGTTTCTGAAATGCCCGTACCAGCAGTAGCAAAACTAGGCTTATTAAGAACTTTTCAACAAACACGAATTTACTCAAAACTCAATTGCGTAGAGAATATGCTTATTAGTCATAAAGCTAGCGACTCCGGATTTATTTTTGCAAAAGTGCCGCCAGATCTGACTGAAAAAGCGGAAAATCTTCTTAACTTTGTCGGTCTATATCAGAAAAGAAATTTAAGAGCAGGAGATTTATCATTTGGACAGCAAAAATTATTAGAATTGGCAATGGCATTAATGAATGAGCCAAAAATGCTTTTATTAGATGAACCAACGGCAGGAATAAATCCAACGTTAATTAATGGAATTATAGATAGGTTAATTAAAATAAACAAAGATTATGGAATTACGTTATTAGTTATTGAACATAATATGAGAGTAATAATGAGCTTAGCTCAAAAAATATTCTGTCTAGCACACGGAAAAATGTTAGCAGAAGGTTCACCAGATCAAATTAAAAATGATAAGCGAGTTGTTGATGCTTATTTAGGAGCACAGTAATGGCTAATCAATATGATGTTTTAGGAAAAGCTCCAGGGTTAGAAGAACTAAATCAACTTTCTCCTAACGATGTTCATTTAACAATAAGAGGGCTTAACGCAGGTTACGGAAAGATGGAAATTCTTCATGAATTTGATTTAACAGTGAGTAAAGCCCAATCGTTATGCTTAATTGGACCAAACGGGGCAGGAAAATCTACAATTCTTCACTCTATATATGGTTTCACAAATATCTTTGATGGAAAGATTGAATTAGAAGGCAATGAAATTACTAAACTTACTCCTGCAGAAAAATTAAGTAAAGTTGGCATTGCATATATTTTGCAGGATAATTCTGTTTTCCCTGACATGACAGTGGAAGAAAACCTTTTAATGGGAGGATATATAAAAGATAAACAAGATGAAGCTTACGAAGAGGCTGAAAGAATTTTTCAAAAATATGACAGACTAAGAAATAGAAGAAATCAACCTGCAAAAGTTTTATCAGGCGGAGAAAGAAGACTATTAGAAATTTCTAGAGCTTTAGTTATGAAACCTTCGGTGCTACTTGTTGATGAACCTTCAATTGGTTTAGAACCTAAATATATAAGTATGGTGTTTGAAATTTTAGAAGATCTCCAAAAAGCAGAAAAGAAAACAATTATCTTAGTTGAACAAAATGCAAAAAAAGGTCTGGAATTTGCTGACATAGGATACGTTTTAGTTTCTGGTCAAACAGCGATTGCTGGCAAAGGCAATGATCTTTTAAAAAATCCTGACGTAGGCAGATTATTCCTTGGAGGATGATAAATTCAAAAATTTTTTTTAAAGGACTTAAATCATTAATAGGAGTAAGAAGTCCAGCGATACCTTTAGCTGCATGCTTTATTGCACTCGGAGCTTTACTTAAGGATGCAGGCTTAAACATTCAACAAAGTGCTGCATCAAGTTTTTTTACTTATGCTTTACCAGGTCAACTTGTTATGGCCGAGTCTTTATTAATTGGCGCATCAATAATTAATATTTTTATAGCTGTTTGGTTAGTAAATTTCAGACTATATCCAATGACCGTATCTCTTTTCCCTTTACTTAAACATAAGTCTCAACCTAGATGGAAATATTATTTGTCATGTCATTTTCTTGCAATCTCATCTTGGCTCATAGCTAAAGACTCGTATAAAAAAATTGATCAGAAATACAGAATTGACTTTTGGATGGGTATTGGCTTTGGAACATGGACTACAGCAATTGTAACAACTTTAATAGGTTTTACTTTAGCAGACTATCTAAACAAAGATATTATTATAGGGTTAGCAATCGTAAATCCTGTTTATTTCTTTTGCATGATGATTGGAGCAATGAATAACTTAAAAATTTCTTTAGCTATTATATTAGGAACTACTCTAGGCCCAGTATTTTATTTATTTTCAAGTGAGTGGGCTATTCTTTTTGCCGGTTTAACAGCGGGCTCAATATCATATTTATTTGGAGTGAGAGATGGATCCAAATAAAATTATGATATTAGCAATAATTGCAACATCTGTTGCAACGTTTATATCGCGTTTTTTAGGAGCAATAACTTCAGAAAGAGTTGATGCAAGTTCGAAACTTTTTGATTGGTTTAATCTAGTAGCCTACTCAACTCTAGCAGCTTTGCTTGGTAGAATTATAATTTTTCCTGCTGGAGTTTTAGCTGATGCCGACATCATAATACGTTTGATAGTCCTTATTAGCTGTATATTTATTTTCATTATAATGAAGAAAAATTTGGTTATACCAACAATATTTTCTGCTATACTTTTATCTGTTTTAACAAGTATATGAGTTTAAAAATTGAAGATCATAAGAATTCTAAAAGAGTAAAGGTTATAAAAATACCCGAAGAAGATTTAGATAGATTGGTATTTCCATTTAAAAAACACTCCATTACATCATTAGAGTACAAACCCTTTACAAGGTTTACCATTGCTAAAAGTTTAGATGAATTATTTAAAAATGAATTAAGCAAACAACTTAACAAAGTTCTTAATGACAGAAATTCAGGAACAGCAATTATTGAACCTGAGATAAAAAACAATAAATTTGATAAAGAATTTTTAGTTAAACTTTCAACATCTTTAGCTTATCTTGTGGGCACTCCTAATTTTGATTCTATGTCAGGTAAATATTATGCAAGATTTGAGGTGAAACATGTAGATCAAAGCGACTCTTATTTACGAAAAGCATATAACAATTTAGATCTTCATACAGACGGAACCTACGTAAAAGAGAAAACAGACTGGTTAATAATGACTAAGATGGAGGAACAAAACGTATCAGGAGGAGAGAGTGTGATATTACACCTAGATGACTGGGAATATTTAGAAGATTTAAGCAAAGATCCAATAGGAAGACAAAATTTTATTTGGAGCTCGCCCAAGAGTAAAAATGTAGATTATAAAGTTGAGCACCCAGTATTTTCTAATGATGAGAAAGGCAAACCTATTATTTCTTATATTGATCAATTTCCTGAGCCTAAAAATATGCAACAAGGTTTATTCTTACAAAAATTGTCTGATGCTTTGGAAGAGAGCAAAAACAAAATAGTTTTTCCTTTACCAGTAGGTTCTACTATTTTTTCAAACAACTATTTCTGGCTACACGGGAGAAAAGCTTTCAAAGAGCATTCTGGGTTATCTAGAGAACTGTTAAGAATTAGAGGAACTTTTTTCCATTAAATCATATTGACTCTTACTCATTAATTATTTTTAATCATAATAATTAACAAACAATGGGGGAAACAAATGTTAAGTAAATTTAAAAAACTTATCAGTCTTGTATTTGCTACCGTTCTTTTAACTTCAGTCTCATCAACTAGTTTTGCTATCGACAAATTACACTTTGTAATTGGCGGTGGAGCTGGTGGTGGTTGGGATGGAACTGCTAGAGGAACTGGAGAAGCGCTTACAAAAGCTGGTTTCTTAAAAAGCGCGTCATTCGAAAATATGTCAGGTGGTGGTGGAGGTAAAGCTTTATCATTCATGATTAATACTAAACCAACTGGTACAGTATTAGTTCAATCAACACCTTTAGTATTAAGATCAATCACAAGACACAAAGGTTACGTGAGTGGTAGTGGCGTTTTGTCATACAAAGATGTTGTACCTATAGCTGGAGTAATAGGTGACTATGGTGCAATCGCTGTTGCAAAAAATTCACCGTACAAAAACTTTAAAGATGTAGTTGCTGCTTATAAATCTAATCCAAAATCTGTTAAGATGGCTGGTGGATCTGTAAGAGGAAGCATGGACCATTTGATTGGTGCTTTAGCTTTCCAAGAAGCAGGAGCTGATCCAAATAAAGTTGTATACGTACCTTACGATGCTGGCGGAAAAGCATTAGCAGGTTTACTTTCAGGAGAAACTCAAATTCTTTCAACTGGTTTGGGAGAAGTAATGGGAGCACGAGACCAAGTAAGAATAATTGGTATCACTGCACCTAGTAGAGTTGCAGATGCTCCAGAAGTACCAACGCTTAAAGAACAAGGCTTTGATGTTCAGTTCGTAAACTGGAGAGGATTCTTTGGTCCACCAAACATGAGTAGTGCAGATAAAAAGAAAATAGCAAAAATGTTAGGTGATGTTCAAAAAACTCCAGAATGGGAAGCTGTTAGAAAAAGAAATGCTTGGGTTAATATCTATAATCCAGACAAAAAGTTTGTGAAGTTTTTAAAAACACAAACTAAAGAGATGACAGCTCTAATGAAAAAACTTGGAGTAATTTAATTACTTACTAATTAGGAGGAGCAGTGCAAATAAGTCCAGTTAAGATTATTTCACTGCTCTTCTTTGTTTTTTCAGGATTTTATTTATATCACGCATATCAAATTAGAGTTTTTGCCTTTGATGAAAACGCTCCTTTTAATGCGAAAACTTTTCCAATTTTATTAGGTTACGCAGGAATTTTCTTTTCAGGTCTCTATATTGCTTTACCTGAGAAAAGACCTGCAAATGTTAATCTTTCAGTCTTAGATTATAAAAGGACAATTGCACTTGTCGTTTTAATGATAATTTATGGAGTTACTATTTTAAAAGCAGGATATTTTCTTTCTACCTCAATTTTTTTGGTTCTGTCTTACATAACCCTTGGAGAAAAAAGATGGTTTTGGGTTTTTACGCTATCCTTTCCTTTTGTTGCAATCTTTATGTTTCTTTTACACGGTTTATTAGACATTTATCTACGTGACCCACTTTTAAAATATTTAGGAATAATTGGATGATTGAAGGAATTCTTATCGGTTTAAATACCGCGCTGTCAATAAAAAATATCATTATGGTGATGATAGGGTGCTTTGCTGGAACTATAATTGGAATGCTTCCAGGATTGGGACCTATGACAGCGATAGCTTTAATGATACCGATCACTTATGGTTTTGAACCTTCAACCGGATTAATTTTGATGGCGGGGGTTTATTACGGTGCAGTTTTTGGTGGTTCAACATCATCAATATTAATCAACGCTCCCGGAATACCAGGAACTGTAGCCACATCTTTTGATGGTTATCCAATGGCTCAACAAGGTAAAGCTGGTAAAGCGTTAGCAATCGCAGCTTATAGTTCATTTGCTGGAGGCACGATCGCAGCAATTTTTTTATTGTTCGCTGCACCTAGTTTGTCAAAAGTAAGTTTAGCTTTTAGATCTCCAGATTATTTTGGTCTTATGATTTTAGGTTTGACCGCAGTATCAGCATTTTCTGCAAAAGGGCATTTTTTAAAAGCAATGATGATGGTTGTGCTAGGATTAATGTTAGCTTCAGTAGGACAAGATACCTTATCGGATATACCAAGATTTGTTTTTAATAATATGAATTTAGCAGATGGTATAAGTTTCGTACTTGTAGTTATGGCTACATTTGCAATGAGTGAAGCTCTTTCAATTATTTTTAAAGGTAGCGATCCGACACAAGCTGCGAAACAAATTTCATTATCAAAACTTGGATCAATAAGACTTGATAAAGAAGAAACAAAAAAAATGGTTACAACTATACCTCGGTCTTCAATAATTGGCTTTATAGTTGGTGTACTACCTGGAGCAGGTTCAACTATTGCTTCTTTTTTAGCTTATGGAATGGAAAGAAATTTTGTTAAGGATGAAGAGAAACAAAAATTTGGAAAAGGCAGTGTTAACGGTTTATCTGCACCAGAGACAGCAAATAACGCAGCTTGCTCTGGTTCTTTCGTTCCTTTATTAACACTTGGTATTCCTGGCAGTGGTACCACTGCTGTTATGCTAGGAGCTTTACTAGGGTTTGGTATACAGCCAGGGCCAAGACTTTACCAAACCAATCCTGAAATTTTTTGGTCAGTAATAATGTCAATGTATATCGGAATGGTAATTTTATTAATTCTAAACCTACCTCTGATTCCATACATAGCTAGAATTTTAGCAGTGCCAAGGGCTTTTTTAATTCCTCTTATTTTATTTTTTTCAGTTACTGGTATTTATTTAATGTCTTTTAACAATTTTGATATTTATTTAATGATAGGAATAGCTGTTGTAGCAACCATTTTACGCTTATACGAATTTCCTATGCCACCTTTAATATTAGCGTTTGTATTAGGAGGTTTGATGGAAGAAAACCTGAGGAGATCATTACTGATAAGTGATGGCTCATGGGCGTTTCTTTGGGATAGGCCGTTAACATTATGTATTATGATAACTATTTTGTTTATTGTATTTTGGCAAATATATAATAGTTATTTTAAAAAAAAATAGATTTTTTATAAACGAACGTATTTTTTTTTCTTCTCCATAGAAAAATCTTTAGCACCATGAATTACCAAAAATAACATCCCACCAGCAAGACCAATATTTTTAAGGAATGCAATTACCTGCATTTGGTTAGAAAAATCTAAGTGAAAAATAAAAGCAGTTAATAAAGAAAATAGCAAAAGACCTCCTGCAGCAATTCTAGTTTGGTACCCAATAATAACCATAAGCGGGAATAATATTTCAATTATAATTGCTGGAACTAATAAAAATCCAGGTATACCGAAACCTTCCATCCAGCCTACAGTACCATCATAATTAAAGATTTTGTTAATTCCGCTAAATAAAAAAATAGCCGAAATCATTATTCTTCCAATCAGATCAAAAAAATTTGCCATAACAAATTTAACTCTAAATTTTAATTAATGTCAAAAATGAGAGGTTAAAATTAGGTTTTTTTTTGCATTAACCGCAAGATTACTGGCACAATGAACAAGATCATTAGTAATCTAATAATGTGGTGAAAAGATACAAATTCTGGGTCTAGATCAAAAAAAATAGCAATTACTGCAACTTCATAAATTCCACCGGGGCAATAGGATAATAGTAGAGTAAAGAAATTTTTGTCTATCACTAAACTTGCTACATAAGCAGCTAAAAGACCTAATACGACTAAAAAAAAAGTAGCGACAAAACTATGTAATGCATTTTTTCCAATTTCACCAAATGTTTTATTGGCAAATCTACAGCCTACTGATGATCCAAGTATTAATAAACAAAAATCAATTATACCAGGAGACAGTTTATAGCTTGCAACTTCAGTAATCTGTAATAGTCCACTAGCAACAAGTGTGCCAGCTAAAAGTGCTGCTGGGACTTTTATTTTATCAAAAATAAAAATAATTAATAAAGATAAAACAATTAAAATTAATAATTCGTAAGTATTTTGATCAAGAACTTCATCTATCTTTTCCATTCTATTTTGACCATAAAGACTATCTACAACAAATGGAAACACAGTAATAATAATAATTAATCTTATTAAATGTGAGGTAGCAACTTGACTGAGATCAGATTTTTCATCCTCAGCTAAAATTAGAAGCGGACCCAAAGCTCCTGGAGCCGCAGAAAAAATTGACGTTTTTTTTTCATATCCAGAAAATTTTTCCAGATATTTTGAAACTAATAAAACACTTAGAATGATGTACCCCAACATTATTAAAGAAGTCCAAATCCATTGATGCATTTGTGAAAATAGATTTTTGTCAATATAGTTTCCAATATAGAGACCAAGTAAAATTAGTATAATACTTAGGACTAATCTTGGCATTACGAGTTTTAAACCAAAAAGAGACATTAAAGACGTAATAATCATTGGACCCAAAAACCACGCTAATGGAATATTAAAATATTCTGCAGTAAATGCTGCAGGTATTGAAAATATTATTACTAGAACAAATTCTTTTGAAAAAATCAGTTTAAAATTTTCTTTATTAATTGGTATAGACTGGTTATTCTGCATTATTTATGAATATAGGATTTTTAGGCTCTGGTCATATTACATCTTCAATCATAGAAGGTATTTTTAAATCAAAACTTAAAATCAAAAAAATTTACATCTCCCCTCGAAATAAACTGATATCAAAAAAATTAAGTAAAAGATTTAAAAAAGTGATTGTTTCAAATAACAATCAACAAGTAATAGATAGCTCTTCGTGGGTTTTCTTGGCTGTAACTCCAAATGTAGGAAATAAAATATTGAAAAATTTAAGATTCAATAAATCTAAAAAAATAATAAGTTTGATTTCTACAATTAATATAAACAGATTAAAAAAAATTACAAAAAACAAAAATATCTCAAGAGTAATTCCTTTGCCTTTTATAGGAATGAGAAAGGGACCAATTATAATTTGTCCAAACGACAATAAATTAAAAAATTTTTTTAAATACTTGGGGAAAGTAATAGAATTAAAAAGTGAAAATACATCCAAAAGTTTTTGGGCAACTTCGTCTTTTATGGCTTCCTTTTATAATTTGTTAAATGAGACTAGTAGTTGGTTGGTCTCTAAAGGAATAAAAAGAAATAAGGCAGAGAATTATACAAGAGAACTTTTTTTGGCCCTGTCTGAGGATGCAATGAACAAAAATAAAATTTCTTTAAAACAACTGGTACTAGAATCTCAAACCCCAGGGGGAACCAATGCTTACGTACTTAAAGAGCTCAAAAAAAAGAAATTTTACAAAGTCCAACAAAAAGTTTTAAATAGCATCTTTAAAAAATTTTAAACTTTAATATGGATACAGCATATTTCTTACAACAGTTAATAAACGGAGTAACACTAGGCTCGGTTTATGGTTTGATAGCTATTGGTTACACCATGGTTTACGGCATAATCGGAATGATTAATTTTGCTCATGGAGATATTTTTATGGTAGGAGCGTTTATTGCTTTAATATCTTTTATTCTTTTCGCACTTACCAGTATTGCTCTACCAATAGTTTTGTTACTTACTTTACTAATTGCTATGGTATTTACAGCTTGTTACGGTTGGACTGTTGAGAAATTAGCTTATAAACCATTGAGAAAATCTTTTAGACTTGCTCCTCTTATTTCTGCTTTAGGAATGTCAATAGTATTGCAAAATTATGTTCAAGCTGCACAAGGAGCTAGAATTAAAACGTTGCAACCTGTTATTCAAGGTGGATTTACTTTTATGGAAGATACAGGATTTACAGTTTCTTTGAGTTATCTTCAAATTTTTATAGTGTTAGTGACAATAGTTTTAATGGCAATCTTTACTTTATTAATTACTAAAACTGCTTTGGGAAGAGCACAACGAGCTTGTGAGCAAGATAGAACAATGACTGCATTAATGGGAATTAATGTAGATAGAACTATTTCAATTACATTTATAATTGGTTCTTCCTTAGCATCGGTAGCTGGGATGATGTTCGTTATGTATTATGGCGTAATAGATTTTTACATAGGATTTTTAGCAGGTATCAAGGCATTTACAGCTGCAGTATTAGGTGGGATTGGATCTGTTCCTGGTGCAATGCTTGGTGGATTATTAATAGGTTTAATCGAAGTATTTTGGTCAGGATATATTTCAATTGAATATAAAGATATTGCAGCGTTTACAGTTTTAGTTGTTGTATTAATCTTTTTCCCAACTGGTTTTTTAGGAAAACCAGATATTGAAAAGGTTTAATATGGAAAAAAAATTTTTTCAGACGTCAATTAAAGACAGTTTATTCACAGGTTTAATAGCTCTCGCACTTTTTGGTCCGATTGTAGGTTTAAGGACAGTTGCAAAAAATGAAGTTCTTGAAGTTCATCCTAAATGGTTAATTGTTTTAATCATAGTCATAGTATGTGCTGTAGGAAGATTCCTCACAAATCTATACGTTTACAATCGAGATCAAAAAACTGGAATTCAATCAAGCATAGGTAAATCAATTAGTAACTTTCTAGATACAAAAGGTTATCAAATAGCTTTAACAGCAATAATATTTTCAGTAATTTTTCCTTTCCTTCCTTTTACAGATAGGTACCTCATGGATATCGCCATCATGATGTTGACTTACATAATGCTTGGCTGGGGCTTAAATATTGTAATTGGTTTAGCAGGTTTATTAGATTTAGGATATGTTGCATTTTACGCAGTAGGCGCATATTCGTATGCATTGTTCGCAATTCATTTTGGTTGGTCATTTTGGATTTGTTTACCAATAGCCGGAATATTTGCAGCCATGTTTGGGGTTCTTTTAGGTTTCCCGGTCTTAAGATTAAGAGGAGATTATTTAGCAATTGTAACTCTTGCTTTTGGTGAAATGATCAGAATTTTACTTTTAAATTGGTACCAACTTACAAAAGGTCCAGATGGACTAACAGGAATACCAAGACCTTCTTTCTTTGGTTTGCCTTTTAAAAGTTTTCCGGACGAAGGAGAGCAAACATTTCATACTTTTTTTGGTGTTGAGTATGATCCAATGCAAAGAATTATTTTCTTATATTATCTAATTCTGGTTTTAGCCTTAATTACCAATCTTTTTACAATTAAGATAAGAAGACTGCCGATCGGAAGAGCTTGGGAAGCTTTAAGAGAAGATGAAATAGCATGCAAATCATTAGGCGTTAATCCAAGAAATACAAAACTTACTGCCTTCGCCATCGGAGCAATGTTTGGAGGATTTGCTGGTTCATTCTTCGCAACAAGACAAGCATTTATAAGCCCTGAAAGTTTTACTTTTATCGAGTCAGCTATAATAGTTGCAATAGTGGTTCTTGGAGGAATGGGTTCGCAGACTGGGGTTGTATTAGCTACTGTTTTCTTAATTGGACTAATTGAAGTTTTTAGGGACTTCGAGTCTTATAGGATGATCGCATTTGGTGGTGCCATGGTTCTAATCATGATTTTTAGACCAAGAGGAATTTTAGCAACAAGAAAACCAACAATAACATTGGAAAAGAGTTCATCAAAATGAGTCAAAAATTATTAGATGTAGAAAACTTAACAATGAAATTTGGAGGTCTAGTGGCTATTGATAATTTGTCTTTTTCTGCTGATAAAGATAAAATTACTTCAATAATAGGTCCAAATGGTGCAGGCAAAACAACCGTATTTAATTGCTTAACAGGTTTTTATAAGGCCACTGCTGGCTCAATGTTTTTAAATAAAGAAAATGAAAGATTAAACTTAAGAAAATTTTCTGATTTTAAAGTGGCACAAAAAGCTGGAGTTGCCAGAACTTTTCAAAACATAAGGCTTTTCCCACAAATGTCAGTTTTGGAAAACCTTATGGTTGCTCAGCACAACAAATTAATGGATGCGTCTGGTTTTACTATTCTTGGATTATTCAACTCACCTTCTTTTGTAAAAAAAGAGAGAGAAGCAGTAGAAATTTCAAAATACTGGTTAGATATAATTGGTTTAACGCATAGAGCAGACGACGATGCTGGTGATTTACCTTACGGGGATCAAAGAAAATTAGAAATTGTAAGAGCTATGTGTATTAATCCACACTTGTTATGTTTAGATGAGCCAGCTGCAGGGCTAAATGCTAAAGAGTCCGCTGAGTTAAATAAGTTACTTTTATTTATAAAAAATGAAAAAAAAACAGGCATTCTTCTAATAGAGCACGATATGAGCGTTGTAATGGAAATATCAGATCATGTTGTAGTTTTAAATTATGGAAAAAAGATTTTCCAAGGATCTGCTAAAGAAACAAAAAATAGTCCTGAAGTTATTGAGGCTTATTTAGGTACGGAGGAATAATGTTATCAATTTCTAATGTTGAAACTTTTTATGGAAATATACAGGCCTTAAGAGGAGTAAATGTTAAGGTGAATAGTGGAGAAATTGTCTCTTTAATAGGATCTAATGGAGCGGGTAAATCAACTTTGCTTATGACAATTAGTGGAGTAAATAAAGCTGCTACAGGTGAAATAAAATTTGATGATAAAAATATTGAAAGTTTGCCACCACACGACATCGTTAACCTGGGTATTTCACAAGTTCCTGAAGGAAGAAGAATATTTTCAAGATTATCAGTGGAAGATAATTTGAGATTAGGTGCTTCATCAAATGATAAAGGAAAAAACTTTGATAATGACGTAAAAGATGTTTACGATTTATTTCCAGTTTTAAAAGACAGACTTAACCAAAGGGGAGGAACATTATCAGGAGGTGAGCAACAAATGTTAGCGATAGGCAGAGCTTTGATGGCTAAGCCGAAAATGCTTCTTTTAGATGAGCCTTCTTTAGGAATAGCTCCAAAACTTGTTAACCAAATTTTCGTGGCAATTAAAAATATAAATAAAGAAAAAAAAGTGACCATTTTCTTAGTCGAACAGAATGCCAAAAAGGCTTTAGAGTTGGCGGACAGAGGTTATGTTTTAGTTAACGGAAATGTAACATTAGAGGGAACCGGTCAAGACCTATTGAAAAACAAGGATATTCAAGCCGCATATTTAGAAGGTGGTGGAAAAAAATAACATTTTTCCATATTTACAAAAAACCAAAGGTAGTGTTCAATAATAAAAAATTAATTAATTAATTAACAACAAAAAGAGGAACATATGTTTAAGATTATGAAAAATATTCTTTCAATAATTGCTTCAATCTTTTTATTAGGATCAATAACTGCGAAAGCTGACGTTGTTGTAGCTTCTGCTGGACCAATGAGTGGTCAATATGCATCTTTCGGCGCTCAGTTAAAAGCTGGTGCAGAAATGTGGTTAAAAGATACTAATGCAAAAGGTGGTATTTTGGGAGAAAAAGTTAAATTAGTAATAGGTGATGATGCTTGTGATCCAAAACAAGCTGTGGCTGTAGCAAATAAATTTGCAGGTCAAGGAGTAACTTATGTTGCTGGACATTTCTGTTCAGGATCTTCTATACCAGCTTCTAAAGTTTACACTGAAGAAGGTATAATCCAAGTATCTCCAGCATCAACTAATCCAGCGTTCACAGACAAAGGTGGACCGAATGTATTTAGAGTTTGCGGTAGAGATGACCAGCAAGGTGAAGTCGCTGGTGCGTTCTTAGCAAAAGAATATAGTGGAAAAAAAGTTGCAATTATTCATGATAAAACTGCTTACGGTAAAGGATTAGCAGACGCTACAAAGAAAAACATGAATAAAGGTGGATTAAAAGAAACTATGTACGAAGCTATTACAGCAGGTGAAAAAGATTATTCTGCTTTAGTTTCAAAACTAAAATCAAACGGTATCGAAGCTGTTTATCTAGGAGGTTACCATACTGAAGGTGGTCTAATCGTAAGACAAATGAGAGACCAGGGTATGAAAACTAAATTAATCAGTGGAGACGCACTAGTAACTGCAGAGTATTGGCAAATTACAGGTGATGCTGGTGAAGGTACTTTAATGACTTTCAGTCCAGACCCAAGAAATAATCCAGAAGCTGCACCATTAGTTAAAAAGTTCAAAGCTGCAGGGATTGAGCCAGAAGGTTACGTGCTTTATTCATATGCTGCGTTACAAGTATTTGAACAAGCTGCAACTCAAGCCGGATCTCTTGACAGAAAAAAAGTTCTTAAAGCAATGAAAAAAGGAAAATTCAATACAGTCCTTGGAACTTTAAGCTTTGATAAAAAAGGTGACGTAAGTTTACCAGGTTACGTTTTTTATGAGTGGAGCAAAGGTAATTATAAACAATTATAATTATTTAACTTAAAAATTTAAAAGGGGGCGTAAGCCCCCTTTTTTTTATAAGGAGATAAAATGGAAATTAACTATGAAGATTTTAAAAAGGTCTCAATAAAAGTCGGCACAGTTCTAGAAGTAAAAAAAAATGAAAAAGCAAGAAAACCATCTTTAATTATAAAAGTTGATTTTGGAAAAGATATTGGTATCAAACAATCTTCAGCTCAAATCACACATTACTATAACGCTGAAAATCTCACAGGAAAACAAGTTATTGGAGTATGTAATTTTCCAAACAAGAATATAGCTGGTGTCGTATCAGAAGTATTAATACTTGGTGCGATAGAAAAAGATGGAAAAGTTGTCCTAGTGCATCCGTCTCAGAAAACTGATAATGGTTTAGATATAGCTTAAATTATCTGAGGTAACATATGTTCTTAAAAAAATTTATTAAGCCTACAATAATATTAATCTTATCAATATCACTTTTTTATTCTTTTAATTTTATTGAAGATAAAAAAAATGCTTCAGCTAATATAAATAATAAAAAACTAAGCGTTGAAGTTTTTAAAACCCCTTCTTGTGGATGTTGTTACGGATATGTTTTATTTTTAGAAAAAGAACAATTTAATGTAAAGGAGACAGATATGAGAAGTCTCCATTCGATAAAAAAAAAATATAATATTCCACTAGAAATGCAGTCATGCCACACTACCATTATTGGCAAATATTTTATAGAAGGACATGTTCCACTGGAGGCAGTAAATAAGTTATTAAAAAAACGACCTAATATTGATGGTATAGCTTTACCTGGAATGCCTATAGGAACACCAGGAATGCCTGGCAAAAAAGAGGAGCCTTTTGTTATCTATCAACTTATTGATGGGAAATTCTCTATATTCATGACAATATAGGATATGAAAAAAATCAATGTGGAATTATTGTTTGCTATTTCATAATAGACTAAGATCTTCAAACTAAACAAAATGCAAATTCTTCCATTAATTTTATTTGGTATTGCCACCGCTTTTTCACCTGGACCAAATAATATAATGACATCTTACACAGCATTTAATTTTGGTTTTAGAAAAACTATACCTACAATGCTTGGTGTAATAATTGGATGGACGCTTCTAATTATACTTTTGCAATTAACATCCGCTGCAGTTTTTGAAAGATATAAATTTATACAAACTATTATTAAAATTCTTGGGTCGATCTATCTCTTATATATGGCTTACAAATTATCTTTTGGCGGTAAAACTAGTGATAAAAAAATTGACCCAAAACCAGTGACTTTTTTAAATACTTTCTGGTTTCAATTTGTAAATCCCAAAAGTATTATTGTCGGATTAACTTCCATTTCTCTCTTTATAGATATCGAAAATAATTATTTAAGAGACTCAATTATTTTAACTTCGGTATGGTTTTTTATGGCAGTGGGCAGTCAAACAGCCTGGTGTTTAATGGGAAAATACATGAGAAAATTCGCCACAAGTGATAAATTTATTAGGAATTTTAATTACTCAATGTCTTTTTTACTTATCGTTTGTGTTATTATGTTCTATGTATAGCGCATGAAATTTAATAGTAAAAATTCCTTTAAATCATTAGATAATATTTCATCATCTGGGAAAGAGTATAAATTTTTCAATTTAAAAAAAGCAGAAAATAATGGTTTAGATGGGATTTCTAAGCTCCCAAAATCTCTTAAGGTTTTATTAGAAAATTTACTTAGATATGAGGATAATTTAACCGTCGATAAAAACCAAATTTTAGCAGTTAAAGATTGGTTAAAAAATAAAAAATCTAATACAGAAATAGCATACAGACCTGCTAGAGTTTTAATGCAGGACTATACTGGAATTCCAGCAGTAGCTGATTTGGCAGCTATGAGAGATGCTGTAAAAAACAAAAATAAAGATCCTGAAAAAATAAATCCTTTATCTACTGTAGACCTAGTGATCGATCACTCAGTCATGGTAGATGAGTATGCTTCAGGCAAATCATTTGATAAAAATGTTGAGAGAGAATTTTCTAGGAATGGTGAGCGTTATTCTTTTTTAAAATGGGGTCAGAAAGCTTTTGACAATTTTAGGGTAGTGCCTCCTGGAACAGGAATTTGCCATCAAGTAAACTTAGAATATTTATCCAAGGTTGTTTGGTCGTCTAAAAGTGGAAATGATTTATATGCTTATCCGGATACGTTAGTCGGAACAGACAGCCACACCACAATGGTTAATGGTTTGTCTGTACTTGGTTGGGGGGTAGGCGGTATTGAGGCTGAAGCAGCAATGTTAGGCCAACCTATTTCAATGTTAATACCAGAAGTAGTAGGTGTCGAATTAAAAGGAAAATTAAAGGAAGGTACGACTGCAACAGATTTAGTTTTAACAATTGTAGAGATGCTTAGAAAAAAAGGTGTTGTAGGAAAATTTGTTGAATTTTATGGAGAAGGTCTTAAGAATTTAACTTTAGCTGATAGGGCGACTATCGCAAACATGGCGCCAGAGTATGGAGCTACCTGTGGTTTTTTTCCAGTTGATGAAGAGTCTTTAAAATATTTAAAATTATCAGGAAGAGATGAGTCAACAATTTTATTAGTAGAGAAATATTCAAAGGAACAAGGATTATGGGCAAGTAACGATGTAGAGTTTACAGATACCGTTACGCTTGATGTAAGTTCGGTTGTAACAAGCATTTCTGGACCAAAGAGACCACAAGATAAGGTTTTTCTTACCGATGCATCAAATGCTTTTGCAAAAGTTTATAAAGAAAACACTAAAAGATCCAAAGAAGTTGAAGCAGTTGTTGCTGGAAAAGATTTTAAATTAAAAGATGGAGATATTGTTATTGCTGCAATTACCTCCTGTACTAACACTTCTAATCCAAGTGTATTAATAGGAGCAGGACTTTTAGCTAAGAAAGCTCATATGAAGGGGCTTAAAGTAAAACCGTGGGTGAAAACTTCTTTAGCACCAGGCTCTCAAGTCGTCACTGATTATTTAGAGAAAGCTGGATTAAATGAGTATTTAGATCAATTAGGTTTCAATCTAGTAGGTTATGGCTGTACCACATGTATTGGAAACTCTGGACCATTAAATAAAAATATTTCAGATGCGATTAATGAAAAAGACTTATATGCGGTTTCAGTTTTATCTGGAAATAGAAACTTTGAAGGTAGAATTAATCCAGATGTTAAAGCAAATTATTTAGCATCACCCCCCTTAGTTGTAGCATACGCTTTAGCCGGTAATATGAATTTTGATCTGTACAAGTCATCCCTAGGAAAAGATAAAGATGGAAACGATGTTTTTTTAAAAGATATTTGGCCTAGCAATAAGGAAATTGAAGAAATTATGTTGACATCTTTAAATGCTGACATGTTTAAAAAAAGATACTCAAATGTTTCAGAGGGACCAAAGGAATGGAAAAATATAAATACTGTTGATAGCAATATTTATAATTGGGAACAGAACTCAACATATGTAAAAAGACCTCCATTTTTTGATAATCTTCCTGATAAACCAGAAGGATTTAAACCTATAAATGATGCAAGAATTCTTTTGTTACTCGGAGACACTGTCACAACAGATCATATTTCACCAGCTGGAAGCATAAAAAAAGATAGTCCAACCGGAGATTATTTTATGAAACATCAGATTCAACAGAAAGATTTTAATTCTTATGGAGCAAGAAGAGGTAATCATGAAGTCATGATGAGAGGGACTTTTGGGAATATTAAAATAAGAAATGAAATGGCCCCAGATACCGAAGGGGGATTTACTACACTTCAACCTGACGGTAAAGTAATGAGCGTTTATGAAGCTGCTATGGAATACAAAAAAAGAAATAATGATTTAGTGGTTATAGCAGGAAAAGAATATGGAACTGGATCTTCTAGGGATTGGGCAGCGAAAGGTACCAAATTACTTGGAATAAAAGCTGTTTTAGCTGAAAGTTTTGAGAGAATTCATAGATCAAATCTAGTTGGAATGGGAGTGCTGCCTCTTCAATTTAAGGAGAGTTTTAATCGAAAAATACTGAAAATAACCGGACAAGAATTAATAACAGTTGTGGATATAGAAAAAGGTATTAAACCAAGAGAAGAGATAACTTGTGAAATTAAATATAAAGATGGAACTAGCAAAATTATAAAAGTTCTGAGCAGAATAGATACCGAAAACGAAATTGAATACTATAAAAACGGAGGTATACTTCAATTTGTTTTAAGAAATATGCTTAATTAACAATGCAAGAAATTAAAGTTAAAACTCATCCCTCATCCGCTTTACTTAAAAAGGAAGAACAATTAGCCTGGAAAATTGCTGAAATAGCTTCTGATAAGTCGAGGCCTTCTGCAGAAACCATTGAAATGGTAATTAATAGAATAATTGATAATGCTTCTGTGGCAATTGCATCTTTAAATAGAAAACCTGTAATATCAGCTAGAGATATGGCTTTAGCTCATCCAAAAAAAAATGGCGCAACATTATTTGGAGTTGATCCAAAGTTAAAAGTACATTGTGAATGGGCGGCTTGGGCTAATGGAACTGCTGTACGAGAATTAGATTATCATGATACCTTTTTAGCGGCTGATTATAGTCACCCAGGTGATAATATTCCTGCTATTCTTGCAGTAGCTCAACAAAAGAAAATTGATGGATTAAATTTAATTAAAGCAATTTTAACTGGATATGAAGTTCAAGTAAGTTTGGTCAAAGGAATTTGTCTACATGAGCATAAAATTGATCATATAGCACATCTAGGTGTTAGTGTGGCTGCAGGAATAGGAACTCTTTTAAAATTAAACAAAGATGTAATTTACCAATCAGTGCAACAAGCTCTTCATACAACAATTTCTACAAGACAATCTAGAAAAGGAGAAATTTCAAGTTGGAAGGCATTTGCACCATCTCATGCTGGAAAAATGGCAATTGAAGCAGTTGATAGATGTATGAGAGGTGAAGGAGCTCCAAGTCCTATTTATGAAGGTGAGGATAGTTTTATTGCATATATATTATCAGGTCCAGATAAAGAATACTCTGTTCCTTTACCAGATTTAAACTCAGAAAAAAGAGCTATTCTTGAAACGTATACAAAAGAACATTCTGCTGAGTACCAATCTCAAGCTTTAATAGATTTAGCGAGAAGTTTAGGTAAAAAAATTAAAGATAAATCACAAATCTCTAAAATTGAAATTTATACTAGCCACCATACACATTATGTAATTGGAACAGGTGCTAACGATCCTCAAAAAATGGACCCAAAAGCAAGCAGGGAAACTTTAGACCACTCCATTATGTATATTTTTGCTGTTGCTTTGGAGGATTCGAATTGGCATCACATAAAATCCTATACATCAGAAAGAGCTAATAGAAAAAGCACAGTAGAACTTTGGCAAAAAATAGAAACTTTTGAAGATCCTCAATGGACAAAAAAATATCATGATCCAGATCCAAAAAAAAAATCTTTTGGTGGAAGAGTATTAATTAAAATGAAAGATGGATCGGTAATTCAAGAGGAAAAAGAAGTAGCAGATGCTCATCCTAACGGGTTAAGACCTTTTAGAAGGGCTAATTATATTGAAAAATTCAAAAGTTTGACGGATGGTTTAATGACTAAATCTGAGACTAAAAAATTTTTGAAATTAGTTCAAAATTTAAAGAGTTTAAAATCAAAAGATTTAGTGTTTTTGAATCCTAATATTAAAAAAAACGTTACAAGAGGTAATTCCAAAAATAGCTCGATTTTCGATTAATTTTAAGCTCCTATGTGACTTTTTAGCAACACAAAAAGTCAATAAAATCAACATTTTTTTTTCATTTAATACGCTAAACTTTCTTGTTTTAAGTAGACATGGCTAATTTATTGGCTTAAAGAATATAAAGTTAATTGTACAATTTACTAAGGAGTAATATGAAAAATATCAAAGCTTTAACCCTAGCATTCTTGCTTTCTTTATTTAGCTCAGGCCACGCGCTTGCTGAATACGGATTTACGGTAGGTGTTACGGGATCTATGGCCATGATAGACGCAAGCGGTCAAGAGACAGAAGGTGGTGAAATTACTCGTGCAGAAGCTACAAATAATAAAGCAGTTGGTTCTATATTTTTAGAATACAACGACATTTTAGGTAGTGGTCTGTCACTAGGTGTTGATTACATTCCTGGATCTGCTGATATCAGTAACTCTACAAAAACGAGAACTGACACAGAGACATCAGTGACTGGAACAACTACAAACACTACAACTTCAAGAACTCAGAAAGCACAAGCTGAGATCGAAAATCATTTAACATATTATGCTACTTACTCTCCAGGCAATGGAGTTTATTTAAAAGCAGGTTATGTTCAAGTTGATTTAAACACTCTTGAAAGCTTAGGTACAGGTTCAACGTACGGTAATGACACACTAGATGGTGTAGCATTAGGTGCTGGTGTAGAATTCGATGTTGGTTACGACAATATGGTAGGCAGAATTGAATTATCTCACATTGACTACGGTGATATAGAGTTTAGATCACAAGTAGCAAGAACTGGTGTTGCGACAAACAACTTAGTCGAAGCGGATATCGACGTAACTATGTTGTCAGCGTCTCTAGGTTATAAATTTTAATTTAATTTAAAATTAAAAAAAATTAAACCCGTCTAATTTTAGGCGGGTTTTTTTTTATCTGAGAAAATAAATTGTGAGCACTTTGCCAAGCAGACTCAGCTTTGGCACCTATAAACCAGTCACCGCAAATTCCGATTTTTAATTTTTTATCCCAATAACATTTTTTTCCTGAATTCTTAGAATTATATGAGTACTTCCAACCATGAATTTTTATTACTTTTAAGTCAGTATTACTTAAACCTAAAATATTAGAAAAATCTTTTATTATTTGTTTTGAATAATAGGTTTTCTTTTTTTTATATTTATTTATAATTTTTTGTGAATAGTTTTCGTTGGTTTGTATAGTCCAAAAGAAATTGTTACTAGAAAATCTTTTTTTACTATTTTC
Organism: uncultured Pelagibacteraceae bacterium; assembly: GCA_902596745.1. Taxonomy (GTDB): domain Bacteria; phylum Pseudomonadota; class Alphaproteobacteria; order Pelagibacterales; family Pelagibacteraceae; genus Pelagilacustribacter. Next base: position 59,139 of record CACJUZ010000002.1, on the reverse strand, counting down.
ATTAGCAATCCACGAGATTATTCTTTTATCCAGACGTAGACTGTTAATTGGAATCTTGCTTTTACTCACTTGTTTTAAAAGCAAAGTTATATTTGGTTTCATTTTAACTTTAAGATTTAAAAAACTCTTATTTAAATAGTTTTTCGCTATTTTTTTTGTTTGATCGTAAGGAAACGTTATAATTATACATTTTGATTTAAATTTTCTATCTTCACTTGTTATTTCCCAATAAGCTTTTTTATATTTGATGTTAATAATTTGTTGCCCTAAGTTTTTCTTAATATTTTTAATCAAATATTTGTTAAAATCATTGTTTCCTTTAACACCTATTATCTTTTGAGAATTAAGTGAATTTTTAAAGGTAAAATCTATATGATTACCTTCCCAAAATTTTAGAATTTTTTTTTTTATTAAATAATTTAATTGTCTTCTAAATTTAATATCTTTAGCCGAATAATACTGTAAGCCATGATCAAAGCTTATTGATTTACCAATTTTTTTGTTAGATGCTCTCCCGCCAATACCTTTAGCTTTATCGATAATTTGAATTGAATACTTTTTACTTAATAGATTGGCAATTGTAGATCCAGAAATCCCTGTCCCCAAAACGCAGAAGTCGATCATACACTAAATAAAATTTCGTATTTCTCATTAATGGATAATACATCTAGATTTACAAGCCCGCCAATTATAAGTTGCAATGCTACAATTATAATTACAAAAATTCCTACGTAGCCTAACCATTTATGTTCTTTAATATAATTCGCAAAATAAGTAGCAAGAGTAGCTACTAAAAAAACTGATAATAGCAATCCAGTTATCATTAAGTAATAATAATCTTTTGCAGCACCTACAACACCAAGCACGTTATCAAAACTTAAGGTAATATCGGCTATTAATATTCTGTAAACTCCAGTTTTAAAAGACACTGGTTCTTTTGATTTAACTTCGGGTGATCTAATTTTATTTTTACCAAACAAATCTTGTCTTATATTGTAAACAATCCATAAAAGGGCTAATCCCCCTGCAATTTTAATCCATGCGTATTCAAGCATGTACTCTGTTCCAAAAGCAAAAAATATTCTAAAAATAAAGGCTCCAGCAACACCCCATGCAATTATCTTTTTTTTATTTTGCGGAGCAAAATTTGCAGCAATCAAACCTATAATGATCGCATTATCTGCGGCCATTACAATATCAATTAGTATGATTTGTATAGCTATTACGAATTGTTCAACCATTATTCCAACTTCTTATATAATTTAATTGTTTCTATATAAAGAATAATTTATCCATTCATATGACCAGTATGAGGATTACTGTTAATATTTCAAAATGGCAGATTTTTAGACTTTCTATACCTATTTTTTTTTCAAATTTGGCTATTCCTTTAGTTGGTTTAGTTGATACTGGGTTAATGGGTCATTTAGATAACGAAAAATATCTAATAGCCGCAAGTATTTCTACAACATTTTTAACAGTAATTTTTTGGAGTTTTGGCTTCTTAAGAATGGGTACTGTTGGACTTATCTCACAGGCTTTGGGAAAAGCAGATTACAGAGAATTAGTTTATACAATATTGAGAAACATTATTATCGCTTTTTTCATAGGTTTTTTGATAATAGTTTTTAAACCATTACTTATACAGTTTTTAGGATATATTTTTGAAACTTCTATTCAAACAAAAGAGTTGATAAGAAATTACATATCTATAAGAGTTTTTTCGGCTCCTGCAGAATTAATAATTTATGTTCTTGTTGGTTTTTATTTAGGATTACAAAGAACCTTTATTTCAAGTTTGTTAATTATAATTCTAAGTTTGTTAAACATATTCTTAAGTATCTATTTTGTAAGAGAATTAAACTTAGATATAAAAGGTGTTGCACTTGGTACTTTGATTGCAGCATATCTGACTGTTACTTTTTTTTTAATTTACACCTATTTTTTTATTATAAAAAAATTTAAAATAATCCCTAGATTTAACAGTAAGATTATATTTAATCATAAAAAATTAATTAAACTTTTCAGTATTAACTTTGACATTTTTTTAAGAACAATACTTTTAACCTTTTCTTTTTTTTGGATAACCTATCTAAGTTCAATTTTGGGAGAAGAATACGTAGCTATAAATTCAATTTTAATACAGTTAGTAATTATTTCATCCTTTTTTTTGGATGCTTATGCTTTTTCTACTGAAGGCATAATTGGTTATTCTATTGGAAAAAAATCGGAAAAGATGTTCTTATCTTGTGTTAGAAATTCAATTATTCTTAGTTTCATTACTGGACTTATAATAAGTTTAATATTTCTTTTATCCGCTAAAGAAATTATAAATTTAATTACTGACATAGAGTTTTTGAGATATTTATCTTATAAATACATTATGTGGGTTATTATAATACCTCCAATAGCTTCTTTTTGTTATCAGTTGGATGGTATTTTTATAGGAGCCACTCAAACTAAAGAGATGAGAAATAGTATGTTAGTGGCAGTTATAATATACATAACATTATCTCTTTTTTTAATAAAACAAATTCAAAACTATGGAATTTGGTTTGCACTAATAATATTAATGATTCTAAGAGCTACAACTTTACACTTTTATTTCCCAAAAATTCTTAAAAAATTCAGATGAAAATTATTTATGAAATACCAGGTTATATACTTTGCTTATTAGGAGGATTTTTTTTAAGTTGGGGTGGTTTAATTATAAGATCATTTGAAACCAATGATATGTGGCAAATACTTTTAATTCGATCATTCTTTTTCATAATCGCACTGGTAATTTTTTTAGTATTTTCTTACAAAAAAGATACTATAGGAATAATAAAAAAATCAGGATTTCCAGCTATTATAGCCGGTTTATTCTTATCCTTAAGTTTTGTTGCATATGTTGCAGCAATGTCTATGACAACTGTTGCTAATGTAGTTTTTATAATTAGCACTCAAACAATTTTTTTAGCAATATTTGGTTATTTATTTCTTAAAGAAAAGATTTCTTCAAAAGGTTTTTTAGCTATCACATTAGCTCTTCTAGGCATGATAATTATGGTAGGAAATTCAATCGGTCAAGGAACTTTATTAGGGAATATCATTTCTTTCGCTATACCAATAAACTTTACAATACTAGTAATGATAATAAGGAAACATCCTAATCTAGATATGGTTCCCGCAATTTTTTATTCAGGAATTTTTAGTGGAATATATGGACTATTTTTGGCAAGTAGTTTTACTTTTTCTTCCAACGATATATTAATGGGTTTTTTCTTAGGTGTTCCTCAACTTGCTTTCGGCTTTATATGTGTAACGATAGGCACTAAGACCACAAAATCAGTCACGGTTGGTTTATTAATGTTATTAGAAACAATTTTTGCACCCATTTGGGTTTGGATTTTTTTAAATGAAGTACCACCTTTAAGTGTATTTATTGGAGGGGGGATAATAATATCAGCAGTAGTATTAAAAAGTTTCGATAAATCAATAGAAATTAACAACTAAAATTATTTGACATTGCTCGGATAATAAACGAAAGTCCTGATGTAACGGGAGAGTCTACATTAATGTAGCGCCGAAGGAGCAACCACCCCGGAAACTCTCAGGCAAAAGGACCGTTGCCGTAATAACTCTGGAAAGCAGGCTTAGCCTCACCGAAGGAGTAAATCTCTCAGGTTTCAAAACAGATGGGGTAGAAAAAAGAGTTATTATGGGTGTACAAAAAACAGCGTTATATGATTTACACAAAAGTTTAGGAGCAAAATTTGTTCCATTTGCAGGTTATGAAATGCCTATCCAATATAAGGAGGGTATCGTGAAAGAACATATTTCAACTAGAACTCATGCAGGTTTTTTTGATGTCTCACATATGGGGCAATTTTTTTTAGAGGGAGACGAAACATTAGTTGAAGCCTTAGAAAAAATTATTCCTTCAGATTTAAAGTCATTAAAAGTCAATCACTCAAAATATTCTTTTTTGCTAAATGATAGCGGTGGAATTATAGATGATTTAATCGTTACAAAAACAAATAAAGGTTTCTGTATAATTTTAAATGCGGCTTGCAAAGAAAATGATATCAAACATATATCAAAATTTTTAGGTAAAAATCATAAGTATTTTTTAAATAATGACTTATCTTTAATAGCTTTACAAGGACCAAAGTCAGTAGAAATTTTAGAAAAACTCATACCTGGTGTTTCCGAATTAAAATTCATGTCGGGAAATAATTTTAGTTATGAAAGTGAAAGTCTTTACATAACAAGATCTGGATACACAGGTGAGGATGGATTTGAAATTTCAATTTCTAATAAAAAAGTTGAAAATCTAATTGATTTCTTAATGAAAAATGGAGTCAAGCCTATTGGTTTAGGTGCTAGAGATACATTAAGATTAGAAGCCGGACTATGTTTATACGGTCATGATTTAAATGAAAAAATTAATCCTGTAGAAGCTAATCTTAAATGGGCGATTGCAAAAAAAAGGAAAGAAGTTGGTGGCTTTAATGGTTGGAGCAAAATAAAAGATTTATTAACAAATGGAAGTGAAAAGATAAGAGTTGGTATTAAACCAGAAGGAAAAGTTATAGCTCGAGAAAATACAAAAATTTTTTCTTCTAATGGCGGTGAAGAAATAGGTTTTGTTACAAGTGGAACTTTTGGTCCGAGTGTAAACAGACCAGTTGCGATGGGTTATATTAAATCAGAATTTTCCAAAATTGGAACCACAATACATCTTGAGGTAAGAGGAAAAAAATATGAAGGTAAAGTTTCAGAATTACCATTTTATAAAAAAAGTTATGTTAAATAAAAAGGGAGATAAAAATGAGTGAAAAAAAATTTTCAAAGAAACATGAATGGGTTTCTTTAGACGGTGATATAGCAACAGTTGGTATAACTAAACATGCAACTGAAATGCTTGGAGATATAGTTTTTGTTGAAGTACCTGAAGCAGGAAAATCTATACAGAAAGATGGACAGGCCGCTGTTGTAGAATCAACTAAGGCAGCTAGCGATGTTTATTCACCAATTTCAGGTGAAGTTACTGAAGGAAATAAAGCTATAGCTGATGATCCTGGTAGTGTTAACGGAGATCCAGAGGGAGCTAGTTGGTTTTTTAAATTAAAGATTAAAAATAAAGGCGAACTTGAGTCATTAATGTCTAAAGATGAATACGATAAATTTTGTAAGGAGAATCCAAATTAAATGATTGATGATAATTCAAAAGAATTCATTAAAAGACACATCGGACCTTCAGATGATGAGCAGTCAAAAATGCTTAAACATGTAGGATATAGTTCGCTTGAAGATTTAATGAAAAATACTGTTCCAGCAAAAATTTTATTAAAAGATGATCTTAATATAGATGAGCCGTTATCTGAAAATGATGCTTTAAAAAAATTAAAATCTATATCTAAAAAAAATAAAATTTTTAGAAACTTTATTGGTATGGGGTACTACAATTCTATCACTCCAAATGTAATCTTAAGAAATATCCTAGAAAACCCAGGCTGGTATACTTCTTATACACCTTACCAACCCGAAGTAGCCCAAGGACGTCTTGAAATGCTTTTAAATTTTCAGCAAACAATTATTGATCTTACAGGCATGGATATTGCTAACGCTTCTTTACTTGACGAAGCAACTGCTACAGCAGAAGCAGTCGGCTTATCTCAAAGATTAGATAAAACAAACGCAAAAAAAATATTTATTTCAAGTAATTGTAACCCACAGACAATTGATCTTATTAAAACTCGTACAAAACCTTTTGGATTAGAACTTATTATTGGCGATGAAAAAAATGAGTTATCAAACATTAATCAAGATATTATTTGTGGAGTTTTAGCCTATCCAGGAACTCTAGGTGAGATAATTGACCCCAGCGAAAGCATAAGTCAGATTCATAAAAGAAATGGAAAAGCAGTTTTAATATGTGATTTATTATCATTAACAAGGTTAAAAACTCCAGCAGAACTTGGAGCTGATATAGCTGTAGGTAGTGCTCAAAGGTTCGGCATTCCTATGGGTTATGGCGGGCCACATGCAGCATTTTTTGCTACTAAAGAAGAATTTAAAAGATCAATGCCGGGTAGAATTATAGGTGTATCGAAAGACAGACATGGAAAAAAAGCATACAGACTTTCTTTACAAACAAGGGAACAACATATTAGACGAGATAAAGCCACAAGTAATATATGCACGGCTCAAGCATTATTAGCTATAATATCTGCAGCCTTTGCTATTTATCATGGGCCTGATGGAATATTAAAAATAGCTAATAGGACTTCTAAATTAGCAAAATTATTTGCCGATGAAATTAAAAAAGGTGGTTTCCAAATTTTATCAGACTATTTTTTTGATACAGTAACAATTAAAACAAACGACAAGACAAATTCTATTTATCAAACTGCCTTAAAAGAAAATATTAATTTAAGAAAAGTTGATAATAAACACATATCAGTTGCATTCGATGAAGCAAAAAAACTGAGTGATGTAAATATATTATTAAAAATATTTGGAGTTTCTAAAGTAATTAATCAAGATGTAAAAGTTGAGCTTAATAATCTTCCTAAAAGTCTTTTAAGAACATCAAAGTATCTAGCTCATCCTGTTTTCAATAAATATCATTCAGAAACAGAGATGCTAAGGTATTTAAAAAAACTTGAAGATTGTGACATAGCACTTAATCGATCTATGATTGCTCTAGGTTCTTGTACTATGAAACTTAATGCAACAGCAGAGTTAATGCCAATTACTTGGAAGGAATTTTCTTTGCCTCATCCATTTGTGCCAACAGATCAAATGGAAGGGTATAAAATTTTATTTAATGACCTTATAAATGATTTAAAAGAAATAACTGGATATGACGCAGTTTCTTTACAACCAAATTCTGGCGCTCAGGGTGAATACGCCGGGTTAATGACAATAAGAAAATTTCACGAAAGTAACGGACAAGTTTCCCGAGATGTTTGCTTAATTCCAAACTCAGCGCACGGTACAAATCCAGCAAGTGCTCAAATGAGTGGGATGAAAGTGGTTGTTGTAAACTGTGATGAAGATGGCAATGTGGATCTAGACGATTTGAAAAATAAAGCAGAAAAATATTCAAAAAATTTAGCTGCTTTAATGGTTACTTACCCTTCTACTCATGGAGTATTCGAAGAAAAAATTATTGAAATTTGTGATGTAATTCACAAACATGGTGGCCAGGTATATATGGATGGAGCAAATTTAAATGCTCTAGTTGGCATTGCAAAACCAGGAAAATTTGGACCAGATGTCTGTCATATTAATTTACACAAAACATTTTGCATACCACATGGTGGTGGCGGTCCGGGAATGGGACCAATTGCGTGCGCAAAACATTTAGCTGATTTTCTTCCAACTCATGGAATAATCAAAGACGCAGGACCAAAAAATGGAATGGGGGCTGTTTCAGCTGCACCATGGGGAAGTTCAAGTATTTTACCCATATCTTGGATGTATATAAAGATGATGGGGGCTGAAGGTTTGAAAAAAGCATCACAAATTTCAATTTTAAACGCAAATTATATTTCAAAAAAATTATCTAAAGACTACAAAGTTTTATACACTGGAAAAAATGGTAACGTGGCCCATGAGTGCATAATAGATATTAGACCAATTAAAGCTAGTTCAGGAATTTCAGAAGAAGATTTAGCTAAAAGATTAATCGATTTTGGATATCACGCCCCAACTATGTCCTGGCCAGTTGCAGGAACGATAATGATAGAGCCTACAGAGAGTGAAAATTTAGAAGAAATAGATAAGTTCTGTAATGCATTAATTAAAATAAAAAAAGAAATTGATCTAGTGGAGTCATCAAAATTTGATAAAATTGACAATCCATTAAAAAACGCTCCTCACACTTACATTGAACTAGCTTCAAATGACTGGAAACATAAATACACCCGAGAAGAGGCTGCTTTTCCAACCGAGTTTGTGAAAAATAATAAATATTGGCCTCCAGTCGCAAGAGTTGACAATGTTTATGGAGATAGAAATCTTGTATGTTCTTGCCCATCTATGGATGAATATAAAGATGAAGCTGCCTAATAAATGAAAATAGCAGTAATTGGCTCTGGGATATCCGGACTATCTTCTGCATACTTTTTGTCAAAAAAATTTAAAGTTGATTTATATGAGAAAGCTGATCACTTTGGCGGACACTCTTTTACCTATGATATCAAAGAGGGTGACAAAATTGTGCCAGTTGATCTAGGTTTTATTGTTTTTAATGAAGTAACTTACCCAAATCTAGTTAAATTTTTTAAAGATCTAAATGTTCCATACGAAAAAAGTGATATGTCTTTCTCTGTTTCAATAAAAAATACTAACATAGAATATAGTGGAAGTGGTCTCAGTGGAATTTTTGCAAATAGAATTAATTTATTAAATTTTAAATTTTTAAAAATGATCAAAGAGATAATATTTTTTTACAAAACTGCACCAAATATACTTAAAAATAAAATAACAGAGCAAACTTTAGGGGATTTTTTAAATAAAAAAAAACTTTCAGAATATTTTATAGAGTATCACATAATACCTATGGTTGCAGCTATCTGGTCGATGCCTTTCAATAAAGCAAAAAAAATGCCAATAAAATTTTTTTTAAATTTTTTTATTAACCACGGTTTATTTAAATTAAAAAATAGACCACAGTGGTATACGGTTTCAAATAGAAGCAGAACTTATGTTAAAAAAGTAACTGATAAAATAAGCGGTGAAATATTTAAAAATTATAAAGTGAGCAAAATAATTAGAAGTGATGATAATATTCGAATTATGATTGGAAATGAGTATATAGATTATGATCAAGTAGTTCTAGCTTCACATGCTGATGAAAGCTTAGACATGCTGGAAAAACCGACTACACAAGAAAAAAATATTTTAGGAAAATTTAAGTATGTTAACAATGAAGCTATTTTACATAATGATGAAAGTCTAATGCCTCAAAAAAAAAGAGCCTGGTCCAGCTGGAACTCTATTTCAGATGGAAAAAGTACATGTATAACTTATTGGTTAAACAAACTTCAAAATTTAAAAACACCTAGAAACTATTTTTTAACTTTAAATCCTATTCATAATGTTCAAGATAACCTAATTATTAAAAAAATTAATTTTACTCATCCATACTTAAACACTGAGAATACGCTGCTTCAGAAAGATTTACATAAGATTCAAGGTAAAAAAAGGACCTGGTTTTGTGGCAGTTATTTCGGTTACGGTTTCCATGAAGATGGATTAAAATCATCAATTGAATTAATAAACAATTTTAAAATTTAATGAACTCTTGCATTTATAATGGTGAAGTTACACATACAAGATTTAAGCCTGTTAGGCATTTTCTAAAATATAAAACTTTTTCACTTTTAATCGATTTAGATGAGATTAATATTTTGGACAAATCAATAGGTATTTTTTCACATAACAAATTCAATATTTTTAGTTTTTATGACAAAGATCATGGAGATCGAGATGGAGGTAATTTGAAGGATTGGGTAATTTCAAATCTAAAAAAATTTCGGATAAAAGAAAATATAACAAAAATTAAAGTGCTTTGTTATCCTAGAATACTCGGATACGTTTTTAATCCTTTGAGCATTTTTTATTGCTATGAAAAAGATAAATTAGTAGCAATTTTTTATGAGGTAAAAAATACATTCAATGAACAACATACGTATATTTTTAAAATTAAAAATAATGAGAAAATAATTCAAAAATGTAGAAAAAAGTTTTATGTATCCCCGTTTATGGATATGGAAACTTTTTACAACTTTAAATTATTAAATCCAAACGACAAGCTATCAGTTTTTATAAAACAAACAGATGCCGATGGAACAATTTTAACCGCAACTCAAACGGGAGATAAAAAAGAATTTAGTTATAAACAGCTTGCAATTAATTTTTTAAAGTATCCATTAATGACTATAAAAATTATTAGTTCGATACATTATGAAGCATTACTATTATGGAAAAAAGGAGCAATATATCGGAAAAGAGAAGTTAAATTAAAAAATAATTTGAGTTTTGAGGAAAACTAATGAGCTTAACTAAAATTTCTGAAAAATTTGTTTTAAATAAATTAAAAAATATTTCACAAGGAAATTTAAAATTAATTAATTACGATGGAAAAGTTTTTCATTTTGGGAATTTGGAAAGTAAACTATCTGCAGATATCAAAATTAACAACCCAAGTTTTTACTTAAATGTTATACTAGGCGGAAGCTCGGCTTTAGGCGAAGCACATATAAAAAGAGATTTTTACACATCAAATTTAACTAATTTGATCGAACTTACTGCAAGAAATATTAATACTATTTATTCTTTTTCAGGAAGTTTAAAATTACAAAAAACAAAGAATTTTTTAAAAAAAATATTTGCATCCAATACCAAATCCAAAAGTATAAAATATATTTCAAAGCATTATGACTTAGGTAACGATTTTTTTTCATTATGGTTAGATAAAACTCTTACTTACTCTAGTGCAGTTTATAAAGACGAAAAAGATGATCTAGAAAAAGCACAAAAAAACAAATTTCAAGAACTTATTAATTTACTAAATATTAAAGAAGGAAATAAGATTTTAGAAATTGGATGTGGTTGGGGTAGTTTTGCAGAATTTTTAGCAAAGAAATATGATGTAAGTATTGATTGTATAACAATTTCAAAAAATCAGTATGATTTTACAAGAAAAAGAATATTTAAGTCCGGCCTTAATAATAAAGTTAACGTTAAATTTTTAGATTATAGAGATTTAAAAGATAAATATGATCATGTTGCCTCAATAGAAATGATTGAGGCTGTAGGTGAAAACTATATGAATAAATATTTTCAAACTATAAAAAAAGTTTTAAACAATAATGGCACTGCAGCAATTCAAGGCATTGTTATAAAAGATGAATTATTTGAAAGATATCGAGCAAATGAAGATTTTATTCAAAAATATATTTTTCCTGGCGGTTTTTTACCCTCAATAAATTTTATAGAAAAACTTATAAAAAAAAATAATCTCAAACTTGAGAAAATAAACACTTATTCGAATGATTATGCCAGAACTTTATCTACTTGGAGAAAAAATTTTTTGGGTGTCTGGGACAAAATAAGCCCACTTGGTTTTGATGATTATTTTAGACGTATGTGGGAATTTTATCTATCTTATTGTGAGGGTGGCTTTAAGTCTAGAAACATTAACTTGATTCAATTCTCTATGTCGAATAAATATTCTTCATGAAAAAATTTATAGGACTTTTTTTACTAATACTAATAACAGGATGTGCAAATAAAATGAAACCAACTGATTTTAAAGATCAAAAACCTAGATTAGTCATAGAAAATTATTTATCTGGCAATGTTAAAGCCTGGGGAGTATTACAAAACAGATCTGGAAAGGTTACAAGGCAATTTAAAGCAGATTTAAACGGAGAGTGGGATGGTTCGAAATTAATTTTAGATGAGGTATTTAATTGGAACGACGGAGAAAGACAAACCCGACAATGGACAATTAACAAAATAGATGAACATAATTATGAGGGAACTGCTTCAGATGTAGTTGGAACTGCTAAAGGCTATTCATATGGCCCTGCCTTTAAATTTGAATATGTCTTACTTGTACCTGTAAAAGGTAAAAATATTAAAATTACTTTTGATGATTGGATTTTTATGCAAGATGAGCGTGTTGCAATTAACAGAGCTACAATGACTAAGTTTGGAATTAAAGTAGCGGAATTAACTGTGATGTTTGTTAAAGATTAATATGTTTGAACTTCCCAAATTAGATTATGCAAATTCAGCTCTTTCTCCAATAATGTCTGAGCAAACTTTAGATTTACATCACGGTAAACACCATCAAACCTATATTACAAATCTAAATAATTTTATTAAAGGTTCTGAATATGAAAAATTATCTTTAGAAGATATAATTAAAAAATCATCTACCGAAAAAAAAGCGGGTATTTTTAATAATGCAAGTCAACACTGGAACCACAATCTTTTTTGGAAATGTATGAAACCTAGTGGTGGTGGAAATGTTCCATCTAAACTTGAAAATAAGATTAAACAAGATTTTGGAAGCTTTGAAAAATTTAGAGAAGAATTCATTAATGCTGGAGTTACTCAGTTTGGATCTGGGTGGTGTTGGTTATCTTTAAAAGAAGATAAGCTTGTAGTAACTAAATCACCTAATGCTGAAAATCCCATTATCCATAATATGAAACCTATTTTAGGATGTGATGTATGGGAGCATTCTTATTATTTAGATTATAAAAACAAAAGACCAGTTTATTTGGAAAATTTTTTTGATAAACTAATTAATTGGGAATTTGTTGATTCTCTTCTCTAATTACCTCTTAACGAGCTTGTCTACTAAAAATAAATAAAGTCTATAAGGTAATATTCTTAAAAATTTTAAGGTCAAAGTTAATCCTTTTGGAAAATGAATTTCAAAAGCACTACTTTTAACTAAGCCATTAAAAATTTTTTCTGCTGCATACTCGGGAGTTTTTAAAAATGGCATCGGAAATTCATTTTTATCAGTCAATGGAGTTTTTATAAACCCAGGTGATACAACTGAAACTCTCACTCCGAATTTTTTAAAATCAAAATAAATGCTCTCACTAAAATTGGTTAAGGCAGCTTTAGAAGGTCCATATCCACTTGAGTTTGGTAACCCTCTATAACCCGCAATAGATGAAACTATTGAAATATGTCCAGATTTCTTATCTTTAAAATATCTTTCAACAGATTTTACACAATCTATTACACCTAAAAAATTTACATTTATTACATTTTTTATTTTTTCAGGATCAATATTTTGTTCGTCTTTTGGCTCATATGTACCACTAGAAAATAAACATATATCTAAGTCGCCAAAATTATTTATAATATTTTTAAAAACTTCATTAATTTGATTTCGATTAGTAACATCGAGAGGAAAAGATACTATATTAGGATTTTTAGCTAATTCATCAAGAAGTTCTTTTCTTCTAGCTGACACTGCAACTTTCCAACCCTCGTTGGCAAACTTTTCAGCAACTGATTTTCCTATTCCGCTACTTGCACCAGTTATCCAAATTTTTTTCTGTTTTTCTGACATATAAAGTTTATATTTTAATAATGAATAATAAATATTTATCATTATTTATAATATTAACCATTACTTTTTTAGCCTCTGCAATTGGCGGTTTTACTACTTCAGCTTTTAAAGAACCTTGGTACTCACAATTAACACTTGCACCTTTTAATCCTCCAGCATGGGTTTTTGGACCTGTTTGGACAACGTTATATATTTTGATGTCAGTAGCAATATGGAAAATTTGGTTCAATACAAAAAATAAACATATTCTTAAGATTTATTTTATTCATCTTTTTTTTAATAGTACATGGAGCATTGCCTTTTTTGGATTTCACCAAATAGGTTTAGCACTGATAAATTTAATTATTATATTAGCCTTCATCGTATTTTTATTGAAAGAATACTTTAAAATAGACAAGCTCAGCTATTATTTAATGATCCCTTATTTTTTATGGAGCACATACGCATTAATTTTAAATAGCTATATTTTTATTTATAATTAGAAAAATTGTGTTGGATAATTTCTTTTTAATAAATATTTATTTATTAAAATTGATAAAATTATTATAATTATTGTTCCAGCAGCGACAGGTAAGAAGATAAATTCAAATGATACGTCCGATAAAAGAGCTATCAAAGGATTTGCAGCTGCTGGAGGATGTTCCACTTTTAAATACATCATAAGGGCTAAAGCAAGCCCAACTGCTAATCCTAAAGTAATAAAAGACATTCCAAAAATTTCATTAAATAAGATACCCACTGTTATAGACACAAGATGACCAAAAAAAACATTTTTGGGTTGAGCCATATCAGCTTGATAAAATACTAAAACACTAAAAGTTGTAGCACCAAAAGAAAATACTAACCAATATCCATAAGGAGTCTCAAAACTCAAAAAAGCCAATACTCCTATAATCAGTGCCGCTGATAAGCCTAAAATTATTGGGATTATCTTTTCGTTTATTTTCATATTTAAAAACTTTTTAATTAAGTTATATACTTATATGGACCAGAATAAAGCTATTAAATTTTTATATAATTTATCCTCTAAACTAAATAAGTTTTATAAATCAAATTCCAAAAAAAAATTAATTATAAACAATAAATCAAAACGAAAAAAAATATTTAATCCAGTAACTAATTTCGATAAAAGTTTTGAAAAGATGATTAGAGCTTATATTGTAAAATCATTTCCCAATGACGGGATTATTGGAGAGGAATTTAAACAGAAAAAAACCAAAAATAAAAACTACTGGATAATTGACCCAATAGATGGAACCAAGGCATTTGTTGCTGGTCTTCCTACTTGGTCTAATTTAGTTGGCATGATTTATAAAAAGAAATCAATAATAGGTATGGCTAATTTTCCAGAATTAAAAAAAACTTATATAAGCTATAACAACACTTCATACATTTTAGATAAAAATAAAAAAAAAAAATTGAAAACAAATTCGGTAACTAATTTCAAAAAAACAAAAATTCTATGCAATTTTCATAATCAAAATAAAAATTTAAAAATCTTAAAAAAGTTAGATAAATTGAATAAGAATATAAGCAGTATTACACTTGATGCATTCAGTTATTGTTTACTTGCAGAAGGTAAATTAGATGTAGTAATAGAATCAAATCTAAAAATATATGATGTTGCCGCAATTATTCCAATTGTAGAAAATGCTGGTGGTTTTATTACCACATGGAATAATAAAAATGCTGAAAAAGCTGGAAATATCTTGGCAACTTCAAATAAAAAATTGCATTATAAATTATTAAAGATATTAAAGAGTTAATTTTTGAATGTTTAACAATTTATTTGATAGAATATTTAGAGCCATCAAAATTGATGTTGAGCTCTATGAAGAGGTGGAGCGAGATAAGTCAGCAACGATTCAAGCTGGCCTAGTCGTTGTACTTTCAAGTATGGCTGCAGGTGTGGGCGCTTTACAATTAGGAGCATCTAATTTTTTATTAGCTCCAATTTTTTCTCTAATCAGTTGGTATGTATGGGCGTATATTATTTATTTTGTTGGCGTAAAATTATTTCCTGAAAAAAATACTAAGAGTAATCATGGTGAGTTATTAAGAACTATAGGATTTTCAAGTGCCCCAGGTTTATTAAGGGTATTTGGTGTAACACCAGATCTAATGGCAGTAACTTTTATTGGGTCAGCTTTTTGGATGTTAGCTTGTATGGTAGTTGGGGTGAGAGCTGCTTTAGACTACAAATCTTTGTGGAGAGCTTTAGGCGTTGTAATTGTAGCCTGGTTATTTCAAGCGATTTTATTATTTACAATATTAATTTTATTTAGAAATTTTTAGATCGGAAAAATTGTTTTTGATAGTTTGCAGCTATTACAAAATTTAAAACCATGCATAATTAAATTTTGTTTGACACTTTCATCTTCTTTTTTACATTCCTCACAGATAATATTATTTAAATCACTATTTTCATCTATGACAATATGATCATCGTTTTTCATAATAATTAATATATCATCTTTTTAATGAAAAAAATTATTCTAATCTTATTTATTTATTTTATAAACCAAAGCGTATTTGCAACAGAGACTAAAAAAGCATATTTTGCAGGAGGTTGTTTTTGGTGTATGGAAGAGTCTTACGATCAAGTAGATGGAGTTTTATCGTCAATTTCCGGATACTCGGGAGGGCATCTTAAAAATCCAAAATATGAAGATGTTATTTACAAAGATACTGGTCACGTAGAAGTAATAGAGGTTACATATAACCCTTTAGTGGTGAGCTATAAAGATTTATTAAATGTTTATTGGAAAAATATTGATCCTTTCGATGCTTCAGGTCAATTTTGTGATAAAGGCAAAAGTTATAGATCTGTAATTTTTTTTGAAAATAATAGTCAAAAAGAACTTATTGATCAATCATTTAAAGAAATAGAGAAAAAATTTGATAAAAAAATTGTTACTTTAGTTTGGAAATTTGACATTTTTTACCCTGCTGAAAATTATCACCAAGATTATTATGAAAAAAATTTTATTCGTTATCTAATGTACAAAAACGCTTGTAAAAGAGAAGAAACATTAAAAAAGATATGGAATTGAAAAAAATATTTATAACTTTAGTATTTGTACTTACATTTAATACTCTAAATGCAGAAATGATTAAACCATCGAAAGATTTATCTGCTTTCGATGTAGTAAAAATTCAACTAGAAGCATTAAAAAAAAATAATAAGTTAAATGATGGAATAAAACAAACTTGGCTATTTGCTCACCCAGATAATAAAAAATTTACTGGCCCATACAAAAGATTTGAGGGTATGTTGCTTGGCCAGCAGTATAAAATTCTTTTAAACCATTCCTCACATAAAATAAATTTAATTAGTAATAGCCCTAATACTTTTATTTATGGCGTTGAAGTATTAGACGATAATAAGAAATTATTTTTTTATGAGTGGCATGTACAAAAAGGCAGCGATAAAGATTGCAGCGATTGCTGGTTTACTTCTGCTGTTTCACAACCATTTGATCAAGGGAACACTATTTGAAACGTCCTCCTTTCATTTATAGATATATTATAGTTGGATTGATTCTAGTAGGACCGCCAATTTTAAGTGCTCATTATGGTTCTATATATTTAGGAAAAGAAAATGGAGTGCTTCTAGGATTTTCTGTTGGAATAATTTGCGTAACATTTGCTTGTTGGAAATTGTACATAGATGACTGGAGGGATGACGAAGATTAATGGAATTTGTAACCTCGAGATCAGAAGCTTTAGATAAGCTTAATAAATATATTGAAAACGATATTTCAAATTATAATTCAAAAAGAAATTTCGATTTTGGTGTAAATAACAGAAGTAATGTTTCTTGTTTATCTCCATATATAACTCATAGATTAATTAACGAATATGAAACTGCAAAACTTGTACTGAAGAAATATCCTTTCCAAAAAGTAGATAAATTTATTCAAGAAATATTTTGGAGAGTATACTGGAAAGGATGGCTCGAACTAAGACCAAAAGTTTGGACTGATTTCACAGAAGATCTTAAGACGATAAAAGAAGACGAAAATTATCTAAAAGCCGTAAAAGGAGAAACTGAAATTGAATGTTTTAATGATTGGGTAAATGAACTTAAAAATTTTAATTATTTACATAATCACACGCGGATGTTGTTTGCTAGTATTTGGATCTTTACATTAGGATTACCTTGGCAAAAGGGAGCAGAGTTTTTTATGAAACATTTATTTGATGGTGATGCAGCTTCCAATACTTTAAGTTGGAGATGGGTTGCTGGAATACAAACAAAAGGAAAAAATTATTTAGCCCAATCATGGAATATAAGTAAATTTACAAATAATAAATATAAAAATGTTAAGTTGAATGAGACTGCATTACCGATTGTTGACAGAAGAGAATATAAAATTTTACCTTTTCAAATTAATAAAAGTGAAGAAATAAATGAGCAATTAATTGTATTTGAAAATGAAATGCACATTGATTTTTTTGATTTAAAAAAATACAAAAAAATTTACTTTGTTTTACTGGATAATAAAAATAGATCTCTAAAGTTATCTTCAAAAGTTATAGACTATAAAAAAGCTGTTATTAAATCACAATTGAATGAATATCAATTTAAGGCTGAATTATTAGATGAAAACGGTTTAATAAATATAATTAAAAACTCAAAAAAATTTGATGTTGTATATCCTTCTATTGGAGAAAACTTCTCATTTTTGAAAAGATTGATAAAGAATAATGGCCTAGCTATAAATTTTATTACCCGAAATGAAGATGAGTTTTGTTGGAAGTTCTCTAATAAAGGTTATTTTAATTTTAAGTCAAATATACCAATAATATTATCTACTTTTAAATTAAACTAGATTTAGAACATTTCTTAGAACAATATTTTACTTTTTCCCAATTAAGCCTCCATTTTTTGCGCCAATTAAAAGATTTATTACATACCGGGCAAACCTTCTTTGGAAGCTGGCTCTTTCTCATTTTTTTAAAAGGTGTTTATTTTTTAGAAATAAAAAATAAGCGGCAATTTCATAAAAAATATTAAGAAAAAAAAATAAGGGTTTAATTTTAAAAATTTTATACAAAAAATTATATTTAGGAATATTTTTCCATATAATTAAAAATGACTCAGCACCATCAATAACCTTGCCGTCTTGTATAACGTGCATCCTTCTTAAAAGTTCCCTATAAGATTTTGAGGTAATATTTTGTGCTTCTTTATTGTCAGTAACATCAATCCACCTAATATTATCATCACTATGTTTTTTATAATGATTAATTTCTGTTCTACAGATATTACAAGAATTATTGAAAAAAACTTTAACCATTTGTATTTTCTTTTATAAAATTATTTGCTGCTTTAAATATTCTTGTTTTTCTCTCTTTATTCATTTTTTCTGAAATTCTTACCATCATTGCAAGGCGAGGATTTTTTAAAAAAAATGTTTTGTGTCTGTCGATAAATTTCCAATACAATCCATCCATCACATCACACCAGGGACCTTTTTTAAAATGCATCATCTTTAAAAAATAACTTGATCCACAAATATATGGTTTTGTAGCAAATATACCGCCGTCACTAAATAATCCCATACCATAAACGTTAGGAGACATTACCCAGTCAGAAGAGTCTACGAACATTTCCATAAACCATTTATAAACTTGCTTGGGATGAATTTCACAGAGATTCATGATGTTTGCTAATATCATTAATCTTTCTATATGATGTGACCAGCCAAAGTTTTTTGCATTACTAATTGCGTGATCGAGAGGATCTAAACCAGTGGTTCCATTATACCAAGTATTTTTCATTTTTCTTTTATGATTAAAAAAATTTGTTTTATCTAATCTTTGGTCAAAATTTTGGTAAATTCCTCTCATGAATTCTCTCCAACCAATAATTTGCCTAATGTAACCTTCTAAAGAATTTATTGGAACTTTATTCTCAACTTTTTTTAATTTCTCTAAAATCTCATTTGGCGTTATTAATCCTAAATTAATTAATGGACTTAGAGCACTATGAAATACAGTATTAGATTTATCGGTGACTGCATCTTCATAATCACCAAATAATTTTATTCTCTCCTTTAAAAATTCATCTAACCATTTGTTTGCATCTTTTCTAGTCGTTGGAAACCAAAATTGATCAAGATCCCCAGGATGGTTTTTAAAATTAGAGCTTATAAATTTTTTAAGTATTGAAGTTTCCTTAGTTTCTTTAACTTTTGAAATTTTAGGAATTTTTATCGAATTCGGTAATTTTTTTCTATTTTCTTCATCAAAACTCCATTTATTTCCTTTTGGTGTACCATTCTTATTCATTAGTAAATTCATTTTAGTTCTTACTATTTTATAAAAATTAGCCATAAAAGGCCTTTTATTTTTTGCAAGATAGCTTTTAAATTCATCTCTATTAATTAAAAACATTGGAGTTTTTATTTGATTTACTTTTAAAGAGTTTTTTTTAGTTAGTGACAAAATTCTTTTCTCAAAAAATTTATCTTCAATTTCAAAAAAAGACACTTCTTTTATTTTTTTTTCGTTAATTACTTTTTCAAGTTTTTTTTCATAAGAAAGTTTAAAATCTTTATTTACGTCTCTATAAAAAACATTGAAATTTTTGGATTTTAATTCATCTTTAAAAGATCTCATCGATGATAAAAAAAGAAGTATTTTTAGTTTGTGATGCTTTTCAAAGGTACAAAGGTTATAATCTTCAGCCATAAAAAATAAGTGATCTTTATAAGGGCTTAAATATTTTGGGTGAAACAGCTGATTTCCTAGAATGATGAATAATTTCATAATTATCAATTTATATTGTTTTTATTACAAAATACACGCGTCATTATTAGGCTGTCCAATTCCTCAGATCATGGTATTTAACATTATGAAAAAATTAATTATAGGCGCTACTGGTTCTATTGGATCCGCAGTTTCAAGAAATATCCAAAAAAATGGTGGAAAAGCTCATTTAGTGGGAAGGAATGAGAAAGAAATCTCAAGTTTAGCAAATGAACTTGGCTCTTCTTTTACTGTGGCCGATGTATTAAACGAAAATTTTAGTGACAAAATTATTAGCGACTTAGGAAATGAAGAAATTGATGGTTTAGCTTTTTGTGTAGGGTCAATAGATTTAAAGCCTTTAAAACTTACAAAAAAAAGTGACTACATGCAGTGCTTTAATTTGAATCTTATATCTGCAACGGAAATTATAAGAGCAAGTTATGATAAATTAAAAAAAAATAAAGGTTCCATAGTTTTATTTTCAACTGTTGCTGCTAGAAAGGGATTTTTAAATCATAGTATTATAAGTTCTGCAAAAGCAGCAGTCGAAGGTTTAACAGTTGCATTGGCTGCTGAGTTTGCGCCGCATGTAAGAGTAAATTGTATAGCGCCAAGTCTCTCTAAATCAAAGATGGCTGGATCAATGTTAAAAAATGAAAAGATGGCTGAAAGTATTGCTAAAATGCATGCATTGAAAAGAATTGGTGAGGGCGATGACTTTTCTTCTTTGGTGAACTTTTTATTAAGTAAAGATAGTTCTTGGATAACAGGACAGATTATAGGAGTTGACGGAGGAAGATCATCTGTCGCATGATAAAGTTAAATAAAATCACTATTATAAGAAAATGAAAAAAATCATTATTTTAGTTTCTGCATTTATTTTAATAAACAATATAACTTTAGCTGCCGGCGGAGATAGTGGGAGTAGCACGACAAAAGTTTCAATGTACGATGAAGCTGTGAAACTAATTAAAAGAGCAGGTAAGCTAGAAAAAAAAGATAACACTGATAAAGCTGTAAAACTTTATAAACAAGCTTTTAGTAAACTAGAGAAAGCTAATAAAAAAGATAAAAATAATCCAGATATACTAAACTATATGGGTTATACATCACGGAAGTCTGGAAACTTTGAAGAAGCAGAAAAATTTTATTTAAAAGGTTTAAGTTTAAATCCAAACCACAACGGAATTAATGAATATTTAGGTGAACTTTATGTTCAAACAGATAGAATAGAAAAAGCGAAAGAAAGATTAGCGGTTCTTAAAAACTGTAATTGTAAAGAATTCCAAGAACTTGAGTTAATAATAAAAACTCGAGGAACTAAAGTTTACTAAGACAAATCAGCAGCAAATTTTTTTAATTTTTCTAAAGGTATTAATTCGAGAGTTTTAATATTTGTTTTCTTTAAAAAAACTGTACAAGCTTTATTCTCTTCAATAGACCTCGCGTACCAAGTGGCACATACACACCAACAATCTCCATCTTTTAGACCGGGAAAACCAAACTCGGGATGTGGTGTGATTAAATCATTTCCTACTTTTTTGGACCATTCTAAAAATTCACTAGTAACTTTTGCACACACAGTATGAACTCCACGATCATTTTTGTCAGTATTGCAACAACCATCCCTAAACCAACCCGTTAAAGGTTCATTTGAACAAGGTTCGAGAGGTTCGCCAAAAACATTTTTTTGATTTTCTTTAGACATCTTTAAAGTTTAGTTGGATTAGTTTGTCCTTTATAAACTTTTTCTGGATCAAATTTTTTTTCTTTTTCCTCAAATTTCATTTCAACTTTTTCAGATTGATCTATTTTACCCAATGGTATCGATCTATAAAAACATGATCTATAACCAACATGACAACTAGCACCATTTCCTATATCAACACTTAACCAAACAGAATCTTGATCATCATCTATTCTTATTTGAATTACTTTTTGAGTAAAACCACTGGTTTTTCCTTTGTGCCAAATAGATTTTCTTGACCTGCTCCAGTAATGAGCTTCTTTTGTTTCTATTGTTTTTTTTAAAGCCTCAGAATTCATATACCCATGCATTAAAACTTCTCCAGTTTTACTATCCGTAGTGATTGCTGGAATTAGGCCCTGGCTATCAAATTTAGGAGATAAAAATTTTCCTTCTTCAACTTCAAAAACACTGTCTCTTTTTTTAAACATGTAGCTAAAATAGTGAAAAAAAGACAAAATAGCAATTTGCATTAACAACATATGTCCTATAATAATGTTTAAAAAATTATGAAATTAGTCAAAGATTTAGAAAAATCATCGATAAATCAGAGCGGAGTCACTGATAAAGAAGCAGAAGATGCTTTCAAGACTATACTGAAGTGGATAGGCGAAAATCCAGATAGAGAAGGTCTTAAAGAAACACCAAAAAGAGTCGTTAAAGCATTTAAGGAGTATTTTAGTGGATATCATCAAGATGCCAACAAAGTTCTTAATAAAACTTTTGGAGATGTTGATGGATATGATGACATGGTTTTAGAAAAAAATATTTCTTTTGAGAGCCATTGTGAACATCACATGGCTCCGATTATCGGTGTAATTCATATCGCTTATATCCCAAATAAAAAAGTTGTTGGTTTAAGTAAATTAGCTAGAACCGTAGAAGTTTATGCTAAGAGATTACAAACTCAAGAAAGATTAAATATGCAAATAGCTAAGACTTTAATGAGTGGATTAGAAGCAAAAGGTGTAGCTGTAACTATAGACGCTTCCCACCAATGTATGACTATGCGAGGTATTAAAAAAGAAAAAGCGATGACTCTTACAAATTATTTTTTAGGAACATTTAAAGAAGATCTTTCACTTCAAAATAGATATTTAAAGCATATCGGAAAATAATGACTGTAAAATTTAAAGCAGTAGTTATAGATAATCAAAACGAGAAATTTACAAGAGATATTAAAGAAATCGACAGCAGTCATTTAAAAGATGGAAATGTTTTAATCAAAATTGATTACTCAAGTTTAAATTATAAGGATGCTTTAATCCTTAAAGATGGTGGAAAAATAGTTAGGAAATTTCCATTTGTTCCTGGTATTGATTTTTCTGGAAAAGTTGTTGAAAGTGGTGATGATAAATTTAAAAAAGATGAAACTGTAATTTGCACAGGATTTAGAGTTGGAGAAATGTATTATGGAGGGTTTTCGCAATACGCAAAAGTAGATTCAAATTTCTTAATTAAGATTCCAAAAAATATTGATGCTGAACAATCTATGATGCTAGGTACTGCAGGCTTTACAGCTTTACAATGTTCATTTGCTATTAAAGCAAGAGAAGAACTTCTTTTAGGTGAAAAAGTAAACGACGTACTAGTAACCGGGGCTACTGGTGGAGTAGGAAGCATTGCAGTTATGATTTTATCAAAAATGGGTTACAATGTTCATGCTGTGACAGGAAAAAAAGATAAAAATGATTATTTAAAAGGTTTAGGAGCAAAAAATATAATTGATAGAAAAGAATTTGAAGGAGAAAGTAAGTTATTAGAAAAAGGTACTTGGGACGGTGTCGTTGATACTGTAGGCGGATCATCGCTTACAAAAATATTAGCTCAGGTAAAGCCTAATGGTATCGTTGCATCTTGTGGAAACGCTGGGGGAATAAAAATAAATACGACTGTTATGCCTTTTATAATTAGAGGAGTTAAACTATGGGGAATCGACTCTTCTGGTGCATCAATTAGTAGAAGAGAATTTCTGTGGAATGAAGCTGTTAAACTTATAGATTTTAATAAATTAAAATCATTTACAAAATCCCTCTCATTTTCTGAACTTTTAGACACATATCCAAAGCTTTTAGAAGGCAAGTTCTTTGGAAGAGCTATAGTAAATCCTAACAAATAATTTATAATCTTTTCTCATGGACTGGGATAAATTAAAGATATTTCACACAGTTGCTGAGGCTAGTAGCTTTACTAAAGCATCAACAATTTTAAATTTAAGTCAATCAGCTATTAGTAGACAAATTCAATCTTTGGAAAGCGACCTTAAAATAAAGCTTTTTGAGAGACATGCTAGGGGATTAGCCCTCACTGATAATGGCAAATACCTTTTTAAGACAGCGCACGAGGTAATTTCAAAACTTAAAGATGTAGAGTCTAATTTAAGCGAAGAAAAAGATAAATTGAGTGGCAAACTTGTTGTCACTACTGTCGTAAGCTTTGGGACCACATGGTTAACCCCTCGAATAAAAGAGTTTATGGATTTAAACCCTGGAATTGAAATAGAATTGATATTTGATGATAAAGAACTTGATTTAGCAACCCGTCAAGCTGACGTGGCCATCAGAATGAGAAGACCAAAACAACTTAATTTAATTCAAAAAAAGTTTGTTGATTTCAACTATCATATTTATGGGTCAAATGAATATTTAGAAAAAAATGGTTATCCAAAAACTTTAAAGGATTTAGATAAACATAAATTTATTACTTACGGTAAAGGCGCACCATCTCCTGTTTATAATCCAGATTGGGTATTAAAAGTAGGTACAAAAGATGGAAAAAAAAGGAAGTCTTTATTAAAAGTAAATAGCGTTTACGGACTATTATTAGCAGTTCAAAGTGGCGTTGGTTTAGCAGCATTACCAGACTATATTGCACACAATGTAAGCGGTATTACAAAAGTTTTACCAACTGAGCCTGGCAAACCAACAGAAACACATTTTGTTTATCCAGAATCACTTAAAAATAATGCTAGATTAGTTGCGTTCAGAAATTTTCTTTTTAGTAAGGTAAATGAATGGAAATTTTAAATTTTATAATACCATTTATTGTTTTACTTACCATAGTTGTATTCGTTCACGAATACGGCCACTATTATTTTGCTAGAAAATATGGTGTAGGTGTCACTGATTTCTCAATAGGTTTCGGTAGAGAATTATTCGGTATTAATGACAAAAACGGAACAAGATGGAAATTTTGTTTAATACCTTTAGGCGGGTATGTTAAGTTTTTCGGTGACAGAAACGTTTTTAGTCAAGCTGAACAAGCGGAGCTTTTAAAAAAATACAATGAGACTGATAGAAAAAAACTTTTTGTTGTAAAACCTCTTTATCAAAGATCATTAATTGTCTTCGGAGGTCCATTAGCAAATTTTATTTTAGCTATCATCATTTTTACCTTAATATATATGTTTTCTGGCAAAGATTTCACTCCAGCTAAAATATCTGAAGTACAAGAAAATAGCCCGGCTTTTTCATCAGGATTAAAAGTGAATGATGTTATTACAGAAATTAATGACAATAAAATAAGCAGTGTTTTAGAGGTTTCTACACATATTAATGCAACAACAAATGAAAATGTTGAAATTAAAGTTTTAAGAAATGAGCAAGAATTGTCATTCATAATAGAACCTAAAGAAGTAATGAGCGAAGATAATTTGGGCAATAAAGTTAAAAGGAAAATTATTGGTATAAAAATATCTCCTCTAAATAATGAATTCGATAAACAAAAATTAGGGCCAACTAAAGCTATGTATTATGCGTTAGGAGAAACATGGTTTGTAACTAAAACCACTTTAAAATTTGTAGGATCTATGTTTCAAGGAAAAGGGGATAGTTCACAGTTAGGTGGGCCTATAAGAATAGCAAAAATAACAGGTCAGGTTGCTCAATTCGGCTTAATAGCTTTTTTAAGTATAATGGCTTATATTTCGATAAGTCTTGGACTTATAAACTTATTCCCAATACCGCTTCTAGATGGCGGTCATCTCATGTTTTATGCGTTTGAAAAAATATTAGGAAAACCTTTATCTCAAAAAACTCAAGAAGGTTTTTTTCGAATCGGGTTATTTTTGCTGTTTTCTTTAATGTTTTTTACGACATTTAATGATCTTAAAGATTTAGGCATATTTTAAGCCACTTTTTACCCTTAAAAAAGCTAATAAATTCAACACTTTTTTAAACACCATATTTAGTGTTAATATAATTATGTAATACTAAAAAAAATGTTGATTTTACTTAGTTTTTGTTGAGATTAGGATTAACCATAGGGGCAAAAATGAATAAAAAACAATTAGTAGCAAAAATATCGTCCACATTGGGCCAAAGTAAAGCTGATGCTGAAAGAACTTTTGACTCAATAACGACAATTATTTTGGATGCGCTAAAGAATGACGATACCGTAAAAATTGCAGGTTTTGGGACTTATAAAGTAGCTAAAAGAAAAGCTAGAGTTGGAAGAAACCCAAGAACGGGAGAGTCTATTCAAATAGCAGCTTCTCAAAAAGTTAAGTTTTTACCCGCTAAAAGCTTAAAAGAAATGTTTAACCGTTAAATCTTTTTTTTAGCCCTTATTTGAATAAATCAAATAAGGGCTAAACTACTTGCAAAAACTGCATAGCTCATTTTAAGACAAATCACTCCTCATTTAATTTTTTAAATTTTATAAGCACACTTTAATTAAACAAGGGAGTGTTATGAAAAAATACTTAGGTTACTTTTTTGCTGGAGCAGCATTGTACTTTGGTTTTGCGGGGTTAGGTTACGCAGAAACAACTGTATCAGCAGAAGTTCAATATATATTTAATACCCTACTATTTTTAATGTCAGGTTTCTTGGTCATGTGGATGGCCGCAGGTTTCGCAATGTTAGAGTCAGGATTAGTAACATCAAAATCTGTATCAGCAATCTGTGCAAAAAATATAGGTCTTTATTCAATTGCCGGAGTTATGTTCTGGTTGGTTGGTTACAACTTAGCTTACGGTATCCCAGAAGGCGGATATATTGGTTCATTCACACCATGGAGCGATAATTCATCATTAGATACAGGATATTCTGATGGTTCTGATTGGTTCTTCCAAATGGTGTTCTGTGCAACTACAATGTCTATCGTTTCTGGTACGTTAGCAGAAAGAATTAAAATTTGGCCGTTCTTCCTATTTGCAGCTATTTTAACTGGAATTATTTATCCAATTTCAATGGGTTGGCAGTGGGGTGGCGGATGGTTATCGGTTGCTGGATTTTCAGACTTTGCCGGTTCAACATTAGTACACGCTGCTGGAGGAGCTGCGGCTCTTGCCGGTGCAATAATATTAGGTGCTAGAACTGGTAGATTCTCAGGAAAAGGCGAGGCTAAACCGATGGCACCATTTGCGGCATCATCAATTCCATTAGCAACTTTAGGAGTATTTATACTTTGGTTAGGTTGGTTTGGTTTCAATGGTGGATCGCAATTGGCTGCTGGAACACTTGAAGATGTGTCTTCAGTCGCAACAATTTATATCAATACGAATTTAGCTGCAGGTGGTGGAGTATTAGCCGCTGCTACTATGTCAAGATTGATTGGTGGTAAAACTGATGTGGTCATGATGTTAAATGGAGCTATCGCAGGATTAGTAGGTATCACTGCTGAACCATTAACACCAAGTCCATTAGCAGCAATTTTCATCGGAGCAATAGCAGGAATACTAATGTATTTCTCAACGAAACTATTATTCAAATTGAAAATTGACGATGTTGTTGGAGCCATACCTGCTCACTTAGTAGCTGGAGTATGGGGTACATTAGCAGTGCCATTAACAAACGGAGATGTTTCTTTTGGAGCTCAATTCCTAGGAACAATTTCAGTTGTGGTATTCGTATTCGTAGTCTCCCTAATTGTTTTCCAAGCTATTAAGAGCACAATTGGATTAAGAATTAGTAAAGAAGCTGAAAGACTAGGAACTGACAAAGCAGAAGTTGGTGTAATAGCTTACGGTATAAGAGACTAATAACGTTTCTAACTTATCTCCTCCCTCGTTAGTTGGAGAAAACTTAAGGCCCAGCCCCCCGCTGGGCCTTTTTTTATGCAAATTTTACATATGTGTTATGCCATAGTCACTATTTTACAACTTACTTAAAAGTGAAATACGCATGTCAACGAGGGGGGAATAATGAAAAAAAGTTTAATTTTAATTTTAATATTTTTATCAATTTTAACGACATCAAGTTTTGCAGAAACTACAATGTCTGAAGAAGGTCAATATATTTTTAATTCATTAGCATTTTATATTGGCGGCGTTTTAGTTGCTTTCATGGCAGCTGGATTTTGTATGTTAGAAAGCGGACTTGTTACAACAAAAAGTGTTTCTACAATAGCGGCCAAAAATATAGGTAAATTCGCAATTTGCTCTATAGTGTTTTTCCTAGTTGGTTATAATTTAGCATACGGAATTCCTGAAGGTGGATATATTGGATCATTTTCAATATGGAGTGATGGCACTGAAATGGGAACTGGTTATTCTGGACACTCCGATTGGTTTTTTCAAACCATGTTTGTTTGTGCAACAGCATCGATCGTTTCAGGCGCGGTAGCAGAACGAATAAAAATTTGGCCGTTCTTCATATTTGCCGCTTTTATGGCAGGTTTAATTTATCCAATTTCTATGGGATGGCAATGGGGTGGCGGCTGGTTAAGTACAGCTGGCTTTTCAGATTTTGCTGGATCCACACTTGTGCATGCATGTGGTGGTGCTGCTGCATTAGCTGGAGTAATTGTATTAGGGGCTCGAGAAGGAAGATTTGGTCCAAGAGGACAAAAAAGATCTATGGAACCTTTTGCAGCTTCTAGTATTCCACTTGTAACTTTAGGAACATTCTTATTATGGTTTGGATGGTTTGGATTTAATGGATTCAGTCAATTAGCTATGGGAACTTTTGATGATGTTAATGCAATTAGTAAAATTGCAGTTAACACTCACTTAGCTGGAGCGGCAGGGACAGTAGCAGGTGCAGCATTAACTCGTTTGTTAAATGGCAAAACTGATATTGTTATGATGTTAAATGGTGCTCTTGCAGGATTAGTTGCTATAACAGCTGAGCCACTAACACCTGGCCCAATTCTGGCTATGTGCATTGGAGCAATGGGTGCGGTTATAATGTATTTCGGAACTAAATTCTTAGAAAGTAAAGCCTTGGACGATGTTGTTGGAGCTATTCCAGTTCATATGTTTGCAGGTATTTTTGGAACTTTGGTTGTACCATTAAGCAACAAAGATACAAATTTTTCAACACAGTTCATCGGTGTAATCTCAGTGTGTGTTTTTAGTTTTGTATTATCCTATGCAGTTTTTAGAATTCTTAAAGAAACAATTGGTTTAAGAATCAGTAAATCTGCTGAAAGATTAGGAACAGATAAAGCTGAAGTCGGCGTGTCAGCTTATTCCATTAGAGATTAATTTTTCTGATAGTTTGTTATTTAAATAAGGCTCGAGAAATCGAGCCTTATTTATAATTTACTGTCTTCCCATAATTTTTTAAAATCTATCGTTGGGGACAATCCAAATATAGAATTTACATTAGTGCAATGTAGCGCCAGGGAAGGAATAGGAGAAAAACATTTTTCTTTTTCATAAATATTATGCAGTATTGTTTCATAGGGCTCATGTTCAATTTCACCCATTTTTATTAGTTCATTAAAATATTTATTTATCATTTTGTTACTTGTTAAAAATGTTAACAATGACTCTCTTACAGACCTCCAGTGATATTTTTGACCTATAAGTACATCGGCAGACTGGTTTTTTTGATACAAATATGGATAATCAACTGGTACTATAAAAACTTCATCTTCAAGAATAGTTGAAAATTTTTCATAGACCGATAGCATCTCAGAAATACAATCATCACTATGAATGTAATCATCCTCAACAAAATAAACTAAATCATCAGAATTTTTTGATATTTCAAAAGACTTAATAATACTTGCCATTGTCGATTTCATATTATTTTCAATTTGAGGATTATTTTTTTTTATAACTTTTATTCTTTGTAAATAATCGCTTAAATTTAATTCAATAAAATTAAATTTAAAATTTGATTTTTCTAAGATTTTTCGCATTGTTTCCTTGTCTTCTCTTGAAGATCCAGCGTCTATAATTGTAATCTTGAAATCAATATTATTTATATTCTGTTTAGATTTTTTCAAACTTTTAAGCAGTGAATTAATTGTTCTAAAAGTATATTCTGATTTTTTTTGCTCAAATATTCTCTTTTTATTTTGAGAAACCAAATTAACTCCTGTACATGTTTTTAAGATAATATCTAGACTACGTATTTTTCTCTTAATTTTTATTTCCCCTAAGGGTAAAGTTATCGATTTTTTACCAATTATTGATGCATTTTCTTTATTTAATGACGTAATAAATGACATATCTGCTTGGTCAATAAGCTCATAACCCAACAATCTACATATTTTGATTAAAAGTTTTTTCAGAACACCTTTTTTATAAGTTTTTTCTATTTGTC
Source organism: uncultured Pelagibacteraceae bacterium (assembly GCA_902596745.1). Taxonomy (GTDB): domain Bacteria; phylum Pseudomonadota; class Alphaproteobacteria; order Pelagibacterales; family Pelagibacteraceae; genus Pelagilacustribacter. The sequence continues at coordinate 29,033 of CACJUZ010000002.1, read as the reverse complement.
TCATTGCAATCTAATTCTAATCTAATATCTTACTATCATGAATATAAAGTCATCTAAAGAGCTTGTTGATGAAGCAAATAAGGAAATAAAAGTTTTAAGCGCCGAAGAAGTTAAGTCTTCTTATGAAAAAGGAGACATAACATTAATAGATATAAGAGATATAAGGGAATTATGGAAAGAGGGCACTATTAAAAATTCAATTCATATTCCTCGTGGCATGTTAGAGTTTTGGTTAGATCCACAAAGTTCTTATTTTCAAGAAAAAAAAATTGGTGAAATTAAAAATATTGTTTTGTTCTGTGCTTTGGGATTTAGATCAGCGCTTGCTACCAAAGCTTTAAAAGATATGGGATTTAAGAATGTTGCTAATGCGTCTGGAGGATTTGATGCATTAAAAAACATAGGACTAGAAGTAACAAAAAAAGAGAAAAAATAATTATTTTATTGCCTCAGCTATAGCGTATTGAAGTCTATCTTGACCCCAAAAAATCTTGTCTTTGACAATAAATGTTGGAGCTCCAAAAATTCCCTTTTTATAAGCATCATTAGTTTTAGATCTTAATTGATCTTTAATATTTTGACTTTGTGTTCTTAATACAAAAGTTTTGGGATTAATGTCCATATTCTTTAAAACTTTTTCTATAACTACCTCGTCATTCATATTTAATCCATCACTCCAAACTGCATTAAATATTTTATCAATGTAAAGATCTTTAATACCATCTTCTGCAGCTACGAATACTCCTCTCATTAAATTTAAACTTTTAATTGGAAAGTAAGAATTAAACTTAAAATTAATTTTATTTTTATCAGCAACCATTTTACAATCTCTTATCATAAATTTAGCTTTAGATGGTATAAAAGCTGGAGCTTTAATTTCGTGTAGGTTATGCAAACCACCTAAAAGTATAGGCTGATAATTTATTTTAAACATATATTCTTTTTCTATTTTTTTTATTTTATTATGCGCGATAAAGGCATAAGGGCTAATAAAATCAAAATAAAAATCGAAAGATTTATTCATTTAAAGAAATTTTTTTAGCAAAGAAAATTCTTATTGACCAATATATAAATATACCTAATGGTCCAGTAAAATAAGTTGATATCAAAGAAATTGCGGTAAAAAATTTAGGTATAGAGTATCTTGCGGAGTCCCTTGCGATCCATGATCCTACAAACAAGCTAATTGAGAGAAAGTGCAACCAAAATATTAAAAGAAAATTTTCGTCTGAAAAAATTGCATAGAGATTCTCTATTCCCAAATAAAGTCCAAAACCGTCAAAAAAATTATCATTTAAATATATTTGGTAAGCTGTAAACACATAAGCAGATGCTAAAATTAATGGAATTATTATCGAGTGTACTAAAAAACGAGTTACAACACCATTTGGTGAAAATAACAAAAGCAACCAAAAAGGAACTACTCCCCAATTAGAAAAGAGGAATATATTTTCTAAAGTAAGATACTCTTCAAAGTTATTTATCATTTAAAATAATATAGTATATTAGATAGATGAATCCCACATCAAATAAAAAAGATTTTGACGATCTTAGTACAGCTTTAAAGGATTTAGCTTATTCCTATATTGAAAAATATAGTCCATCAAAACAACAATTAAAAGTCTATCTAATGAAAAAAATTTTGATTAAGTTCAAAAGCACTAAGTCAAAAAAGGAAATATCAAATCTAATAGACAATGTTCTCATAAACCTCGAGCAAAATAAATTTTTAAATGATGAATTATATTCAGATTCAAAATCAAGAACTCTTTTAAGAAGAGGTTATTCATTAAACAAAATAAATCAATCTCTTAGAATGAAAGGCATAGATCAAAAATTTATAAAACAAAGTATTGATAAAATAAAAAATAAAGAAATTGAACCAGACTTTGTATCAGCACTTAAATTATGTAAAAGAAGACGTATTGGTGCCGTAAGACCAAATGCTAACAGAGATCTTTTTTACAAAAAAGATATGGGAGTTCTTGCTCGTGCAGGATTTGATTACGATTTATCCAAAAGAGTGCTTAATTTAGAACAGGATGAGTTCAAAAAATTAATCAAAATTGTCTGATTTCTTCTCATCTTTAACAAGTTGATCAATTTTTCTTTTTAAAGCATTTCTGACTAATACAAAAACTATCAAACCAAAAATTGAAACTGATATAATAATTATTAAAATTGTTTTAGTCATTTAAATTTTTTGATCTTAATATTAATAAGCTTGGGTTCCTATAGTCTTCTTTTCCATAAAGAAAAGGTTTATTATCAAGTGTAGTAATTATCGCTCCGGCATTAGCAGCTACAGCATGACCAGCTGCATAATCCCACTCATTAGCTCGCTCTCTTGCAGCGTAAATATCAAAGGCACCCTCAGCAATAAGACAAAATTTATATGAACTCGCTACTTTTTTAAATGAAGTTACTTTAAATTCATTTAACTTTTTCATAATTATCTCAGAAGGCTTATTAGAACTTGATAGTGCAATTAAACCTTTTCTTCCATTACTTCTTTTACAATTTAATTCTTGCTCTCCATTATTTTGAACAATAAAACTTTTATCAATTCCATAAGAGTAAAATAACTTGTTTTTTTTGGGAGCACCTACCAAACCTACTACTGGTTTTTTATCGATCACTAAAGCAGCATTTAAAGTGTATTCGTCTTTACCAGCTATATATTCTTTTGTTCCATCTATTGGATCGATTAACCAAAAAACTGTATTTTTATTTTTTTCATTTAATTTTACCGTTTCCTCTGAAATTATTGGTATTTCAGGGGTAAGCTCATTAATTTTTTTACATATCAATTCATTTACTTTTAAGTCCGCATTACTCACTGGTGATCCATCTTCTTTGATTTGAATTTTTAATCCTTCATTATATAAATTTATAGACTCTTGCCCTGCGGCATTAAAAATAGGAATAAGTTCTTTTGTAATTTTCTCAAAGTCAATTTTCACAAATTATTTACCTTTTCTAAAATTATTACATTAAGATCTATAACTTGCTTTCCCTTGTTTTGGAAATTAACAGTTATTTTATTTTTTATTACGGATTGTATTTGACCTATACCCCACTCTTTATTCTTTGGGTTTATAACAAAATCGCCTGGTTCAAGATCAAATTGCATTATGGAAAAATAATACTATATATAATATATACTTTATATGAATAATTCACTAGGAATAAATAAACCCAAAAAAAAAATTAAAGTAGTTGTTGCTATGTCTGGAGGCGTAGACTCCTCAGTTGCGGCAGGTTTAATGAAAGAGGAAGGGTATGACGTCACAGGTATTACTTTAAAACTTTATGATGATGCCAAAACCTCTAAAGAAGGAAGACAATGTTGTGCGGGGCAGGATATTTTAGATGCTAAAAGAGTTTCTGAACAATTAAATATAAAACATGAAATATTATACTATCAACAAAAGTTTAAAAAAGAAGTTATAGATAGTTTTATTGATAGTTACACTTCCGGTGAAACCCCAATACCTTGCGTACAATGTAACCAAACTGTAAAATTTAGAGATTTATTTAAGTATTCAAAAGACCTAAAGGCCGATGTTTTAGTAACTGGTCATTATATAAAAAGAATTCAAACAAATGGGAAGAGCTCAATGTATAGAGCTAAAGATTTTTCTAGGGACCAAAGCTATTTTTTATTTAGCACGACGCAAGAACAACTTGATTTTTTAAGATTTCCCTTAGGAGATATAGAAAAATCGGAAACTAGAAATATTGCAAAAAAACTTAATTTAAATGTGTCTGAAAAACCTGATAGTCAAGATATATGTTTTGTTCCTAATGGTGATTATAGCTCTGTAATTAAAAAATTCAGACCAGAGTCTTTTAAATCTGGAAAAATAATAGATATTAAGGGTAATGTAATCGGTCAGCATGATGGAATTATTAATTATACCATCGGGCAAAGAAGAGGTATTAAAATTGCTGACAAAGAACCTTTATACGTAATAAAAATAGATAACAATAAAAATTCTATAATTGTAGGTCCTAAAGAAGCTTTAAAAATTAATAAAGTAATTTTACGAGAGCTGAATATACTAGGAAGTATTGACGAATTAAAAAAAGAGATAAAAATTAAAGTAAGATCTACTGGAAAATTGCTAAGAGCAAAAGTTAAACTAAATTCTAATAATGCAGAAGTAAATATTATAGATGGTGAAAATGGTATTTCTCCAGGCCAAGCGTGTGTATTTTATTTAAATGATAGCACTGGGGATAAAGTTTTAGGTGGAGGATGGATAGACAGGACTTTTAATAAAAATTTATCCACCTAATCCACAGGCAAATATCAATCAACTAATAAGTGATACATTTATTTTTTCATGTATGTTTTAATATATTTAATTAAGAGGCAACTCTTAACTGGCCAATTAAGGAAAAACCGAGAGGTTCAAGCTTAAGGGGCAGAAAGGTCAACTGAGTAGCGCTAAAATGGTTGATCGGGTGGGTTCGGCGGTAGCGCCTACAACGACGAACCAAAACTACTAAATTTCTGGGCGAAAGCCTAGAAATTTAAGTGGTTCTTCTCCAGAAAAAAAAAGTCATTAAATAAAAAGCAATAACACCTACAAAATAGTTCCATTCTAATGCGTGTTTAAAATGAGTATTACCTTTAGTCACTAGTATAGGTAAACTAGCAATTGCTACTATAACTAAAATTGAAACTAAACATATTTTTAAAATTAAAATTTTTTTGTTAATTATCTCAGAGACTTTATCCTTTACATTATATAAATAATTTACAAGCATTCCTTGAGCAATTAATTCAAATATTATAAATAGAAGCAAAACTACCCTTCTAAAAAGTTTATATAACTGGATGTCGAACTTTACTCCTAAAAAAATTGAATGAATTATTAAAAATATCGCTGATAAAATTCCAAATAAACGAAACTTATATTTAAAATTTTCTGTATTTCTTAAATTACAAATTAATCTATTATAATTGCTCCAATAATAAAATAATAGTATTCCAGTAATAATCATAGCTGGTTTAAATATTAAGTACTGAGGAAATGTTCTTGAAGCTCTACTAATTGAGAGGCTCCCGTCTAAATAAGGTATAGAAAAACCAGATCTTCCTATTTGATCTACTTGAAAAATTGTTTCATCTAGAAACTCTGGATTTACCGATATGATCAAACATAAGTTTATAGCAATTAAAGGCAGGAAAAAAATCCATAAACTTAATTTACGGATTTTTGAAATTTCAATCATTTGTTAATTACTTACGCTTATTTCTTTTTCTGGCTCTTCTTTTCTTAGAGCCTATTTTACGTCTACCTCTATGTTTTTTTGGGTAACCCATACTTTTGCCTCCTTTTTTATATCTTAATTAAATAAACTTATATAAACTTCACTTATACTCTTTTTATGAAAAAGTCTATAAACACATTTTTAAAACATCCCACTAAAGATAATGATAATAGATCTGCAAATCCACCTGTAACAAGAGCTTCAACAATACTTTTTAATACAATGCAAGAGATGATTTCTCATGAGAAAAAAATTAAATTACACAAAAATATTACCCACTATTCTTACGGTCGATATGGCAGCACAACAACAATTGAATTAGAAAATATTATAAAAAAACTTGAGGAAGCTTATCACGTTTTTTTAACTGGTACGGGATTTGGAGGAATATCGTTAGCCTTATTGAGTTTGTGTAGACCAGGAGATGAAATAATTGTTTCAGACAATGTATACGGACCGACGAAGGAAATTACTGAAGATCTCTTAAAACAATTTAATATTATTGCTAAGTTTTATAATCCAGAGAAATTTGAGGATTTAAGAAATAAAATTACAAAAAAAACTAAAATGATATTTGTAGAAAATCCAGGAAGTAATACTTTTGAATTTCAAGATTTAACTAAAATTGTAAGAATTGCAAAAAAGAAAAATATTGTAACTATGCTCGATAATACTTGGGGTACACCCCTGTATTTAAAACCACTTAAAATTGGATTCGATATATCATTTTCGTCTGCAACCAAATATTTTTCTGGTCATTCAGATGCAATGGGGGGAACTTTAGCGGTAAATAAAAAAGTTTATAAAAAAATCATGTTTTTTTATAAATTATCTGGATATAGAATGTCAGCTGATGAGGCATATTTAATTATAAGAGGTCTTAGGACTTTAGATGTAAGGTTAAAACAACATTATGAAAATGCTATTAAAGTTATTAATTATCTTAAAAAACATAAAAAAGTAAAAGAGATTTTATTTCCTCACAAACCATCATCTAAAAATTATAAACTTTGGAAAAAATATTATTCTGGTGCAACAAGCTTATTTTCTATAGTTATAAAAAGTAGAAAAAAATCTTCAGTAATTAAATTTGTAAATTCACTTGAATTATTTGGAATTGGATATAGTTGGGGTGGATTTGAGAGTTTGGCGATTTTACAAGATCTAAAAAAAAATACTGAATACATAAAAGGGCGACATTTCTACCGTTTTGGTAAAGACGAACATATTGTACGATTGCATATTGGATTAGAAGAACCAAAAGAATTAATTGCTGATCTTAATAAAGCTCTAAAATTTGTAAAATAAATGTCAGAAAAGTTTATTAATAACAGATTAACTCTTATTGTTCTAATCTCAGCTTGCGTAGTGATAATGATTTCTATGGGTCTTAGGCAGACCTTTGGACTTTTCTTTCAAGCTTTTGAAGAAGGATTAGGATGTACACGCACAGAGTTTGGTCTAGCAATTGGTATTCAAATGATTTTTTGGGGAATGTTTTCTCCTTTGTTTGGATTGGTTGCAGATAGGTTTGGAGGAAATAAAGCAGTTTTTATTGGTTTTCTAATTTTCGGAGCTGGTATATTTATGCTTTATTCCGGGCCCAACACAGGTATTTATTTTCAAATTAGTCTTGGAGTTTTAATTGGAATTGCTTTAGGAGCTACTGCAATAAGTGTGCCCGTCTCAGAAGTTAGCAAACATTTTCCGAATGAGAAAAGAACAATAGCCTCAGGTCTTGTTACTGCTGCGGCATCAGTTGGATATTTTATTGCACCTTTGTTTACAAAATATTCTCTTGGGGAATTTGGTTGGGAAGAAACTTTAAAATATTTTTTATATTTTATTCTATTTGGTTCAATAGTATCGTTATTTATATTTTCTCCAAAAAAGTTAATTGATCAAAATCAATCAGTCGTGAAAGATCAAACTTTTTTTGAAGCGATAAAAGAAGCTTTTTCTCATAAAGGATATCTTTTACTTAATGCAGGCTTTTTTGTTTGTGGGTTCCAAATAACTTTGATCGCTACGCATATACCTGGATATATGCAAGAAAGGGGTATGGGAGGTTGGTCAGCAACTATTATTTTAGCACTTATAGGATTATTTAATATTATTGGAACTTTAGGTATGGGCTATTTAGGGACTAAATATAAAAAGAAAAGTTTACTTTGTATTCTCTATGCCTTGAGAGCAATATCGATTGCTATTTTTATTTTTTCACCACCATCAAACATAATGTCCATAGTTTTTGGAATTTCTTTTGGATTACTATGGTTATCTACTGTTCCCCCAACAAATGGGATAGTAGCCCAAATATTTGGAACTAAATACTTAAGCTCTCTTTTTGGTATTGTATTTTTGAGTCACCAAGTTGGAGCTTTCATAGGAGCGTATCTGGGAGGATATTTTTATGATCAATTTGGTTCCTATGATTTTGCTTTCTACATAGCTATTGCCTTATCAATATTTGCAACAATTGTTCATTATCCTATAAACGAGCGACCTATTCAGAGATCTGAGGCGACAATTTAAGGTTGTATTTTGAGTCTAAATCGGAATCAAAGGTGAATCAAAACGAGAACATCGCACCTTTTTTTGTATACTTAATGTGGATAAATCATTATTCTATTTCCTAAGTAAAAATAGTTTTAATAATGTTAATTAACCAAGGAGATATATGTTTTCACAAGAGCTTAACAAAAAACTAGACCAGTACCATTTATTAAATCATCCATTCTACAAGTCTTGGAATGAAGGAAAACTAACAAGAGAAATTATTAAAGATTACGCAGAACAATATTACCAACACGTAAAAGCATTTCCAAGATATATCAGCGCTACACACTCGATTTGTGAAGATATTGAAAAAAGAAAAATTCTTTTAGAAAATCTCCAAGACGAGGAAAACCCAAATGCAGATCATCCTAAACTTTGGAAAAACTTTGCATTAGCAATGGGTGCTGATAAAGACAAAATCGAAGATGTAAAAAGAGAGTGGTTTACTAACGATATGATTGAAAACTTTTTCCATCAAGCGAGAAAATCATATGCAGAAGGTTTAGCATCTTTATATACTTACGAAAGACAAATTCCTGAAATAGCTGAAACGAAAATAAGAGGATTAAAAAACTTTTATGGAGTTACATCTAAGGAAGGTCTTGAGTTTTTTGAAGCTCATAAAGCTGCTGATGTAATTCATAGAAAAGAGTGTGAAAAACTTTTAGATGCTTTGACAGAAGAGGAAAAAGTTAAAGCAGAAAAAGCTTCTATGCTGACAGCTAGATATCTTTGGAATTTCTTAAGCGGCATGTCTTCTAAGCATAAAATTCAAGCTGCTGCGTAAAGATTCTTTAATGACAGGCCAAATGAAAAACGATGGTCATGTCTGGGATAACAAAAAACCTACTGCCCAAATGCTTGGAAGATGGCAACCTTGGCATGCAGGTCACCAGAAACTATTTGAAGAAATCTTAAAAAAAACTGGGCAAGTAAATATCATGGTTCGCGATGTTCAGGGTGTCGATGATAATCCATTTAATTTTGAAACTGTAAAAAAAAATATTTTAGAGGCATTAAAGGATTATCAAGGAAGAATAAAAGTTACTTTGGTACCAAATATAACAAATATTTGTTACGGAAGAGGTGTTGGATATAAAATGGAAGAAATAGTTCTTGACGAAAAGACGCAGCAAATTTCCGCAACAAAAATCAGAGAGCAAATGAGAAAGGAAGGGAAGCTAAAATAATTGAGAACTATTCTCACTTGACCTGTATACTTCAAACTAATAAAATTATTTATGTTATCAATAAATCCATTTTCACAACTTGCAGCTTCAATACCAGTTTCATTCTTGCAGTTTTTTGTAATTTTAATGGTATTATTAATCATTATAGGAACAGGTTTAGATATGCTGCACAAAAAAAATGTAGTTTATTTTTTTAGAAATGCTCAAAAAGCAAAAAAATCTGCAAAAACAGAATTAAGCGCTGGAAAAAAAACAGCTGTAATTTTAAAAACAGTTGCCAGCGATATAGCAACTACGTCTGAACTTGGATTTGGAAAAAGAAGACTAGCACATGTATTAGGGATGTATGGAACTATTCTTTTTTGGATCACATCTGTTATTTTGATTTTTAAATATTCTGATGGTGTTGTAGCGCCATCCTATATTCCTATTATTTGGCATGTTGGAGCGATAATGACTTGCTTAGGCGGATATTGGTTTTGGTTTTTTTTAAGAGTAGATGTATCAGCAGAAGCCCATCCTTGGTATAGAATTATAACTGCAGACTTATTTGTTTTAGCTTTACTTGCCTGTGCTACATTTGGATTAGCTTGGTCATTTACCCAGACAGCCGAAATGTCGGTGTTAAGTTATCTATTTTTAATTCTATTTATTATTTCAAATCTTGTTTTATTTGGAGGGGTTTACTGGTCTAAATTTGCACATATGTTTTATAAACCTGGAGCAGCCATACAAAAAAATTTAGCTGAAGCAGATGGTTCTAGAGACAATTTGCCTCCTCCAGCTGATGCACCAGAGCAATTTGGCCTTGGTATTAAAAGAGAGCAACCAAAACATTATTAACATTATGATTTATATAACTAGAAAATTATTTAAAGCTAATATAGAAACTGAGGGAAAATAATTATGTCTACTTTTGTATATATGACTAGATGCGATGGATGCGGGCACTGTGTAGATATTTGCCCTTCCGATATTATGCATATCGACGAAACTATTCGTAGAGCTAAAAACATAGAGCCTAATTTTTGTTGGGAATGTTATTCATGTGTAAAAGCATGTCCTAATCATGCAATTGATGTAAGAGGGTACGCTGATTTTGCACCGATGGGCCATAGCGTAAGAGTAAGAAGAGAAGAAGAAAAAGGAACAATATCTTGGAAAATAAAATTCAGAAATGGAACAGAAAAGGATTTCGTCTCTCCAATTACGACTAAACCCTGGGGAAAATTTATTCCGAAACTTGCTGAGGGTGATAAACCTCGCCAAGGCGAAATGAACTCTCAAGTTCTTTACTCTGAGCCAGAGGGATTAGACACCAAGAAAGATTTACCTACAATCAGCAAAGACTCTTTCAAAAAAGGAGTTTACTATTAATGCCTAAAGGAAAAACTGTACACGAAGATTGTGATATTCTTGTAGTAGGCGGAGGTATGGCTGGTACTGGTGCAACATTTGAAGCCAGGCACTGGGGAAGAGATTTAAAAATTATTTGTGTAGAAAAAGCTAATATAGATAGAAGTGGTGCAGTAGCTCAAGGCTTATACGCTATCAACTGTTACATGGGTATGAGATGGAATGAAAACCAGCCAGAAGATCATGTAAGGTATGCAAGAAATGATTTAATGGGCTTAGTAAGAGAAGATCTTGGTTACGATATGGCTCGTCACGTGGACTCGACTGTTCACATGTTTGATGAATGGGGACTTCCTATGATGAAAGATAAAAAAACTGGGAGATATCAACGAGAAGGTAAATGGCAGATAATGATCCATGGAGAAAGCTACAAGCCTATCGTTGCAGAAGCAGCTAAAAAGTCTGCTGATAAAATTTATAATAGAATAATGGTCACCCATCTACTAATGGATGAAAATAATAAAAATCGTGTCGGTGGAGCAGTTGGATTTAATATGAGAACTGGAGATTACCATGTCTTCAAAGCAAAAACTGTTATAGTTGCCGCTGGTGGAGCTTCACATATATTTAAACCTCGTGCAGTTGGAGAAGGTATGGGTAGAACTTGGTATGCTCCTTGGAGTAATGGCTCAGCATACGCTTTACCTATAGCAGCTGGAGCAAAAATGACACAAATGGAAAATAGAATTGTATTATGTAGATTTAAAGATGGTTATGGTCCGGTAGGAGCTTATTTCTTACATCTTAAAACTTATACTCAAAATGCTAATGGTGAGAACTACGAAAAGAAATGGTATGATAAAACAAAAGAATTAGTTGGAGAATATATAGATCATCATCCAACACCTACTTGTTTGAGAAACCATGCATTTATTCAAGAGGTAATGGCCGGAGGTGGTCCAATTCACATGGTAACTAAAGAAGCATTTCAAGATCCTCATCTAGAAACTGTTGGTTGGGAAAACTTTTTAGGAATGACTGTCGGTCAAGCTGTAGTGTGGGCCTCTCAAAATATAGATCCAAAATATACCAATCCAGAATTAACAACATCCGAACCTTATGTAATGGGATCACATGCAACTTGTTCAGGCGCGTGGGTAAGCGGCCCAGAGGATATAGCACCACCAGAATATTTTTGGGGCTATAATAGAATGACAACAGTAGAAGGCTTATTTGGAGCAGGCGATACCGTCGGAGGAAGTGCACATAAATTTTCATCAGGTTCTTTCACAGAAGGAAGATTAGCAGCTAAAGCAGCAGTAAAATATATAGAGGATAAAAAAGCAGAGGAAATAAATGTAAGTCAAAAGCAATATGAAAATTTAAAAGAAATTATTTACAAACCTTTGGATAACTACACCATCGGAAGAAATGAAATAACTGGTGGGACTGTTTCTCCAAGTTATATTTCACCAATACAAGGTTTACAAAGACTTCAAAAAATAATGGATGAGTACGTTGGAGGAATTACTGCTAACTACATGACCAACGATAATTTGCTAAAAAAAGGTCTAGAACTACTAGATTGGCTTCAAGAGGATCTTGAAAATGTTGGTGCTGAAGATTATCACCAATTAATGAGAGCTTGGGAGTTAAAGCACAGAACTTTAACTTCTCAGTGTGTAACAGAGCATACTCTTTTTAGAGAAGAAACACGTTGGCCAGGATACTATTACAGGGGAGATAAACTTAAACTTGATGATGAAAATTGGCATTGCTTAACAGTTTCTAGAAGAGACCCTAAAACAGGTAAGTTTACAATGGAAAAAATGCCAGTTTATCACATAGTCGGTGACGATAAGAAAAAGAAAGCCTCTTAAAATAATTTCATGAAACTGTTAGAAAAAAGTGATGATGAAATCATTAAAATTGCTAGTCCTATTTGGTCAAATTTAGTCAAATCATCAAATATAAAAGATTATGGGGGTTTCACAAAAGACTTTTCCTCTCAAATGTTATATGGAGCTAACGAAGTCGAACTAGGTAAACAGTGGGCAAGTAATAAAATTCTAACAAGTTTATCTGAAGATCAAGAGGTTTTAGGTTGTATTAGAAGAGATAATTTTATCACTGTTTTATATAAACAAAAAAGCAACACTGTTCCTGGCGAGTTTCTTGGTCGACTTGTGCTAGGTTTAGAGGGCGATATGATTAAAGTATTTGGGGCAACAATTTATTAGGATTGACAACTTCTATTTTCAGGAATAATCCTAAGTATGCTTGAAATTTACCTACCCATTGCTCAAGTTAACATTGATATTTTCTTATTATTATTCGTGAGCTTAGCTGTTGGTGTTTTATCAGGCTTATTTGGAGTTGGAGGTGGCTTTTTAATGACTCCTTTTTTAATATTTATGGGAATACCACCAGTATATGCTGTTCCTAATGAGGTAAATAATATTCTTGCAACATCTGTCTCTGGATCTCTTACTCATTGGTACAAACAAACTCTTGATTATAAAATGGGCCTTATGATTGTTTCTGGCGGGGTTGTTGGAACAATATTGGGAATTATGACATTTACTTTTTTTTCAGAAATTGGAAAAATTAGTTTAATGATTTCTTTGCTTTATATGTACTTACTAGCAATGGTAGGAACACTAATGTTAATTGAAAGTTACAGGGAAAAAAATCGTTTAAAGAAAAAAATTTCAATTAAAAAAAAATTACATGATCACAATTGGCTTCAAGGCCTTCCTTTTAGAATGCGATTTCATAAATCAAAACTTTATGAAAGCGCAATTACACCGATCTTGTTAGGCCTTATTGTTGGATTTGTAGCAGCAATGATGGGTATTGGTGGAGCGTTTTTGATGGTGCCCGCGATGATTTATATTGTCGGAATGCCAATTAAATTAATACCCGGCACTTCATTATTTGTTACAATTTTTATAAGCGCAATAGTAACTATACTTCACTCATTTAATTATGGTTCAATCGATTTATTCTTGGTTATCCCGTTAATTCTTGGTTCAATAGTTGGAGTTCAACTTGGACAAAAGCTTGGACAATTTTTAGATAGTACTGAGCTAAAATCTTTATTTGCAATGTTATTAGTATCTGTTGCTATAGCAATAGGTTATGACTCTTTTTTTAGAGACAAGACATCATTCAATGGAGATAAGGTTATAAAAAATGATTTAAATGCTTTAGCTGAATTTACTGTAAATTTTTCAAATGAGGCACCCTTTTTATATGGCGGTTTAGCAATCATTCTCGCGGTTACTTTAGGAGCTTTGATTGCCTTTGCAAGAAAAATTCTCAGTCCAGTTATAAGAAAAATGCTTAGTGATTTTAAAAATAAGGAAACAAAAAAAGTTGAGGAAGTGAAATTTCCAGAAAAATAAATTATTTTCTTACATATTTTTGTTTAGATGGAATTACACCTCTGACACCACCTTTGGGATCTTCAACATCACCTTTTCTTCTGGGTATTAAATGAATATGACAGTGCATTATTGATTGACCAGCATCTTTTCCAATATTTACTCCGATGTTAAACCCAGTTATAGAAGAGTCTAAAGAAATTAATTTTTCTTTTTGTTCAATTAATATTTTACTCAATTCACTCAACTCCTCAGAATTTAATTTGAAATAGTCATCAATATGTCTATTTGAAATAATTAATGTATGATGTTTTGTAACAGGGTAAGCAGTGTCTCTGATAACAAAAAAATATTTTTTTTCTTCAATTACTTTGCAGTTTTGTTTAGAACAAAAAATACAACTATTTTCTTTTTGAGACATTAAGCACTTCTGTACAGTTTGGTCATTACGAATTCTCTATGACCTAAAGCTTCCGCACAAGTAAGTCTTCCATTTGCTACCTTAAGCATTGTTTTTATTAATTCATCACCAGCTTGTGATAAATTCATTTCTCTCGATAATATTTTTGAAACATCGCAGTCAACATGCTCACTCATTAATTTTGCAGTCAAAGGATTTGCTGTTAATTTTACTACTGGTTCTATTGGGTTTCCGATTATATTGCCTTGACCTGTTGGAAATAAATGAATGTTAAATCCACCAGCAGCCTGCAGTGTAACGCATTCTGCTGCAGCAGATGATGTATCCATAAAGTATAAACCTTTCCCTTTTTTTGGTTCTTCAGCAGGTTCTAAAACATCTATAAATTTTAAATTTCCAATTTTTTGAAAATTTCCAAAAGCTTTTTCTTCTATAGTAGTTAATCCCCCGGCTATATTACCAGCGGTAGGTTGACTTTCTGATAAGTCATTAGTTGCTTCTTTTAAAATAAAATCGTTATATGAACTCCAGGTTTTCATAAATTTCTTTTGTGCTTCCGGTGTTGCGCCCCTTGCTGCACAAACTTTTTCAGCTCCAGTTAATTCTGACGTCTCACCAAAACATAGGTGTACACCGTAAGGTTCTAATTTTTCCATTAAATTACCGACCGTTGGGTTTGAAGCTAATCCAGAAGTAGTATCTGACTCACCACATTTAACTGAGATCCACAAATCACTAAGAGGACATTCCTCTCTTTGTTTCTCCGAAGCCCACTGAGAGAATTCCTGAGCTTTTTTTGATGCTTTCATTATTGTTCCAATATCACCTGTTCGTTCTATATGAAAACCTTCAACTGGTTTGCCAGTTTTTGCTATTTCATCTACAATTTTTTTTGTCCATTTGGGCTCAATACCTATAACAATTACCGCCGCTACATTTGGGTTTTTTCCAGTTCCTATCATAGTTCTAAAATGTAATTCTAAGTCTGCCCCAAACTGTAATCTACCATATGAATGAGGTAGAGCGATTGTGCCTTTAATGTTATTGGCCACTGCTTCAGCACATGCATTTGAGATATCATCTACAGGTAAAATAATGACATGATTTCTTGTTCCTGCTCTTCCGTTTTCTCTTCTATAACCTAAAAAACTCTTTGGGATTTCCATTATATTACCATTTTTTTGTTTTAACGTTATGAACGTGAACGTGTTCACCTTTTTTAATTGACTTCACAACTTTGCCTATATCATGACCATATTTAAGTATAGTGTCGCCCTCATTCAGATCTTGTAAAGCAATTTTATGACCTAAAGGGACTTCATTTTTTGAGTTAACTTTAACAGTTTTATCATTCTCCATTATCCAGGCACTACATTCTTGGCCCTTTTTTGTAGTTTCAATAACTACTACACCAACATTATCTTTTTCGTCGTGGATAATTAAATCTGGCTGTGACATAAAATATTTAATGGATATAGACTAAATTTTGATATATTGGAAGGAAGATTAATTATAATTTTTTAAGGATTTTTATGGCTAAAATGACCACAGAAGAAGCTTTTGTAAAAGTTTTACAAATGCATGGCATTGAACATGCTTTTGGAATAATTGGTTCAGCTTTTATGCCTATTTCTCATATTTTCCCTGACGCTGGTATAAAGTTCTGGGACGTTGCTCATGAAACTAATGGCGGATTGATTGCAGATGGTTACACTAGAGCTACAGGAAAGATGTCAATGGTCGTAGCACAAAACGGACCTGGAATTACAGGATTGGTTACACCAATAAAAACTGCTTATTGGAATCACACTCCCTTATTGCTAGTAACTCCACAAGCAGCAAATAAAACTATGGGTCAAGGGGGTTTTCAAGAAGTTGAACAAATGAATTTATTTAAAGATATGGTTTGTTATCAAGAGGAAGTAAGAGATCCTTCAAGGATAGCGGAAGTATTAAACAGAGTAATAGAAAAAGCTATAAGAGGATCTGCGCCTGCACAAATTAACGTCCCAAGAGATTACTGGACTCAAGTCATAGATATTGAATTACCACCAATAGTAAGACTAGAAAGACAAGCAGGTGGATCAGAAGCTGTAAATAAAGCAGCAAAATTATTATCAGAAGCTAAGTTTCCAGTCATTTTATCTGGCGCGGGCGTTGTTATAGGTGGAGCAATAAAAGATTGCGTAAAATTAGCTGAAAAATTAGACTCACCAGTTTGTTCAGGTTATCAACACAATGATAGTTTTCCAGGAAGCCATCCGTTGGCAGTTGGTCCGTTAGGTTACAACGGTTCAAAAGCCGCAATGGAGTTAATTGCAAAAGCTGATGTTGTTTTGGCTTTAGGAACTAGACTTAATCCATTTTCAACATTACCAGGATACGGTATCGACTATTGGCCAAAAAATGCAAAAATTATTCAAGTAGATATGAATTCTGACAGAATAGGTTTAACAAAAAAAGTAACAGTTGGAATTTGTGGAGATGCTAAACTAGTTGCTCAACAACTTTTAAATAAACTTTCAAAAAAAGCTGGTGATACAGACAGACAAAAAAGAAAAGATTTAATACACCAAACAAAGTCTGCCTGGCTTCAAAAGCTATCAAGCTTAGATCATGAAGAAGATGATCCGGGTACAGTTTGGAATAAAGAAGCAAGAAGTAGAGACAAAGATAGAATGTCACCTCGTCAAGCATGGAGAGCCATCCAAGCTGGTATGCCTGAAGATGTAATTATATCGAGCGATATAGGAAATAATTGCGCGATTGGAAATGCTTATCCAACCTTTGAAAAAGGTAGAAAATATCTTGCCCCTGGTTTATTCGGGCCATGTGGTTATGGTTTTCCATCTATTCTTGGAGCAAAAATTGGTTGTCCTGATGTGCCAGTTATTGGATTTGCCGGTGATGGTGCGTTTGGGATTAGTATGAACGAAATGAGCTCATGTGCTCGAGAAGAGTGGCCAGCAATTACTATGGTGATTTTTAGAAATTATCAATGGGGAGCAGAAAAAAGAAATACAACTTTATGGTTTGATAATAATTTTATAGGTACGGAACTTGATCCAGAGTTAAGTTTTGCAAAAGTTGCAAATGCTTGTGGTTTAAAAGGAGTAACAGTTAAATCAATGGCTGAAACCACAAAAGCTATAAAACAATCGTGTGAAGATCAGAAAAAAGGAATTACAACTTTTATTGAGGTAATTTTAAATCAAGAATTAGGTGAACCATTCCGAAGAGATGCTATGAAGAAACCTGTTAAAATAGCTGGAATTAAAAAAGAAGATATGAGACCACAAAAAAGTATTGAATAAATACTTTTATTTAAATGAGAATTGTAATTATAAATATAATTATTTTTTCATCCCTTATTTTTTTTTCAGAATTAATTATAAGAGTTTTTAAAATATCACAACTTCAAGGCGTAGAGCAAAGTCTGTTCGATGTAAGTGGTGACATTGTACTAAACCAATCAAATACAGAAGCAGTTATTTTTGGAAAAAAAGCTTATATAGACTCAAATGGTTTTAGGGTACCAAGTAAGGATTATGTATATAAATATGATACTTCATTATTAGTATTGGGTGATAGCGTTAGTTTTGGCGTTGGCGTTGAGGAAAGCAAAACATTTGTTGGAATTTTAAGAAATCAAATAAAAACTAATATTTATAATGCATCAGTAGCAGGGCATAATCTTATTGACTACGCTTCTTTAATGAAAAATTATCATAGTAATTTGAAAGATATATCAAGAGTAGCAATATTTATTGGCTTAAATGATGTTCATTTTTCTAAAGGTATAATAAAAAAAAATGAATTAAATGAAAATAATAGCAAAGAGTCATTTTATATTAATTTTCTAAAAAACATAAACATTTATCTAAGAAATAAGTCAGCTTTATTTGTTTTTCTCAAGTCAAAGTTTATGAAGTCTGATGAAAAACATTTTAACTTGTTAAATTCATACTATAACGATCAGGATATTCTAATAAAATTCAAAAAAACATTATTTGAAATGGACAAATTTGCAAAGTCAAAAAAGTTAAAAGTAACTTATATTATTTTACCTTACTCCTATCAGACAAAAAATAATTGTAATAAAAATATCTTGTTCCCTCAAAATAAAATAAAAAATATTTTTTCAGAATTAAAAATTTCGGTTTATGACTTTACCAAAGAATTTTGTTTGGAAAGTAAAAAAAGACTTTTCTTAAATTATGATCCTGTTCACTTGTCTGAGGATGGTCACTTTTTTGTCAATAATCTTTTGATTAATAAAATATACAACAATTAATTTAATTCCAACACACTTGCCGGATCTAATTTTACGTCAAACCAATTAAGTCTAATATCTAAATGAGGTCCTGTTGATCTTCCGGTTTTTCCAACAGTTCCTATTTTTTCACCTTGCTTAATTTCTTGTCCAATCTTTACATCAACATCTTTTAAATGCATATATAATGTACTTATACCATGACCGTGATCAAAAATAATAGTTCCACCCGTAAAGTAAAGATCATCTTCAGCTAATGTCACTACACCATCTAACATAGCTTTGATAGGGGTACCCTCTGCTGAGGCAAAATCTAATCCATAATGAGGTCTTCTAGGTTTTCCATTAAGTATTCTTTGACTTCCGTAAACTCCTGTAACAATTGAGTTTTTAAGGGGAGTTTCAAACTTATTTTTGAAAAAGGTCAAATTACTATCAATCGATCTAGCTTTTCCAATTAAAATATTATCAGCTTTTATTCGATCATAAACTTCTTTTGGTGGTGTAACTTGTTTAGGAGGTAAACCATCGATTCTTTGAATAATATATTTCTTTTTAAAAACTTTTTTTTCTATTATCTCTGTTTTTTCATCATTTATTATTTTAATTAATACATTATTTTTTCTATCTCTTCCTATCCCAAAAGCAAAATAACCATCATTTGTGACCCTTACTTTTTTTTTATCAATATAAACTTCAGAATTTTGGTCGGTTTTTCCTAAAATAAACGAACCTTGTTTAAAACTTCCTTGGAATTCAGCAGCATATAAATTTATTGGTAATAAAAAAAAGAAAAGTAATCTTATTATCTTGCTGTCCATCCACCATCTACCAGTAATGAAGTTCCAGTTACCATAGAAGCTGCATCTGAAGCTAAAAAAACAGCCGCGGATGATATTTCAGATAATTCTGCGTATCTTCCTAAAGGAATGTTGCCTAAAACTTCTTTTCTAAAATTTTTATTTTTAAAGAATTTTTTTGTCATTGGAGTAACAACAAATGTAGGAGCGATACTATTTACTCTAATGTTATATTTAGCCAAATCTATTGCCATCCCTTTTGTTAGCCCTTCAATTCCAAATTTTGTCATATTATAAACACTTCTTATAGGGCCGCCAACATGACCCATCTGTGAAGACATATTCACAATCGCTCCTCCGATCTTTTTTCTATTTTTTGTTTGTACCATTTTTAATGCTACTAGATTTGCAACATTAAATGCTGCAATGGTGTTTATTTTAACTACCTTCTCCATATCTTGTTTGCGAATTTTTAAAAAATGTTCAGGAATATTTGTCCCCGCATTATTTATTAAAACATCAATTTTTTTTTGTTCTTCAATTATTTTTTTAAGTTTCATATAATTTGTTAAATCACACACATAGGCTTTACTTTTAACTTTATATTTTTTAGCTATTTTCGATACTGAGTCCAAGTCTTTTTGTGTTCTACTAATTAAAATCAAATTTGAACCCGCTTCAGCTAAAGCTATAGCGCAAGCTCTTCCTAAACCTTTACCTGCTCCAGTTACTAATGAATATTTTCCCTTTAAATTATATTTTTTTAAGTACATATTTATAAAATCAATTTTAAATCAGTGTATATTAAATCTATTGCTACAAATAGTATAGCTAATAAACCCAACCATCCAATCCATTTATATTTTTCAATCCATCTAGCTATCAAATTAGCTGCGAACGCCATTAACGCAATAGATAAAGCTAAGCCAAATATCAATAACATAAAATGACCTTTTGCTGCTCCAGCAACACTCAATACATTATCAAGACTCATTGTAACGTCAGCCATAATAATTGTAAAAATTGCTTTACTAAATGAACTATTATCAACTTTAATATCTTTCTTTTCAATTTGGCCCTTAATTACATCTACGTATAATTTGTAACAAATATAAAGAAGTAAAATACCTCCAATTAATCTAAGGCCGGTGATCATTAATAAATAAGTTGTAATTAATGTGAATAATATTCTTAAAATAACTGCAGCACTAATACCCCAAAAAATTATTTTTTTTCTTTTGTCAGGGTCAAACTTTGAAGCAACCATACCAATAATAATTGCGTTATCACCAGCTAAGACCAGATCAATAAATATTATCTGTATTAAAATTATTAATTCTTCTGTCATTGAGTTTGATTATTCAAAATAAATTCTGCACCTTTTTCAGCAATCATTATTGTTGGAGCGTTGGTATTTCCTGAAGTAATATTTGGCATTATTGAAGCATCTATCACTCTTAAATTCTTAAGTCCATGCATATATAATTTATCATTAACAACTGCGTTATCATCTTTACCCATTTTACACGTGCCCACGGGGTGAAAAATAGTTTGGGTAAACTCGCTACCAGCTTTTACCAATTCTTCATCATCAGTAATATGAACACCAGGTCTATACTCTTCTGGTTCATATTTTTTAAAAGTTTCAGTCTCTAACATAATTTTTCTTACAAGTTTTAGTCCTTGAGCCGCAACTATTCGATCATCTTGTGTAGACAAGTAATTCATTTTAATTTTGGGATTTACCCTACTGTCATTACTTACTATTGAAATTTCTCCCCTACTTGAAGGCCTTATATTTGCAACAGTAGGAGTGATACCATCAAAGTCGTGAAGTTTTGATGCTCCTAAAATATCTGTACTAATTGGTTGAACATGAAATTGTAAATTAGGGGTTTCTTTTGATGGATCGCTTTTAGCGAATCCACAAACTTGACTTGCTCCCATTGTCATAGGTCCACTTTGTTTAAATAGATATTCTAAACCAATTAAAAAATTACCAAATAAACTATTTATTTTACCATTTAACGATTTCAAATTTTTTACTTTATAAACTGGTCTAAACATTAAGTGATCTTGTAAATTTTTACCAACACCTTTCAATTCGTGAATAGTTTGTATGCCGTTTTTTTTAAGTTTACTTGAATCTCCGACACCAGAAACCTGAAGTATGTGAGGTGATCCTATTGAACCTGCTGATAAAATAATCTCTCTTCGAGCTTTTATCGTGACAATTTCATTACCTTGATAAAAACTTACACTTTCTGCTTTTTTTCCATCAAAATTAATTTTTTGAACGTGCGCTTCAGTTATGATTTTTAAATTATTTCTTTTTTTAACAGGATTTAAATATCCTTTTGCAGCACTACATCTTAATTTTAGTAAAGACTTGTTATGATTTGTAGTAAATTGAAAAAAACCTATCCCAGTATTATCCCCAGTATTAAAATCGTTTGTTTTTGGAATTCCACATTCTTCGGCTGCATTTTGAAACTCATCTAACATTTTTAGATTAATTTTTTTATTAGAAACCATAATTGGTCCACTGTCGTTATGAAATTCACTTTTACCTAATTCATTATTTTCAGATTTTAAAAAATAAGGCAGAACATCATTCCATCCCCATCCGCTATTTCCCATTTGTCTCCAATTATCATAGTCATTACTTTGACCTCTTATCCAAAGAAGACCATTAATAGAGGAACTCCCGCCTAAAGTTTTACCTCTTGGGTATCTAATTGATCTATTATTCATGGTTTCATCTTTTTCTGTATGGAAACACCAGTCTACTTTAGGATTGTGCATAGTTTTATAATACCCAACTGGAATGTGTATCCATGGATAATTATCTTTACCTCCAGCCTCGAGCAGCAAAACTTTATTTTCTTCATTTCTAGTAAGCCTGTTTGCTAAAACACATCCTGCTGACCCTGCACCAATGATTATATAATCGAATTCGTTCATGATATTTATCTTATAAATTAGAAAATTTAATATTACCAATAAGTCTACTACAACCTAGGGTTTAAAGACTAGTGTTTGACTCTATCAATTCAATCCAACATACTAGCGAAAAAATAAACAAACCTAACGGGGGATAAATGAGAAAACTATTATCAATTGTTTTAGGTTTAGCTGTATTTGTAGGTTTTTCTATAACTTCAGCAAACGCTAAGACATTAAAATGTCAGACCGTTCTTAACACTAAAGCTGATGAAGTAAAAATGTTAAAGGACTTTACTGACACTGTAACAGAATTAACTGATGGTTCATTAAAATTTGAAATTTTACCAGCAGGCGCTGTTGTAGGAGTAAAAGAAACATTAGACGCAGTTGATAAAGGATTAATCGATTGTGGTTTTGCCTGGACACACTATTGGTCAGGTGACCATCCAGCAGCTATGTTATTTGGTTCGCCAGTAGCAGGTGGTGGAGTAGGTATAGACAATTTAGCATTTTTATCATGGTTTCAGTATGGTGGTGGAAAAGAGTTGTACGACCAATTATGGAAAGAAATGGGAAGAGACATAAAAGGATTTATGCTTCAACCAGTTGGGCCAGAAGCTTTAGGTTGGTTTCCAAAACCAATTAAGGATATGGCTGACTTTAGAAAATATAAATTCAGAACTCCTCCAGGAATTCCTGGTCAAACATATAAAGATATCGGTATTGCATCTGTAGCAATGGGTGGTGGAGATATTTTACCAGCATTACAAGCAGGTACTATCGATGCAGCAGAGTGGTGTTGCCCTAAACCAGATTTAACATTTGGTTTCCAAAAGGTATTAAAACACTACTATCTACAAGGCCTACACCAAGTAGTAGTAAATGCTGACTTTTATATTACTGGAAAAACTTACAAAAAAATGACTGCTCATGAGAAAAAATCTCTTGAAGTAGCTGCAAATGCTTCATTAGCTAAATCTTTAAGCTACAGAATCTATGAAAATGGAAAAGCTTTAAGAGAATTAACTACTAAGCACGGAGTAATTTTAGAAGACACTCCTACAGACTACTTTAAAGAATATATGGCAGCAGCGAAGAAAACATTGAACAAAAACGCAGCAGAAAATAAATTTTTCGCTAAAGTTTATAAATCAATGAAAGAATTTGCTGATATTGCTGTTCCATTCTGGAGTGGTGCACAAATGTCAAATGCTAAGCTAGGAATGGCCCACGCAGCGACATTAAAGTAATAAAATAATTAAAGAAGTATTAGAGCGGGCTTTTAAAGTCCGCTCTAATTGTTTAGGATGAACTATGAATGACAAGCCACCAAAAATAGACATCTCAGATGAAATGATTGCTGAAAGGCGCGGAGGTTCAGGTAAAATGCCAGCCGATATGCCAGCATGGATGGCGAACACTATAACTTCAATAGATAAATTCAGCAAACGTGTAGGTAATATAGTTTGTTGGATCCTTGTGCCTTTAATTTTAGCAATGACTTATGAAGTTATAATGAGAAAATTATTTTTAGCTCCAACAATTTGGGCTTACGATATGAGTAGATTTTTATATGGGGCTCTATTTATGTTAGGAGCAGGGTATGCTCTCTCTAAAGGAGTTCACATAAGAGCAGATTTTTTATACAGAAATTTCAAAACTAAAAATCAAGGTCTCGTAGATTTTTGGTTATATATTTTATTTTATTTTCCGGGGCTAACAGTCTTTCTTTACATGACTATAGGATATGTCGAAGAATCAATTCGTAGAGGCGAAAGGGGAATGGATACAACTTGGATGCCATTTATGTGGCCTATAAAATCATGTTTATTGATAGGTATAATATTTCTTTTAATTCAAGGTGTATCAGAATTACTTAAAAGCTATTGGGCTGCTAAAAAAGGTGAGTGGCCTGGAGAAGAAAAAAAATGATAGCAGAATTAATTGATCCAGCAGTATTAGGCATTATTTTAGTTGGAGTAATGCTTTTTGCTATCTTCGTTGGATTTCCAATATCTTTTACATTAATTTTTTTAGGTTTTGTATTTGGATATCTAGGATTTGGTAAACTAGTTTTCTATTTGATGACCTTACAATTTTCGATGGTCATGACCGAACAAACTCTGGCCGCCGTACCGCTCTTTGTCTTCATGGGAATTATGATGGAGCAAGCTGGTTTAATGGAAAGGTTGTTCTCATCATTCCAACTTATGTTAGCTAGAGTTAGAGGATCACTTTATTATGCTGTTTTATTTGTTTCTGTGATTTTTGCTGCAGCGACAGGAATAGTTGGAGCTTCAGTAACGATTTTAGGAATTATGGCTGCTAAATCTATGAATAGATCTAGTTATAATGTTCAGCTTGCTGCGGGAACAATTACGGCAGGTGGTACTTTAGGAATTTTAATACCACCAAGCATCATGCTTGTTGTGATGGGACCAATTATGGAAATTCCAGTTATAGATTTATTTGCAGCTGCAATATTACCAGGAATACTTTTAGCTTCGTTGTTTGCTGCATACACAACAATTAGATGTATGTTAAATCCTGAACTAGGTCCACCATTACCTGAAGACATGAGACCTACCAGTATGAAAACTGTTTGGATTGAATTTCTTTTAGGATTAGTTCCTCCAGCAGCATTAGTTTTTGCAGCGCTTGGAAGTATATTATTAGGTTTTGCAACACCAACTGAAGCTGCAGGCTGCGGTGCAATGGGTGCACTTTTATTATCACTTGCTTATAAAAAATTAACTCTCCCTAAATTACAAGAGGCTCTTGTGAAAACTTTAGAAATAACAGCTCTAATAATGGTTCTTGTAGCTGCCTCAAACTTCTTCGGAGCTGTATTTGCTAGATTGGGTACACCTACTTTACTAACTGAGTTTCTACTTGGTCTTGAAATGAATAAGTATTTAATTTTAGCAATGATTATGGCGATGATTTTCTTACTTGGTTGGCCTTTAGAATGGGTTCCAATAGTTATGATTATAATTCCAATTATTTTACCTTTAGTTGAAGCACTTGGCTTTAACTTAACTTGGTTCGCCATACTAGTCGCAGTAAATCTCCAGACCTGTTGGCTCTCACCGCCAGTAGCACTTTCTGCTTATTTTTTAAAAGGCGTTGTGCCTGAATGGGATTTAAAGGATATTTATTACGGAATGATGCAATTTATGGTCTTGCAATTAATTGGATTAGTATTAATAGTACTGTTTCCACAAATTGCTTTGTGGTTACCAACTTTACTTTATGGCAACTAAATATATTAAAAAAGCTTCTAAAACTCCGGAAACGGATGATCACAAAACACAGGCAGCTGTGCAAGATATTCTAAATGATATTGCAAAACGTAAAGAAGTGGCAATTAAAGAGCTTAATAAAAAATTTGATAAATACGATGGAGAAGTAATTGTCTCTAAAGAAAAAATTGAAGAAGCAATCAAAAAAGTTGATCAAAAGACAAAAGACGATGTTAAATTTGCTCACGAACGAATTAGAAAATTCGCGGAGCATCAATTGAAAAGCATGAATAACGATTTTGAAGTTGAGCTGTCCAAAGGATTATTCGCTGGACAAAGATTAATTCCAGTTGATACAGCAGGTTGTTATATTCCAGGTGGAAGATACGCGCATATTTCATCGGCTGTGATGGCCATTACTCCTGCTAAAGTAGCTGGTGTTAAAACTATAATTTGTGCAAGTCCACCAAAAGATAAAGATGGAGCTAATCCAGGAATTATTTTTGCTGCTAATCATTGCGGCGCAGATGTAATTATGAATTTAGGAGGAGTTGCAGCAATAGGTTCAATGACACATGGTTGTTTCAAAAACCCTCCAGTTGATTTTCTTGTTGGAGCTGGAAATCAGTATGTAGCTGAAGCTAAAAGAATTGTTTATGGAAAAGTAGGAATCGATCAATTTGCTGGACCTACTGAAATTGCAATAATTGCAGACAAGACTGCTGACAAAGAAATTGTTGCAGTTGATTTAGTTGGTCAGATGGAGCATGGATATAATTCTCCAGCATGGTTATTTACTACGGATAAAGAGTTAGCAGACTTTACGATGAAAAGAGTACCAGAGTTGATTAATGAATTACCTGAACTTGCAAAAGTAAATGCTACTGCTGCTTGGAAAGATTATGGTGAAGTAATTCTTTGTGATACTAATGAGGAAATGGCAGAAGTAAGTGATAAATATGCTTCTGAACACTTAGAAGTTCATGCAGAAAAATTAGACTGGTGGTTAAAGAGATTAAGAAACTATGGTTCGTTATTTTTAGGTGAAGAGACTACAGTAGCTTACGGAGACAAATGTTCAGGAACAAACCATATATTACCAACAAAAGGCGGTGGAAGGTATACTGGCGGACTATTCGTTGGAAAATTTATTAAAACATTAACTTTCCAAAGAATGACAAAAGATGCAACAAAAGTTGTTGGAGCAACTGCAGCAAGACTTGGTAGAGCTGAAGGAATGGAAGCTCACGCGCGAACAGCTG
The DNA here is from genome assembly GCA_902596745.1 of uncultured Pelagibacteraceae bacterium. Classification (GTDB taxonomy): domain Bacteria; phylum Pseudomonadota; class Alphaproteobacteria; order Pelagibacterales; family Pelagibacteraceae; genus Pelagilacustribacter. The sequence goes on along the minus strand of CACJUZ010000002.1, from coordinate 2,315 downwards.
ACATAAGATTAAGGAAATACGGTTTCTCAAATTAATGCATGCATTAGTTTACACTGGAACACAAAAAATAGATTACAGAAAAGAAAAAGACCCAACACCAAAACCTGGTGAAAGTATTATAAAAGTTCAGGCTTCAGGTATTTGTGGATCTGATATGCATGCTTTCCATGGACAAGACGAAAGAAGAATTCCGCCATTAATTCTTGGACACGAAATAAGCGGCAAAGCTTTAGATGGCAAATTAAAAGATAAAAATGTTGTTGTTAATCCACTTATAAGTTGTGATAAATGTGAATATTGTAAAAATAATAGAGAACATTTGTGCCCCGAAAGAACAATGATTGGTATGAGTACACCAATTAAAAGAGAAGGTGGATTAGCCGAATTAGTTTCTGTTCCAGAAAAGAATATTTTTCAGATTTCAGAAAAACTAAATATTAAAGAGGCGGCACTAGCCGAACCAACAGCAGTTGCTCTTCATGCTGTTCTATTAGCTGAACAAAATCTTAAAAAACCTTTATCGGAAAGTAAAATTTTAATTCAAGGAGCAGGGGCCATAGGTCTTCTTTGTGGTTTAATTCTTAACAAAGAAAAAAATTCCAAAAATATCATTATGTCTGATCCAAATAAAAAAAGACTTAATGAGTGCAAAAAATACCTTTCGGCAAGTTTTGTTTCTCCTGATGATAAATCCATAAAAGAAAATAACTTTGATTTAATATTAGAGTCTGTGGGTTTAGAAGTTACACGTCAGCAGGCAATAAAATCAATCGCTCCGGGGGGTGCTATAATACATATTGGATTAACTCAACCGACAGGAGATTTTAATTTTAAAAAATTAACTATTCAAGAGGTTACCCTTGTTGGAACTTACTGCTACACAAACAACGATTTTAAAAATACTTTAGATATTCTCTCTAAAAAAAAACTAGGTGATCTAGGTTGGATAGAATATAGAGATCTTAAAAAAGGTTCTGAAGCATTTAACGAAATACATAACGGGACCTGCGTAGCACCAAAAATCATTCTTATTCCATAGTTCATCTTATAGTTGTAGACAAATTGCATACCTGAAACCACATTTAAACATAGTTAATCTATCGTAAAATTTATTAAAATTGGTTATGAAAAAAATTATTTTACTACTAACTTTTTTAATCTTCACCTCTGCTAATGCAGGAATGAGTGATAAAGATAAATCAAAAGCATTGGATTGTGTTGGGATTTACATGGCTAATTACTTTCTACCTTCAGGAGAAAAATTTGAATACGGCATGAAAGAAAAATCCATCTCAACTGTAAAGGTCTTAAAAGCATATGCTTTAGAAATAGGAATACCAGAAAAACAATGGGATGACGAAGTAAACAAAGCAGTTGATAAACATTACGGTTCAAAATACGATAAAACCAAAACCGAAAAATGCCATTCTTTTGTTGAAGCTTTAATTCCTAATGGAGCTGAAAGAATTAAAAAAGTAATTCAAACATTATACTAAAATAAAGGAGTTTAAATGACAAAAGCCTATTTAGTAGCTATGCCTACAATAAAAGACAATGACATGTTTGCAAAAGAATATGCAAGTAAGGTAGCTGACACTTTAAAACCATTTGAAGGAAAATTTCTTGTGAGAACTCCAAATAAACTAGTTAAAGAAGGGGATGAAAAATCTCTCACAGTAGTTATTGAATTTCCTAGTAAGGACAAAGCTCTTGGATGGTATAATTCTTCAGAGCATCAAAAAATAGTAGTTCATAGAAGAGCTGCAACAGATCCATCTAGTCCAATAGTGATCTGTGAAGAGTCTGATACATATTAAAAAGAGGAAGGCGAATGGCAAAATTTATGAATATCGTTAGATGTAAAGTAAAACCATCTAGCAGAGATGAATATTTAAAAAAAATAAATGAAATGCCAAAATTTGATGGGCAAATTTCTGCAAAGTACGTTGAGACTAAACCCAATGAATTTTTTATGATTGGTGAATGGAATTCTGAAGATGATATAGCTAAGGCAAGACCAAAGATGATTGGTTTCTTGGATACGCTAAGACACACTTTAGATGAATTGTCTCCCGAATTAGGTGTAACAGATCCTCATTCTGGAACAGTTGTGGTGGAAAAATAAGAAAGGAGAAACAATGGCTAAATTTTATACATTAGGATGCTACACAGCAAAAGGTCTTGGTGGGTTTGTAAGTAACCCGTCAACAGATAGAAAAGCTGCTACATCTGCACTTGCTGCCTCAGTAGGAGCAAAAGTTACTCGATATGCCGGTCTAAGAGGTAAATATGATTTCATGGCAGAGATCGAAGGA
>CACJUZ010000001.1 GCA_902596745.1 uncultured Pelagibacteraceae bacterium | reverse complement strand
GGCTAAAATATGTATTGATACATACAAAAAAAATAAAATATCTACTGTAATAAAACATATTCCTGGTCATGGTTTAGCAAAATCAGATTCACACAAAAAATTACCTGTAATAACTAAAAATACGGGTTTTTTATTTAAGAATGATTTTAAGTGTTTTAAAAATAATAATTCAAAATTTGCAATGACGGCACATATTTTATTTAAAAAGATTGATAAAAAAAACTGCGTTACACATTCTGAAAAAATAATTAAGAATATAATTAGGAAAAAAATTGGTTTTAAGGGTATAATAATCTCAGATGATATTAGCATGAAGTCTTTAAAATATAATTTGGTTGAAAATGCTTTAAAAGCTCTTAAAGCAGGTTGTAATTTAACTTTATACTGCCAAGGAAAATCTAAAGATACAATAAAACTAATGAAAAAAATTCCACTAATAGACGAATTTACAAAAAAAAAAACAACAGAATTCTATAATTTTTTGAGATAATATTTAGTATGGAGTCGAATATAAATGATACTTTTTCTATTGATATCCCGAATTACAATGGACCGCTAGAAGTTTTATTGGATTTAGCAAAAACTCAAAAAGTAGACCTTACTAATATCTCTATAACAATGTTAGCTGATCAGTTTTTAGATTTTGTAAAAAATAATAAAAATTTAAATTTAGAGTCAGCCTCAGAATTTTTACTAATTGCAACTTGGTTAGCTTATTTAAAATCAAAATTACTTCTACCTGAGGATGAAGATGACGATTTTAAAGCTTTTGAAGTTGCTGAGCGATTAAAACTTCAACTTAAAAAATTAGAGTTGATAAGACTTTTATCTGATCAATTACTTAAAAAAAAGAGAATCGGTAAAGATATTTTTTATAGAGGCATGCGTGGAGGTATTAAATCAATTTATTCTCCAACATATGATGTAAGTTTATATGAGTTACTTAAGACATATGCAAATATTAATACTCAAAAGTCTTTTCAAAGAGTAAATATTCCAAAGTTACCCGTGTTAACAACAGAACAAGGAATAAACAATATAAAAAATCAATTAAATAATCTTAATGAATGGAAAAATATTGTTGAATTAATTCCTGATAATTATAAAGATAATATTCAAAAAAAAAGGACTGGGTTATCTGGAATATTGGCAGCATGTCTAGAGCTCACAAGAGATGGAACGATCAATTTAATGCAAAAAAAATGTTTTGATGATATTTTAATAAAAAAAAAGTAAATGAATAAAAAAAAAAATAACATTATAAATTTTCCTAGCTCCATTTCAAAAATTGAAAGAAAAGTTGAGGCTATATTATTTGCAGCTTCAGAACCTCTTGATGAAGATACAATTTCAAAAAGAGTTCAAACAAACTCAAATATAAAAAAAATTTTAGAAAAAATTCAAAAAGATTATAAATCTAGAGGTATCAATCTAGTATGTATAAGAAATAAATGGTCTTTTAGAACAGCTTCTGATTTATCGAATACAATGGCTTTACAAAAGTCAACACAAAAAAAATTATCAAAAGCTACCATTGAAACTTTGTCTATTATTGTTTATCACCAACCGGTAACACGATCTGAAATTGAACAAATAAGAGGTGTTGCTTTTGGATCTAATACTATTGAAGTTTTAATGGAGTTAGATTGGGTTAGACCAGCTGGAAGAAAAAATATACCTGGTAAACCGATACAATATGTGACAACAGAAAATTTTTTAAATCATTTTAATATTCAAAAATTATCTGATTTACCAACAGTTGATGAGCTAGGAGCCGCTGGTTTAATAGATACTTCTTCAGTAAATTCCTCGATATTTGGAACAAGTAAGTTTTTTTCAGAACAGTCATCAAAAACTAAAGAAGATATTTATTCAAATATAGAAAGTGCTATAGATGATAATGAAAAATTGACTGAATAAAGTTATTTATTTAGTTTAAATTATTGTATATAAAGTAAATATGAGTATTGGTTTTTGGCAAATAGCTATAGTTGTTGTACTGGTAGTCCTTCTTTTCGGACGAGGTAAAATCTCAGATTTAATGGGAGATGTTGCTAAGGGTATTAAAAGTTTTAAAAAAGGTATTTCAGAAAATCCTGACTCATCGAATAAAGACCCAGAAGATAAAAATAATTCTAATAATAATTAATTTAAATGCCACAGATTGGTTGGTTTGAATTACTTGTAATAATAATAGTTGCAATTCTTGTAATTGGACCGAAAGATTTCCCTGTAGTTTTAAAAAAAATAGGTTCTTGGGTCGGATCGATAAAAAGATATTTCTCTGATGTGCAAAAAAACGTTAATGAAATAACAAATTTAGAAGAAAGTCAGAGAGACAAAGAAAAATCTGATGAGTAATAAAAAACAGGTAAATCAAAACAATTTTATAAGTCATTTGACCGAATTAAGGTCAAGACTGATGAAATCTTTTATCTTTTTAATTTTATCATTTGTAATTTGTTATTTTTTTTCCGAAGAAATATATAAATTTTTAGTAAAACCGTATTCAGATGCAGTGTTGGAAAATAATCTTGATCGTAGATTAATTTTTACTGCACTTCATGAAGCCTTTTTAACATACCTTAAAGTTGCTTTTTTTGCTTCAATATTTGTTACTAGTCCAATTTTTTTAACTCAGATTTGGAAATTTATTGCGCCAGGACTTTATACTAACGAAAAAAAAGCATTGTTACCTTATTTAATAGCTACTCCCATACTTTTTGTTTTTGGGGGAATGCTTGTTTATTATTTTATAATGCCATTAGCAATAAAATTTTTTTTAGGCTTTGAAAGTATTCAAGACTCTGGTTCTTTGGCAATTCAACTAGAAGCGAAAGTAAATGAATATCTATCTCTCGTAATGAGATTGATCTTTGCATTTGGTATAAGTTTTCAACTTCCAGTGGTTTTAAGTTTATTGGCTAGGGTCGGTATTGTTGATTCAAAATACTTAAAAGAGAGAAGAAAGTATTTTGTTGTAATAATTTTTGCTGCTGCTGCAATTTTAACACCTCCTGATCCCATTACTCAAATAGGTTTAGCTTTACCTCTGTTATTGTTATATGAATTATCTATTATAACCGTAAGACTAATAGAGAAAAAAAATAATGCATAGCATAAAAGAGATTAGAAAAAATATAGATACTTTTGAAAAAAAGATAAAAGAAAGGAACTCAAACATAGATTTTAAATCTTTAACAACCTTTGATAAAGAAAATAGAGAATTAATTCAAAAAAAAGAAAAACTTGAACAAGAAAAAAAATTATTATCAAAAAAAAAAGACCCACAAAATTTTGCAAGGTCTAAACAATTAACCGACCAAATTGGATTACTAGATAATTCACAAAAAAAAATTCAACAAAAAATTGACTTAATAATATCATCAATTCCAAATATAGCTTTAGACGATGTCCCTGTTGGTAAAGATGAAAGCTTCAATAAGATTGTAAAAAAAACAGGTGAAACAAAAAAATTTGATTTTAAAATAAAATCACATACAGAATTAGGTAAAGACTATATGGATTTTGATACTGCTACTCGGTTATCAGGCTCAAGATTTGTAGTTTTAAAAGACAAACTTGCGCTTTTAGAAAGAGCGTTGATCAATCTTATGATTGATACACATACAAAAAAATTTGGCTATGTTGAAATATCACCACCACTTATTGTTAACGAAAGCACTATGTTTGGGACTGGACAACTTCCAAAATTTGAAAAAGATCAATATGAAATACATTCTCAAAAAGGAGAGGATCGTAAATTTTTAATACCAACCGCGGAGGTTCCATTATCTAATTTATTCAGAGATACTATTATTGATTATAAAAAACTTCCTTTAAGATTTGTTGCTGGTACTCCTTGTTTTAGAAGAGAAGCTGGTAGTTACGGTAAAGATACAAAAGGTATAATGAGACAACATCAATTTTACAAAGTTGAGTTGGTAAGTTTAGTTGAACCAAATAAATGCAAAGAAGAACTTGAGAGAATGCTTAATTGCGCAGAAGAAATATTGAAAATTTTAGAATTACCCTATCAAGTAGTTCTTTTAAGCTCGGGAGACATGGGTTTTAGTGCAGAAAAAACTTATGATATTGAAACATGGATACCATCCGAAAATAAATTTAGAGAAATTTCAAGCTGCTCTTCTTGTGGTGTATTTCAAGCAAGAAGAATGAAAACAAAGTACAAATCCAATAGTTCAACAAATTTGATTGGAACGCTGAATGGTTCTGGATTGGCAACAGGTAGATTAATGATATCTTTAATAGAAAACTATCAAAATTCTGACGGTTCTATTACAATCCCTAATGTGTTAAAAAAATACATGAATAATATTGAAAAAATTTAATTATTATCCTCTTGTTTAAAAATGTCTTTTAATATAATTATTAAAATATTATGAATTCTTCAGGATTTGCACAATTTATACCTCTAATACTAATATTTGTAATTTTTTATTTCTTTTTGATAAGACCACAACAAAAAAGAGTAAAAGATCATAGGGCCATGGTACAAGGTTTAAAAAGAGGAGATGAAGTCATTACCTCTGGTGGAATAATAGGTATAGTTGATAAAGTACATGAAGACGATAAGATTGATGTAGTTTTATGCGATAATGTTAAAGTTCAAGTTATTAAATCTACAATTACCAGTTTATTAAAAAAAGAAGCTCCAAAAAAATAAAAGGTCTTTGTGCTTAATTTCACAAAAATAAAAATAATATCAATTTATTTTATTTTTTTTTTATTAACTTCATTTGCTATATTAAATTTTTTTTCAAATGAAGAGTCTTTATTTAACAAAAAAGTAAATCTAGGTTTAGATTTACAGGGTGGTTCTTATTTATTATTAGAAATTGATACTAAGCCTCTCATCAAAGAAAGATTGCAAGATAAAGTTATTCAAATAAAAAAATATTTAAAAAACAATGATTTTAAATTTGATTCATTTGAAATAAATGAAAACTCAATTAATTTTAATTTAAAAGATGATGTTGAAAATAGATTTCAAAAATTATTTTTTTCAACAAAGAATAATAATATAAATCAATATATTGATCAGTATAGAACACATCAATTTGACTTATTAATTGAAAATAATAATTATACTATATATTTTTCAAAATACGGTCTTTTAACTTTGAACAATGCAGCAGTAAAACAATCTATCGAAATAGTAAGAAGAAGAATTGATGATTTGGGTACAAAAGAACCAACAATTATTCAGCGTGGTGAAAAAAGAATTGTTGTTGAACTACCAGGTTTAAAAGATCCCTCAAGAATTAAGAACTTATTAGGAAAAACCGCTCAATTAAATTTTAGATTAGTAACTGATGAAGAGAATGATTTTGGATCAGAAAAAATGATCTCTGAAAATGGGGAAGAAGTTATAGTTAATAAAAAGATTATAATGAGCGGTGAAAATCTTGTTGACGCTCAACCAAGACTTGATAATCAATCTAATAAACCAATGGTTTCCTTCACTTTAGATAGATATGGAGCACAAAAATTTGGTAAAGTTACGACAAATAATGTTGGTAAACGTTTAGCTATAGTTTTAGATAACAAGATTATAAGTGCGCCTGTTATAAGGGAAGCAATAACTGGTGGCAGCGGTACTATTTCAGGAAATTTTACGTTTCAAGATGTTACAGACCTAGCATTATTGTTAAGATCGGGCGCTTTACCAACACCAATTAACATTGTTGAGGAAAGAACAGTAGGACCTGATTTAGGTAAAGACTCAATTATTTCTGGAGCTATATCTTTGGTAATTGGATTTTTATTAGTTGTTTTATATATGTTTTATAAATACAGACTTTTTGGGTTAATAGCTAATGTTTCATTAATTTCAAATTTATCTATGTTAATTGGTGTTTTAACAATTTTAGAGGCAACTCTTACTTTACCTGGAATTGCTGGAATCATTTTAACAGTAGGAATGGCTGTGGATGCAAATGTTTTAATTTTTGAGAGAATTAAAGAAGAACTTAAAACTGAAAAATCAGTTATACACGCATTTGATATGGGATATAGTAGGGCTAAAATAACAGTTCTAGACGCAAATTTAACAACATTGTTAGCAACAGTAATTTTATTTTTTTTCGGATCCGGACCAGTTAAAGGTTTTGCCGTTACATTAGGAATAGGTATAGTTACTACTCTTTTTTCAGCATACTTTATAGCAAGACATTTGACCTCTTTTTATGTTTTGAGAAATAAGGAAAGTATAAAATTATGAAATATAATTTTAATTTTATAAACTATTTTAAAAAATTTAATTATTTATCACTAATATTAGTTTCAATAAGTTTAACTTTTATTATTTTTAAAGGACTTAATTACGGAATTGATTTTAAAGGAGGCACACTCATTGAAATTAGATTAGAAAATAAAGATATTAAAGTTTCTGATATCAGAGAGTCTCTAAAAAGAATAAATTTAGGAGATATAAATGTGAAAAATTTCGGTGAAGAAAGTGATTTTTTAATTAAGATAGAAAAAAAATTAAATAATAATGAAACCTTAATTACTGAAATTAAAGAAACATTAGATAAAGATTTAAACGAAGAAGTTAATTATAGACGAGTAGAAAGTGTTGGACCAAAAGTAAGCGCCGAACTATTGAAGTCTGGAATAATTTCAATAGGACTAGCTTTATTAATGATGTTATTCTACATTTGGTTTAGATTTGAATGGCAATTTAGTTTGGGTTCCATTATCGCTTTATTTCACGATGTTATCGTCACTCTTGGTGTTTTTTCGATTTTATCAATTGAAATAAATTTATCTATCGTTGCAGCTGTTTTAACTATTGTGGGTTATTCTATGAATGATACTGTAGTAATTTATGATCGTATTAGAGAAAATCTTTCTAAATATAATAAATTAGAAATTAATCTAATAGCCAACCTATCGGTTAATGAAACTCTATCAAGAACTTTAATAACATCAGTAACAACCTTATTGGCTTTATTTTCAATTTTTATTCTTGGGGGTGAAATTCTCAAAGGTTTTTCTTTTGCAATGATTATGGGTGTTATAATCGGTACATACTCTTCAATCTTTGTGGCATCTCCTGTTCTTAAATATCTTAAAGTCTCTTATAAGACACTTGAGAAAAAAGAAGAAAAAATTGTTCCCTAATTAGTATAAGTTCTGAGCAGCTACCATCGTTAATAGCATAGGAAATGATAAAAGCGTATTTATTCTTGATGTTAACATAGCTTTTTTTGCTGCGATTGGTTTTTCATCGGCGGAAGCTTCAACTATACCTAAAGCCTTTTTTTGATTTGGCCATATTATAAACCAAACGTTATAAGCCATTATAATGCCTAACCACATTCCAATTCCAATTGCAGTATTTTTACCTCCACCACTACCTATTCCTAACGTCATAGACTCATGTAAATATCCATTGAGATATGCAACTATCAAACCAGTCAATATTGTAGTAAAAGCAGCCCATCTGAACCAAAATAAAACCTTAGGTGCAATTACTTTACTAATAGCGGGTTTTTGTTCATCAGGAATATTTGGCATACTTGGAATTTGCACAAAATTCAGATACCAAAGTAGTCCGATCCACATTATTCCAGCTAAAACATGTAAATATCTAAATAGCCAGCTGAAAAAATATTGATCAAAAGCAAATCCATCGCCTCCAAAATACAACCCTAAGAAAAGCAAAACTGCTATTACGAGTGATACATGTACTGTTTTAGAAAGTGATTGTAAAATACTTACCATAAATCATATTAACACAAATAATCAAAATTAGGCAGTTTTTTTCATTTTAGGTGTGCTTAAAATTTCCTTTAAAAACTGTCCTGTAAAACTAGCTTTTTCGGATGACACTTTTTCTGGAGTTCCTTCAGCAATGATTTTACCACCTGATTCCCCACCTTCAGGACCCATATCAATAATATGATCAGCAGTCTTTATTACATCTAAATTATGCTCAATCACAACAACTGTATTACCAGTGTTTACAAAAGCTTGTAAAATATCAAGAAGCTTTTTTATGTCATGAGAGTGTAAGCCTGTTGTTGGTTCATCTAATATATATAGGGTTCTTCCTGTTGATCTTTTTGATAATTCTTTAGCCAGTTTAATTCTTTGAGCTTCACCACCTGATAGTGTTGTGGCTTGTTGACCAATTTTCATATAACCAAGACCGACGTGTTTAAGCGTTATTAATTTTGACCTTATAGATTGTATATTTTCAAAAAAGTCACAACCCTCTTCAACAGTCATATCAAGGATATCCGCAATATTTTTATTTTTAAATCTAATTTCTAAAGTTTCTCTATTGTATCTAGCACCTTTACATGTGTCACACGGTATAAAAACATCAGGTAAGAAGTGCATCTCATAAGTTAAAACACCATCGCCTTCACAAGTTTCACATCGTCCACCCTTTACATTAAATGAGAATCTTCCCACCTTATAACCACGAGCTTTAGACTCCGGCAAATTTGCAAACCAATCTCTTATAGGGCCAAAAGCTCCGGTATAAGTTGCTGGATTAGATCTTGGAGTTCTTCCGATTGGCGATTGATCAATGTCAATAATTTTATCAATTAGTTCCGTTCCTTTATAATTTTTAAATGATTTTGGTAATTTTCTTGATTTATTATTATTTAAAATTAAATTTAATGCGTTGTATAAAGTGTGTAAGACCAGTGTAGATTTACCACTTCCAGATACACCCGTTACACATGTAAATGTTCCAATCGGAATTTTTAAATTAACATTTTTAAGATTATTTCCTGTCGCTCCATTTATTTCTAAATAACGTCCATTTCTTGCTAGACGTCTTTTTTTTGGTATATGAATACTTTTTTCACCTGATAGATAGGTACCAGTTATACTCTGTTTTTCTTTAATAATGTTTTTAATTTGTCCTTCAGCTATAATTTTACCTCCATGAAGTCCAGCTTCAGGTCCAATATCAATTATATGATCTGCACTCTCCATTGTTTCAATATCGTGTTCCACCACAATTACAGTGTTGCCTAAATCTCTTAGTTTTTTTAGTGCTGTAATTAATTTTTTGTTATCTCTCTGGTGTAATCCGATAGAAGGCTCATCTAATACGTATAATACTCCAGTCAGACCAGATCCTATTTGTGAGGCTAATCTTATTCTTTGAGACTCTCCTCCTGATAAAGTTCCCGACTCCCTAGATAAAGTAAGATAATTTAAACCAACATTTAATAAAAACGTAAGCCTCTCGTTAATTTCCTTCAGAATGTGCTGAGCTATTTTATTTTGTTTTTCATTTAAATAATTTGGCAATTCATCAAACCATTTTTTTGCCTCTTCTATTGATTTATGTGTAATTTGACTAATATTTAAATTATTTATTTTTACACATAATGCCTCGTCTTTAAGTCTTAAACCTTTACATTTATCACAACTAGACTCTGACTGATATTGAGAAATTTCCTCTCTTTTCCACTCACTATCTGTTTCTAAATATCTTCTCTCTAAATTATTAATTACTCCTTCAAATGGTTTTTTCGTAGTATAAGTTTCATAATTGTCATCGTATGAAAATTTAATTTCATCTTCGTCAGAACCATATAAAATTATTTCTTGTATTTTTTTTGGTATTTTTTTCCATTTTTCTGTTAAAGAAAATTTATAATGTTTTGCTAATGAGGCTAAAGTTTGTGCGTAGTAAAGACTTGTACTTTTTGACCATGGAACAATAGCACCATCTTGAAGAGATTTATTGTCATCTTGTATTACTAATTTAGGATCAACATTTAAATTACTTCCAATACCCTCACATTCCTCACATGCCCCATATGGCGAGTTGAATGAAAATAATCTAGGTTCAATTTCTTCAATAGTAAAACCACTTTCTGGACATGAAAATTTTGAGGAAAAGGTAATAGACTCGGTTTTTCTAAATTTTTTGGGAAGGCTTTCATTTTCATATTCAACATTAAGTAGCCCATTAGATAAATTTAATGCAGTTTCAACACTATCTGCAAGCCTGTTTCCGATTGATGAACTAAGAGCTATTCTGTCGACAATTATTGAAATATCGTGTTTAATTTTTTTATTCAGGTTTGGAAAATCATTAATTTGATAATACTTACCGTCAACTTTAATCCTTTGAAATCCTCTTTTTTTGTAATTTAAAATTTCTTTTTTATATTCGCCTTTTCTTCCTCGTACTATCGGGGCCAATAAATATATTGTACTACTTTTTGGAAGAGTTTTAATTTTATCAACCATCTCACTTACTGACTGCGATACTATTGGTTTTCCTGTAAATGGAGAATAGGGCACGCCCGCTCTAGCAAATAAAACTCTCATGTAATCATAAATTTCAGTTACAGTAGCTACTGTTGATCTAGGATTTTTGGATGTATTTTTTTGCTCAATGGAAATAGCTGGGCTTAAACCCTCAATAAAATCTACATTAGGTTTTTTCATTTTATCTAGAAATTGACGTGCATAAGCGGACAAACTTTCAACATATCTTCTTTGGCCTTCTGCGTATATTGTATCAAATGCAAGAGATGATTTACCTGATCCGGACAAACCTGTTATCACAACTAATTTGTCTTTAGGAATCTCTAGAGAAACATTTTTTAAGTTATGTTCTTTTGCGCCTTTTATAACGATTTTTTTAAGCATTTTTTGTTAACACATTTAATAATGAGCTTATAAATAACATACATTTATGATATAACATTAAGCAATATAATTAGAAATCAACAATTATTCAAAAAATTTATATGGCAGGAAGTCTAAATAAAGTTCAATTAATAGGCAGATTAGGGGCAGATCCTGAGATCAAACAAATGGTTAACGGCAAAAACGTCGCAAGATTAAGTATAGCCACTAGTCAATCCTGGAAAGATAAAAATTCCGGTGAAAGAAAAGAGAAGACCGAATGGCACAGAATAGTTATTTTTAATGAAGGTTTAGTAGGCGTTGTTCAACAGTATCTTAAAAAAGGAGCTAATGTGTATATAGAAGGTCAACTAAGTACAAGAAAATGGAAAGATGAGAGCACGGGGCAAGATAAATATTCTACTGAAGTAGTTTTACAGGGTTATAATTCTAACTTAACAATGCTGGATGGTAGAAATAAAAGTGAAAACTCTAATTTAGTTTCTGAAAATAAAAGCTCTTTACCAGATGAAAATTTAAATCAAGATAAAAATGATTTAGACGACGAAATTCCATTTTAATCTATGGAAAAGCAAAATATCAAACAGAATAATATTTCAAAACCAATACTAGTAAGAAATGAAATGAGTTCATCATATCTATCTTATGCAATGAGTGTAATTGTGAGTCGAGCACTTCCAGATGTAAGAGATGGTTTAAAGCCTGTTCATAGAAGAATTATTTTTGCAATGTATAAAGGTGGTTATGACTGGTCTAAAAATTTTAGAAAGTCAGCTAGAATAGTAGGTGACGTAATAGGTAAATATCATCCTCATGGAGATCAAGCTGTTTATGATGCTTTAGTTAGATTAGTACAAGATTTTTCTATGAGTTTACCGCTTTTAACAGGTCAAGGAAATTTTGGGTCCATAGATGGCGACCCTCCTGCAGCGATGAGATATACAGAAACAAAACTTGGAAAAATAGCTCAATATTTAACTGAAGATTTAGAAAAAAATACTGTGTCATTTAGAAATAATTATGATGAAACTGAAAAAGAACCAACCGTTTTACCCTCGCAATATCCAAATCTATTAGTTAATGGCGCAGGAGGTATTGCTGTGGGAATGGCAACTAGTATTCCTCCTCATAATTTAGGCGAAGTTATTGATGCTACAAATGCTTACATAGAAAATCAAAATATTACAATTTCACAATTAATGAAATACGTGCCCGGACCAGATTTTCCAACGGGTGGTCTTATAATAGGAAAAGATTTTATTAAACAAGGCTATAATAAAGGAAGAGGTTCTTTTAAAATTAGAGGTGAAATTGAATTTGAAGAAAAAAAGAATGGAAGATCAATTTTAATTATAAAATCTATACCTTATCAAGTTAATAAATCTATTCTGAATGAAAAAATTGCTATGTTAGCAAGAGATAAAAAGATAGAGGGAATAAGCGATATCAGGGATGAGTCTAATAGAGAAGGAATAAGGATAGTTATTGAACTAAGGAGAGGAGTAGAGCCTGAAACAGTCAGAAGACAATTATACAAACTAACAAATATTGAAAGTTCTTTTGGTTTTAACTCACTGGCTTTAGTAGAAAATAAACCTAAATTATTAAATTTAAAAGAATTTATATCTGAATTTACAAAGTTTAGAGAGTCAACTGTTTTAAAAAGAGTAAAATTTGATTTGAAAAAAGCAGAAGAAAGGGCGCATATTCTTATTGGATTAGCTACTGCTGTTGAAAATATTGATGCAATAATCAAGATAATTAAAAACTCAAAAAATAACGATGAAGCTAAGAAAAATTTATTAAATAAAAAATGGAAAATTAAAAAAAGTTCCAAATTAATTTCAATAATTGAAAAGAAAAAAAACATTCAATCTTATTCACTATCTAATAATCAAGTAGTTGCAATTTTAGAATTAAGATTACAAAAATTGACTGCATATGGAATATCTGAAATTGAAACAGAGATAAATAAATTGGCAAAACTTATAGTTGATCTAAATAAAATTTTAAATTCAAAAAAGGAACTCTATAATCTTATCAAAAGTGAATTAAATAAAATTAAAGACAAATACGCTGTACCAAGAAGAACAAAAATTATTGATGCAGTCTTAAATTACAATATTGAGGAAACTATTCAAAAAGAATCGGTTGTTATTAATATAACTAATAAGGGTTATATTAAACGTAGTCCTCTTACATCACTAAAAGCTCAGAAAAGAGGCGGGAAAGGAAAAACAGGTATAACAACTAGAGAGGAAGATTTTGTTGTTCAAATTTTTACAGCAAATACTCACACACCTATGCTTTTTTTTTCAACTCAGGGACTTGTATACAAAATTAAAGCATACAAAATCCCTGAAGGAACATCTGCCTCTAAGGGTAAATCTATATTCAATATTTTGCCTCTTAAAAATCACCACTCGATAAGTTCAATCATGCCTTTACCCGAGGATGAAAATGAATGGAAGAATCTTAAAATAGTTTTTGTTACTTCTAAAGGCAATATAAGAAAAAATTCGTTGGAAGATTTTATAAATATTAACGCTTCAGGAAAAATAGCTATGAAACTTTCTGAAGATGACAAAATAATAGGTGTTAAAATTTGTAAAGAAGACCAAGATATATTATTAAGCACAAAATTCGGCAAATGTATTAGATTTATGTCAAAAAAATTAAGACTTTTCAAAGGTAGATCTTCAAAAGGTATAAGAGGTATGCAACTATCTGATGGTGACGAGATAATATCTTTATCAATTTTAGATAATAGTAAAATTGACAATCAAAAGATTAAAAAAGATCCTAAAATCAAAAAAGGACTTGAAAAATTTATCTTATCAGTTTCTGAAAAAGGATACGGTAAACGTTCATCATATTTTGATTATAGAGTAACTAACAGAGGTGGAAAAGGTATCATAGGTATAATTAATTCATCTAGAAATGGAAATATTGCATGCAGTCTAGTTGTTGGGGAAGAAGATGAAATTATATTATCAACTGATAAAGGAAGTATAATGAGATGTGCTGTTAAAGAAATACGAGTTGCTGGTAGAAATACTCAAGGCGTGAGAATTAAAAAGCTTAGTGGAGAAGAAAAGGTTGTCTCAGTTATTAAAATAGATGATAATATACAATAATGAAGACCACAGCAATTTATCCTGGAACTTTTGACCCAATTACATATGGTCATATAGATGTGATTAAAAAATCTTTGAAGATTTTTGATAAAGTTATAGTTGCAGCTGCAGAAAATATAAATAAAGACTATCTTTTTTCAATAGAAGAGAGGGTTGATATTATTAAAAATTCGTTGTTTAAAGACTTAAAGCTGAATAGAAAAAGAATTTTAGTAGTTCCTTTTAACACATTAACCATCAAACTTTGTAAACAATATAAAGCAAGTGTAATAATTAGAGGTCTAAGAGCTGTTTCAGATTTTGAATATGAATTCCAATTGGCTGGTATGAATAAAAAACTAAATGAAAAAATAGAAACAATTTTTATGATGTCTGATGTAGAAAATCAAATTATTTCATCTAAATTTGTAAAGGAAATTGCTAAATTAAATGGAAAAATAGATAAATTTTTAACAAAATCAATTGTGAAAAAATTAAAAAATAAACTAGAATGAAAAGAATTTACATTTTAATATTTTTTTTCATATTTATTATTAATAAATTATACGCGGAGGAAATTATGATAATGAAACTAAAAGACGGAGAAGTAGAATTAGAGCTTTATCCAGATGTTGCACCTAATCATGTAAAAAGATTTAAAGACTTAGCAAGCAAAGGGCTTTATAATGGAGTTGTTTTTCATAGAGTAATTGACGGCTTCATGGCTCAAAGCGGAGATGTTAAATTTGGAAATTCAAACTCAAAAGATTTTAATTTGTCATTGGCTGGTACAGGTGGTTCAGATTTGCCTGATTTAAAATCTGAATTTTCCGATATACCACATGATAGGGGAGTTCTATCGGCCGCAAGATCTGCAAATCCTGATAGTGCAAATAGTCAATTTTTTATTTGTTTTCAACCTGCACCACATTTAGATAGACAATATACTGTTTTTGGAAAAGTAGTTAAAGGAATGGAGTTTATAGATAATATAAAAAAGGGAGAAGGTCCTAATGGCTCAGTTAAGAGTCCAGATAAAATCATAAGTCTAAAGTTGAAATAACTTTTGATGAAAAAAAAAGAGTTTTCCTTCAAGTTAATTTCAAAATTTAAAAAAGCAAGGTTAGGAATAATTAAATCATCTAGAGGAAACATAGATACCCCTGCATTCATGCCAGTAGGTACTTTGGGAACTGTTAAAGGTTTATTTGTAGACGACCTTAAAAAAACAGGATCTCAAATTATTTTAGGAAACACTTATCACTTAATGTTAAGACCGGGATCTACTATTTTAGAAAAATTTGGCGGTCTGCATAATTTTATGAATTGGGATAAACCTATTTTAACTGACTCGGGAGGTTTTCAAATTATGTCGCTGTCAAAATTAACAAAAATTGATAAAGATATTGGCGCAACTTTTAGATCTCATATTGATGGAAAAAAAATAATTTTAAGTCCTGAAAAAAGTATTAAAATACAAAAATCAATAAATTCAGACATATTAATGGTATTAGATGAATGTCCTCAATTAACAAATGATAAAGATAAATTAAAAAAAGCTATAGATATTTCAACAAATTGGGCAAAAAGATCTAAAGTAGAATTTGGCAACAATAAAAAAAAAGCTCTTTTTGGTATTATTCAAGGTGGTCTCTATAAAGACTTAAGACTTGAAAGTTTACAAAGACTTAGAGACATAGATTTCGATGGATATGCAATAGGAGGTTTAGCTGTAGGAGAAACTCAAAGCGAGATGTTTGAAACAGTTAAAAATATTACGTATGAAATGCCAGAGGATAAACCAAGATATTTAATGGGTGTGGGTACACCTTCAGATATATTAGGGGCGATAAATGAGGGAGTAGATATGTTTGATTGCGTAATGCCCACAAGGTCTGGAAGAACTGGTTTAGCTTTCACTTGGCAAGGGAAAATAAATTTAAAGAATTCTTTATATAAAAATGACGAATCCCCCCTTGATGAAAAATGTAATTTAAGAAGTCTTAACCGGTATTCAAAAAGCTATTTAAATCATTTAATCAAAACAAATGAATTACTTGCCTCAATGCTTATTTCCCTACACAATATAAACTTTTATCAACAATTTATGTTTGAAATAAGAAAAAGTATTAAGAGTCGCACTTTCAGTAAATTTTATAACAAATATATCAAATTATTTAATTAATTAATTACATTGAATTTTTGACGATTTATATGTAAAAGAAATTTCTTTGGGCCCTTAGCTCAGTTGGTAGAGCACCTCCCTTTTAAGGAGGGTGTCGATGGTTCGAGTCCATCAGGGCTCACCAAATCAGCTTCAAGTTGATATTGGTGGATACTTAATCATAACTTCTCTTATCCAGTTCTCTAAATTTTCAATTCTTTTTTTACTAGATGGATGTGTGCTTAAAAAAACTGGTGGCTCTTTTCCTTCATTTTTTTTAGCCATTCGTTCCCATAATTTTACAGACTCCCTAATGTCATAACCTGAAAGTGAAGAAAAAATAAGTCCAAGATAATCAGCCTCAGTTTCTTGTTTTCTACCAAAAGGATTCATAATACCTAATTGAAAAATATCTAATCCAGTATTTTGTCCAACAGTATTGCGCGTTCTATTTATTGCACCACCTAAAAACACATCTGCTACCTGTGTTCCAATATTAATAGTCATTGCTTGACTAGCTCTTTCAACGGAATGTCTAGCCACTGCATGTGCTATTTCATGGCCCATCACAATAGATAGAGCATCAGTATTTTTTGTAATTTTTAACAAACCTGTATAAACTGCAATTTTACCTCCAGGCATACACCAAGCATTGACTACTTTGTCATTATCTACCAAAACATAGTCCCACCCAAATGTTGAAGTTGGATCCTTTTGTCCTTTATTAATAAAAAAAGCTGTTACAGATTTTTCAATTTTTTTTCCAATTTCTTTAATTTCTTTGAGCTGACTACCTTTGGTAATTAATTTTGCTTTATTTTTGAATTGTGAATAAGCTTGAGCAGCTTGTCTATTTATTGTTGCTTCAGGTATAAGACTTAGTTGTTTCCTTTCAGTTATTGGTACTGTAGCACAAGATGGCATTAATAAAGAGCAACAACCACAACCAAATAAGCCAAGAAATTTTCTCCTATTTATGATATGTTTCATAAGATTCATGATTTTAAATAATAAATTACTAATTGCAATTTTTATATTAATAATAATTTTCATAATAAACTCAAGTTATAGTTAATGACCGAAAAGCGAAAAAAGGGATCAATTTTATCTAGATTAAGAAACTATTTCTTTGCTGGCGCTGTAGTGCTTATACCAATAGGAATTACCCTTTATCTTTCATTGTTCATTATAAAAATATCAACAAAAATACTTCCAAAGGAATTAAACCCTAATAGTTATTTAAATTTTGAAATTCCTGGGGTGGAAATAATAATTGCAATTTTTTTAATTACATTCATAGGATGGCTATCACTTTCATTCTTAGGAAAAAAAATATTTGAATTAATAAACAAAATTTTAAAAAAAATACCAATTTTAAGAACTATTTATTCAGCAATAAATCAAATGACGGAAAGCTTAACTAAAAGTGATAACAAACAAAAAAGTGTGGTTTTGCTTGAATATCCCAAAAAAGATGTTTGGGCTGTCGGTTTCGCTACAAAAGAAAATAAGGGAATTATAAACGATAAAATTGGAAATGAATTAGTAAATGTTTTTGTGCCAACCACACCTAATCCCACAAGTGGTTTTTTATTGATGGTGCCAAAAAAAAATTTAATTTTTTTAGATATAAGTTTTGAACAAGCGTCTAAATTTATTGTTTCTGCTGGAACGTCTGATATTGATTAACCATTTTTAGAATATATAATTTCTGCTTTATCATGCAACTTCACTAAAAAATCAAATCTATCAAGATTTTCGTTCTCTATTTTTTTTATATAACTTTCAGCGTAATTAAAAAGATCGATATGATTAATAGGATCTGCAATTTTAAAAAATTTTTCTCCACTTTGTTGATACCCTATTATGTCGCCGAATCCTCTCATTTTCATGTCTTCCTCAGCAATAAAAAACCCATCACTAGATTTTTTTAAAACTTTAATTCTTTGGACACTATTTTTTGACAGATTGTCTTTAAATAAAAGAATACATTTTCCTTGCTTGCTTCCTCTACCAACTCTTCCACGTAATTGGTGTAATTGAGCTAAACCAAACTTATTTGCATTTTCAATAATTATTAAATTTGCATCTGGAAAATCAATTCCAACCTCTATAACAGTCGTAGAAATTAACAATCTTATTTTTTTTTTTAAAAATTTTTCTAAAATTAAATCTTTTTCATATTGTTTTAATTCACCGTGTAAAATTCCTGTTTCGGAGGGAAATATTTTTTTAAGCCATTTAAGTCTCATTTTAACAGACGTATAATCAAATATTTGTGAGTCCTTAATCAAAGGACATACCCAAAAAACTTGATTGTTTTCAGATAAATTTTTTTTTATTATTTTTATTAAATCATCAATCTTTTTCTCAGGCTTCGAATAAGTTAATATTGGAAGTCTGTTTTTAGGTTTCTCAATTAGTCTTGAAACATCCATATCCCCATAAATTGTTAACATCATTGTCCTAGGTATTGGAGTTGCAGACATCAATAAAACATCACAATTTTTTCCACCCTTTTCAGCGAGAGACATTCTTTGTTTCACACCAAACTTATGTTGTTCGTCTATCACAACATATCCTAGGTTTTTAAAATTAATTTTTTTTTGGAATAAAGCATGTGTTCCGATCAACAAATCAATTTCACCATCTTTTAAGTCTTCAAGTATTTTTTTTCTTTGTTTCGTCTCAGTTTTTCCAGTTAAAAGTTCTATTCTAATTTCGGTTCCATGAAATATTTTTTTTGCTAAGTTGTAATGTTGATCTGCTAATATAGCTGTTGGAGCCATCATGGCTGACTGACAACCAATTTCTAGAACATTAGCTATGGTCATAAAAGAAACAATGGTCTTCCCAGAACCAACGTCACCTTGAAGTATGCGAAACATTTTTCTATCTGATTTTAAATCTTCGTTAATTTCTTTAATTATCTCTTCTTGATTTTTAGTAAGTGTAAAGTTTAAATTTTTAAGTATTATTTTGGCTAAAGAATTATCAAATAATTTACTTTCCTTTTTAGTTTCTTTAAACTTTTTTCTATTTTTTGAGAGTACTATTAAATTAGACAAAATTTCATCCAAAGCTAATCTCCTAATATATTTGTTGTTAACTGTATCAGCATTTTCAAAATTATGAATTTTTAGAAGAGACTCATTCCAGGATTTAAAACCAAACTTATACAACACCTCTTCATCAAGCCATTCCTCTAAAACGGGTAGGTTATTAATTACTTTTTCAATAATTTTTCTGTAAGATTTTTCATTTAACCCCTCTGTCAACGAATATTTTGGAATATTTCTTTTAACATAGTCAATTTTATCTATCGAAGTAATATAACTTGGGTTTGTTATTTGATATTTAGATTTATAAAAATTAATTTTTCCACTTATTAAAACCCATTTGTTTACAGGTAAGATGGCTTTGATATATCCTTCTCTGCTATTAAAGAAAATAATATCTATTTTACCAAATTCATCTTCACAAATAACTTTGTTAGGCAAATTTCTTATTCGTGGAAAATTATATTTTAAAACTTTTACTTTAATGGTTTGTATTTTTCCTACTTCCAGTTTATCGAGAGTTGCTGTATTTGATCTATCAGTTGATGAATATGGAAAATGCCACAGTAAATCGTTAATTTTTTCAATTTTTTTATTTTTTAAATACTTACTTAATTTTGGACCAACACCCTTTAAAAAAGATATATTTTTAAAAAGATCATCTTTATTTTTAAATATAGCCATGGTTAATATATAATACATTAATTAAATGAAAGAATTAGAAACTTTAAAGAAAAAAATAATTTATAGAGCAAATTATCGCGGTACTAAGGAGATGGACATACTACTTGGTAAATTTGTTGATAAATATATTAATAAATTTTCTAAAGCTGAGCTGGAAGATCTCTATGACTTTTTAAATTTAGAGGACGAAATTATCTACAGTTTTTATAAAACAAAAAAATTAGATATTGAAGTTGAAAAAAATAAAATATTAGAAATATTTAGTAATTTTAAATTATAATGGCGGAGAGGGTGGGATTCGAACCCACGAACGAGTTGCCCCGTTGCTGGTTTTCAAGACCAGTGCTTTCAACCGCTCAGCCACCTCTCCATAATGCGAAACGTAACAAACTAATACTCTTTTTAAGAAAAAATAACAATAATCTTATTTAATTTTGGAATGCTGGTTTAAATAAAATTTTTATGATAACTAACAAAATGGCTAAATTCTTTATTAAATTATTTTTATTATTTTACTTTTTAATACCATCAAAACAAATTTATGCCGCTGATCATAAATTTAATAGTTGGTTAGATGATTTTAAAAAATTTGCTATTAGTGAGGGAGTTTCAGAAAATACTGTAAATGAAACTCTTAAAAATGTTAAATTTCTTCCCAAGGTGATTGAGTATGATAGATATCAACCGGAATTTTATGAGGACACTCTCACTTATATTAGCAAAAGAACAAATAACAAAAAAGTTAAAAAAGGATTGATGTTATACTCTCAAGAAAAAAAATTAATTAATAAAGTTGAAAGTGTTTTTTTAGTAGAAAAGGAATTACTTTTGGCTTTAATGGGCATTGAAACAAACTTTGGGAAATATCTTGGAAAAATGGATATTTTATCCTCGTTAGCTACTTTAAGTTTTGATAAAAGGAGAAGTGCTTTTTTTACTAATGAATTATTAATTCTATTAAAACTAATCGATAATAAAGTAATTGATAAGAGTATTTTGTTTGGGTCTTGGGCGGGTGCTTTTGGAAATTTTCAATTTATGCCATCTACGATTAAAAGTTATGCAATAGATTATAACAATAATTCAAATATTGAGTTGAAAGAAATTGAAGATTCTTTTGCATCTGCAGCAAATTATATTAAGAAAATTGGTTGGCAAACTAATGCACCATGTTTTGTTAAAGTTGAACTGAAACAAAAAATTCCAATTAAATATTTGAATACCTCAGCCAGAAAATTAAAAAATAAAAAAAAAGTTAAATATTTTAAAAAATATTTAAAGTTTTCTGAAAACTATTCTAATTATGATAATATGGTAGCAGCAATAATTACTCCTGACAAAGATATTATACCAGGATCAAATACTTTAAAACCAGCATATTTAGTTTTTAATAACTATGAGTTAATTTTAAAATGGAATAGATCTTTAAGATTTGCTTTAGCTGTATGTACTTTAAAGGACAAGTTTAAAAATGAAATTTAAATATATTTTTCTTCTATTGTTTTTTGTTTCTTGTGATGCAGTTAAAACTAATAAATATGAAAAACCAGTTTTTAGTTCTAACGGATTTGCTTATATTTATTCAAATCAGGACTACGAAAGTAAATTAATAAAAAGAAAAATCAATAATTACGATTTAATAATTGCACATAATAAATTACCTAGAGGTGTTTTGTTAAAAATATCCAATCCAAAAAATGGAAAAAATATAATCACTAAAAACTCTTACAAATTAGATTACCCTGATTTTTATAAAATATTAATCACAAAATCGATTTCTGATCAAATAGGATTAAATGAAAATTTTCCTTATGTTGAAGTTGAGGAACTAAAAAAAAATAAGTCTTTTATAGCAAAAAAAGCTGAAATGTATGAAGAGGAAAAACAACTAAAAGTAAAGGCTCCTGTTGAAAAAGTTAAGATTAGTAACATTGGTCAAACAACAAAAAAAATAACTGAGAAAGATCCAAAATTTGTAATAATTCTAGGTAATTTTTATTCTTTAGAAGCAGCCAACCTCTTAAAAAAAAGGGTCAAATCCGAGTCAGCATTACTAAGAAATAGGAAAATATCCATTAAAAAAAAGAATAAACATAATTTTGAGGTTTTTTTAGGTCCATATAAGACTATTAAAATGATAAAAAATGATTACATTGCACTTAAGCAATTAAATTTCGATGATGTAGACATAAAAATATATGAATAAAATATTAATAAAAATTATTGCATTTTACTTTTTATTTACAATTGCAGTTATAGGAAATCCAAAAGTTGATGTAAAAACTGCGATTTTGATTGATCATGATTCTAATGAAATCCTTTATGAAGTAGAGCCAGATATGAGTATATATCCTGCCTCGATGACCAAGATAATGACTTCAATTATAGTTTTCGATTTACTTAAACAAAATAAACTTTCTTTTGAAGATAAATTTTTAATTTCTGAAAAAGCTTGGCGTTTATCACAAAGCGGATACTCTTCAATGTTTTTAATGATCAATGATGAAGTATCGGTTGAAAATTTGTTAAAAGGAATAATAATTGCTTCAGGAAACGACGCATGTATTGCAATCGCTGAAGGTATAGCTGGTACTGAAGAAAACTTCGCAGATATAATGAATGAAAAAGCAAGTGAGATAGGTATGACGAATACAAATTTTGCTAATTCCTCAGGAATTAATGATCCAGATAATTATTCTACTGTACGTGATATAGCAATAATGTCACAATATTTAATCAAAAATTATCCAGAATATTACGAACTTTTTAAAGAAACCAAGTTTACTTGGGATAGAACTGGAGGTGACCCAATAACTCAAGGAAATAGAAATCCTCTACTTTATAAAAGGGTCGGTGTAGATGGTATTAAAACGGGTTATCTAGCTGTCGAAAAGTATTCTTTAGCTAGTACAATGAAAAGAGATGAACGTAGATTAATAGCGGTTGCAAGTGGTTTCCAAACAAAAAATGCAAGATCAAGTGATTCTTTAAAAATTTTGAGTTGGGGTTTTAGAAACACTGATACATTTCTGATATCTAAAAAAAACTCTACGATTTTTCCTGTTAAATCATGGTTAGGAAAAAAAACTAATGTTGAAGGCATTACAAAAGAAGATATTTTTTTAACATTAAAAAAGAAAGAGTCTAGAAACCTTAAAGTTTATTTAAAATATAACGGACCTGTAAAAGCACCCATCAAAAAAGATCAAGAGATTGCCAAAATTGAGGTTTTTGTAAAAGATGATTTAGTTCAAAAAGTTCCGGTATATGCTTCTGAAAATGTAGATAAAGTTAACGTGTTTAAAAGTTTATTTATGTCTTTAAATTATTTGATCTGGGGAGATGTATAGAAAAAGTTTTTTTATTGTGTTTGAAGGCATTGAAGGAAGTGGAAAATCATTTCAGGCGCGAATATTATTTAATAAACTAAAAAGAATTTCAAAAAATATTATTCTTACCAGGGAGCCTGGTGGAACAAGAAGTGCTGAAATTATTAGGAAAATTATCTTAAAAGATTATTTTGAGAAAAATAAAAAGATTAAATTTGATAAATATACAGATACACTTTTGTATTTAGCTGCAAGAAATGAACATATAAAAAATAAGATTTTACCTGCAATTAAAAAAAGAAAAATAATAATCTGTGATAGATTTGTTGACTCAACAATGGCTTATCAGGTTTATGGCAAAAAAGTATCTGCAAAATTTATTAAAAACATACATAATGAAATACTTAAAAAGATTAAACCCAATCTTACTTTTGTATTAAAAGTAAAAAAACAGTCATTTTTAAAAAGATTAAAAAAAAGAAAAATTAAAAATAGATACGATAATTTTCCTGTAAAATTTTATATAAAAGCACAAAATGCTTTTTTAAAATTGTCCAAAAATAAAAAAAATTATATAGTTTTAGACTCATCAAAAGACACATCACAATTACAAAATATAATATTTAAAACAATTAAAAAAAAATTGGGAATAAAATGACCTCGCAAAAATTATATGGTCTAACTCAGCATTTATTTGATTTAGTTAAGTTATCTGATATTGAAAAATTACCTAAAACACTAATGTTATCTGGAAAAAAAGGACAGGGAAAATTTACGTTAATACATCATTTTATGGCTTACTTATATGATAAGAAGAATTATGATTTAAAAAATGGATTAATTTTTGAATCAAACAAGATATTTCAAAATATTAAACAAAATTATGACTCCAATATTTTTTATTTCAATTGTAATAATAATAATATTAAAATTGAAAATATCAGAGCATTAAAAACTAATTTACAAAAGTCATCAATTAACAATATGTATCGATTTATTATTTTTGATGATGTTGAATACCTAAATAAAAACTGTGTAAATGCTTTACTTAAAATGATTGAGGAACCCTCTAAAATAAATTATTTCATCCTAATAAACAATCAAAGACAGGATTTACTTGAAACATTAAAATCAAGATCAATAGAAATTAAGATCTTTTTAAATGAAAAAGAAAAATATAATATTATTAATAATTTAATTTCTGATTTTATGATAGAGGAAAAAATTGACTCAAAAAACTCAACACTAACACCTGGTAATTATTTTAAATTCAATAAAATTGTTTTAGAAGAAAAAATCGATTTAAATGATAAAATTGTAACAAATATTGATAAACTATTAAAATTAAGTAAAATAAAAAAAAATTCTGATTATTTCAATTTTGCAATTTTTTTAATAAATCAATATTATTTTTACAAATATAAAAAAGAATTAAATATACAAAATTTAAATAATGATAGAGTCGCTATTATAAAAAAAATATTTGAATCAAATAAATTAAATTTGAATAATTCAAATTTGATTACAGAATTAGAGCGTTTTATTTAGTGAATAAAAAAAGTTATTACATAACCACACCTATTTATTATCCATCAGGCAAGCCTCATATGGGCCATGCTTATTCAAGTATAATTGCTGATGTAATTGCTAGATTTAAAAGATTAGATGGTTACAATGTTTATTTTTTGACGGGTACAGATGAACATGGTCTAAAGATTCAAAGAGAAGCAGAAAAGAATAAAAAAGATACCCAGCAATTTTGCGATGAATTATCAAGCAAATTTAGAGATCTTACTAAAGTTTTAAATTTATCAAACAATGATTTTATAAGAACAACTGAAAAAAGACATTATAAGTCGGTAGAAGACTTATGGAATAAATTAGTGAATTCGGGTGATATTTATTTAGATAAGTATAAAGGATGGTATTCAGTATCTGATGAGGCTTATTATGAAAGTAATGAAGTAGAGGAAAAAAATGGATCTAAAGTATCGATTTTATCAGGATCTAAAGTTGAATGGGTAGAGGAGGAGTCTTTTTTTTTCAAACTTTCAGCCTGGTCAGAGAAACTTCTGCAACATTATAATGCAAATCCAGATTTTATTCTTCCCATATCAAGAAATAATGAGGTAAAAAAATTTGTTGAAAAAGGATTAAAAGATTTATCTATAAGTAGAACATCTTTTTCTTGGGGAATACCTGTTCCAAAAAATCAAAAACATATAATTTATGTTTGGTTAGACGCATTAACAAATTATTTAAGTGCATTAAATTACCCGGATACTTCTTCTAAACTATATAAGGAATATTGGCCTGCTGACCTACATGTCATTGGTAAAGATATTTTGAGATTTCATGCAATTTATTGGCCTGCATTTTTAATGGCTGCAAAATTACCATTACCAAAAAGAATTTTTGGACATGGCTGGATTCTCTCAGATGATAAAAAAATGTCTAAATCTATTGGAAACATTCTTGATCCACTAGATATAATCAAAAACTACGGCATTGATCAGTTAAGATATTATTTAATTAAAGAAGTATCACTTGGCAATGATGGAAATGTGTCTTTAGAGAATTTAAAAAACTGTATAAATAATGATTTGGCTAACAATTATGGTAATTTATGTCAAAGAGTTTTTGCATTTTTAAAAAAAAATTGTGGAAATAAAATACCTAAAAGTGATTCATTATCAAATAAAGATAAAGCTCTTACTAATAAGCTTAAAAACGATATTACAAAATTAAGTGAATTAATAAACCATCAAAATTTAAATATTTATATTAAAAAAGTAATTGAATATTCTTTTGACTCAAATAAATATTTTAATGATTCTGAGCCATGGGCTCTTAAAAAATCAAATCCAAAACAAATGAATGCAGTTATGTACTCTATAGTAGAACAAATTAAGAATATAAGTATTCTTTTATTACCTATAATACCAAATAGCGCTAATAGCGTATTGGATATTATAAATGTTAATAAAGATTTAAGAGTTATTTCTGAAATTAATAAAAATGATGGATTAACACATGATAAGGAACTTGGTGAAATTAAAATTTTATTTAAAAAGGTAGATTGATGATAATAGATTCACACTGTCATTTAGATTATGAACCAATGTTTTCTAATTTGGAAGATGTCATAAAAAGAGCTAAAGACTCAAATGTAAAATTTATGTTGACCATTTCAGTAGTTGATAAAAAATATAATGTAATTTTAGATATAACAAAAAAATTTTCAAATGTTTATGGGACTTACGGTATACACCCGCATGAAGCGAAAAATCACAATGAAATAAATAAAGAAAAAATATTAGAAAAAATAAAAATGAGTGAAAAAATTATAGGTATTGGAGAAACTGGATTAGATTTTTATTATAATTATTCAGATAAAAATGCTCAGGTTAAATTATTTGAGGAACATATCAAAGCTTCCATTGAAAGTAATTTACCATTAATAATTCATTCAAGAAATGCCGAAGTACTAACTTTTGATATATTAAAAAAATTTACTAAAAATAATTTAAAAATTCTCATGCATTGTTTTACGGGAAGTAAAGAATTTGCCAAAAAACTTTTAGATTTAAATGCTTATTTTTCTGCTAGTGGCATTATAACCTTCAAAAAATCAAATGATTTAAAAGAAACTTTTAAAACAATTCCTTTAAATAAAATACTGTTAGAAACAGATGCTCCCTATTTATCTCCTGAACCATTCAGAGGAAAATCAAATGAACCAGCCAATGTCGTACATACTGCAAAATATTTAGCCAGTTTGAAAAATATCAAGTATGAAGATTTTTGTGATAATACTACAAATAATTTTTTTAAACTTTTTGGTAATTTAAATTGAGTAATAAATTTACTATTCTTGGTTGTGGAAGTTCATTAGGTGCACCATGGATTACAAATAATTGGGGCAAACTAAATAAAAAAAACAAAAAAAATGTGAGAACAAGATGCTGTGCTCATATACAATATAAAAACATTTCAGTATTGATTGACACCTCACCAGATATTAAAGAACAAATTAAAAAAAATAATATAAGAAACATAGACTCAGTTATCTACACTCATGAACATGCTGATCAAACTGTTGGTATATTTGAGTTAAGACCTTTTTTTTGGAAAAATAAAAAAAAAATTCCTGTTCATGGAAGTAAACGTACCATAAAGCTTTTGAAACAAAAATACACTTTTTGTTTCTTGCCGAGATCTGGATATAAACCCATTATGTCTTCTCACATTTTTAAAGAACAATTTAAGATTAAAAAAAATAATAAATATCTAAAAATAAGAGCGATTGAGCTTCAACATGGTATGATTAAAGCGAATGGTTTTATTTTTAATAAAATAGCTTACTTAAGTGATTGCAATAAAATACCTAATAAAGCTCTTAAATATTTAAAAGAATTAGATTATTTAGTGATAGATTGTCTTAGAAAAAATCCTCACCCTTCACATTTCCACTTTGATGAGAGTTTAAAAATAGCAAATATAATTAAAGCTAAAAAGACAATACTTACAAATTTACACGTTGATTTGGATTACGATAAAATTAGAAAAAAACTACCACGAAATATCGTGCCTGCTTACGATGGTTTAAGTTTTAACTTTTAATTTCTTTGTTGATAGAAGTTAAAAATTTCTTTGAACTAGGTTTAGTGAAAGAGGCAAAAGTGTCAGCTACCTTCCCATTTTTACCT
Organism: uncultured Pelagibacteraceae bacterium; assembly: GCA_902596745.1. Lineage (GTDB taxonomy): Bacteria > Pseudomonadota > Alphaproteobacteria > Pelagibacterales > Pelagibacteraceae > Pelagilacustribacter. Next base: position 236,555 of record CACJUZ010000001.1, on the reverse strand, counting down.
ATAATTATTTTGTGAAAATTCCATTTTGGAATTGCGCCAATACCATAATTCTTCTTAGCCCATTTATAAAAAGGATGTGCATTCGATCCAATCACATCCATTTTTTCAGTCATTGGAAAACTAATATTAAAATTTGTCTCACAGAATTCTTTAATAGCAGCATTATCTTTGGGCTCTTGTTTAAAATTATTTGTTGGTACACCAATTATTACTAAATCCTTTTTATAGTCGGTCCATAGTGATTGTAACCCTTCATATTGAGGTGTGTAACCACAACGGCTTGCAACATTTACAACGACTATCACTTTGTTTTCATAATCTTTCAAATTTATTTTTTTGCCGTCAATTCCTTTGAAATTAAAATCGTAAGCTAATTTATGGTAATTTGCTGATAAACTGGAGAAGAAACTAAAAAGCATAATGGAAAATATAATTTTTTTTATCATATTATTTAATTGCTTTATAAAAAGCTTTAAAAGGTAAAAGTATACAATCCTTTCTTTTCATATATTTATCTTTTAATAAATAAGTTAAATTATTAAATTTTTTTGGTACTTTTTTACTATAATCTAAATATTTACTTAAATTTTTTTTTAAATTACTAAAGTTAGTATTTTTAGCTATATTCGCTAGTGTACTTGCGGAAGCTTGACAAAAAACACACGCTTCAGTTTCGTATCTTAATTCTTGAATATTATTTTTTTTTAATGAAATTTCTATGGATATTTTGTCGCCGCAAATCGAGTTCTTAAGTATAGTTTTATAAGTATAGTTATTTTTTAAACCGTAAAATTTAGTATTAGATGCTATTTTTAATAATCTTTTATCAATCATTTCCTGCTTGCAAATAATAATAAAAAGTAACCACATAAAGTAGATAGTAATGAACCAGTCAGTACACCAATCTTAACACCGTCACTAAATTCTAAGTTGTTCGCGAAGGCAAGATTGCCAACGAAAAGACTCATAGTAAAACCAATTCCGGTTAATATAGATACAGCATAAAGCGACATCCAATTTGAGTTACTCGGTTTATCCGCAAACTTAAAATATATAGACAAATACGAAAATAAAAATACTCCTATTTGTTTTCCAAAAAATAATCCACAAACTATTCCTAAAGGTACTGGATTTAACAAAGTTGTAAATGATAATCCCTCCAAAGATACTCCTGCGTTTGCAAAAGCAAATATTGGCATAATTCCAAATGCTACATAAGGGGAAATTGCATGTTCTAACTTTAATAATAATGAATTTTTCTCTTTTTTTGTATCGTGAGGAATAGTTAAAGCTAATAAAACACCAGCAATCGTTGCATGAATACCCGACTGATGTGTAAATTCCCACAAAAATATTCCAACTATTAAATAAGGAATGAATGATCTCACATTTAATCTATTTAAGATAATAAGCAATAACATCGCAACAGCCATTAAAATAAGGTAAATCGTTTGTATGTTTCCTGAGTAAAAGAAAGCTATTATTATTATTGCTCCAAGATCATCAATAATTGCTAAAGCAGTTAAAAAAACTTTTAAAGATATAGGAACTCTTTTTCCAAGTAATGATAACACTCCTAATGAAAAGGCAATATCAGTTGCTGACGGTATTGCCCAACCGTTAAGTCTTGTGCTGTCATCTATATTAATAATTATATAAATTGCAGCTGGAACTACCATTCCACCAACGGCCCCAATAATTGGTAACATTGCTTGTTTCGGATTTGATAGCTCGCCTTTAACAAATTCTCTTTTAATTTCTAAAGATACCAAGAAAAAAAAGACAGCCATCAAAACATCGTTAATCCAATGTAGAACACTTAATTTTAACCCAAATTCTTTAGTTCCAAGCGTAAAATAACTTTCTAATATTTTAAAATAATTTTCACCCAAACTACTATTACTAATAAACAAAGCAATCACTGCTGCGAAAAGAAGAACTAGTCCTGATGCTGACTCTAGTTTAAAGAAATATTTAAAAGGTTTTGAAATATATTGGATCATTTAGTTATTTTTTACTAATATAACAATAATCTTTCAATTGCCAAAAAGTCATATATAACCTATATAAATAGACTTTCGGAGCGTAGCGCAGCCTGGTAGCGCATCTGGTTTGGGACCAGAGGGTCGAAGGTTCAAATCCTTCCGCTCCGACCAAAATCATATGAATATTAAAAAGGTAGTTGTAATAGGTTCAGGAACAATGGGGAGCGGAATAGCTGCTCATTTATGCAATGCAAATATATCAGTTTTATTATTAGATTTAAAAACAGAAATTTCTGAAAAAGCTAAAGAAAGGATTTTAAAATCTAGACCACCATTGTTGTTTGAAAAAGATAAAATTAAAAATTTGAAGGTTGGCAATATTACAGATGACTTTGATAATGTTTCTGATGCAGACTGGATTGTAGAAGCAGTTGTTGAAAGAATTGATATTAAACACGATATTTACAAAAAAATATTCGATAAAAGAAAAAAAGACTCAATCGTTTCGTCAAATACATCAACCATACCTTTAAAAGTATTATCAGAAAAATTAAAAGCAGAAGACAAAAAAGATTTTTGTATTACGCACTTTTTCAACCCGGTTAGATATATGGGATTATTGGAAATAGTTAGGGATAAGCTAAACGATCAAAATAAAATTAATTATTTGAAAGATTTTAGTGAAGAAAAATTAGGCAAAGGTGTAATTATTTGTGGTGACACGCCTGGTTTTTTAGGAAACAGAATAGGAGTCTATGCTATGCAAGTAGCGATGACAGAAGCGATTAATATGGATCTCTCTATTGAAGAAGCTGATGCTGTATTTGGAAGACCTATGGGTATACCTAAAACAGGTGTTTTTGCTTTATATGACTTAATTGGTATTGATCTAATGTCAGATGTTCTTAAAAGTTTTCAAAAAGAATTACCTAAAGAAGATGAATTTCAAAAAGTTGTCTCCGGTTTACCGATTATTAAAAAACTAATTGAAACTGGTTATACAGGTAGAAAAGGTAAAGGAGGGTTTTATAGGATAAATAAGTCTGAGAATAAAAAGACTCTTGAAGCTCTTAATTTAAATAAAAATGAATACTTTCCAGTTAAAAAGATAGATTTAAAAATAGATAAGATAAACCTTTTAGAATTAATTAACAGAAATGATAAGTATGGCAAATATGCATGGTCAGTAATTTCAAAAATAATTTTGTACTCATCTTCACTGGTGCCAAATATAACTGATGAATATAATGACATAGATGAAGCTTTAAGACTGGGTTTTAATTGGTCTATGGGCCCCTTTGAAATGTTAGAGTCTATAGGATTAAAAAATTTCTTTTTAAAAATTGGAGATATTAATCACAATGAATTTTTAAAAGATTTAAAACAAAAAAAAGTAGAAAGTTTCTACGACGAGCGACAAAAATATACTAACTTACAGACATTAGGAAAGATAAAAAAAACAGTCATTAAATTAGATAAAAATGACTCAGCAGAAATATTTAGGTTTAAAGATTTTAATATTGTTGAGTTTAATACAAAAGCAAACGCTTTGGATAATGATTCAATGGATGCTTTGAAAAAGGCTACAGATAAACCTCTTATTATAATAAATGAAAGTATGCAATTTTCAGCAGGGGTGAATCTTAATTATGTAATGGAATTCATAAAGAATAACGATACAAAGTCTGTTGAAAAATTTATTAAATATTTTCAAGAAACTTGCAAGCACCTCAAATATTGTAAATACCCAGTTATATCTGCTCCATCAGGTTTGGCTCTAGGAGGTGGAGAAGAAGTTGTCTTACAAAGTAATTATGTAGTTACACATACTAATATAGTAATGGGTTTAGTAGAAACTATTGTTGGTTTAGTACCTGCTGGCGGCGGTTGTAAAGAACTACTCTGGAGATGGTGTCAAACTAATGAGTCTAAAACAGATCCAGATTATGCGCCATTAAAAGTTTTTGATATAATTGGTTATGCTAAAACTGCTTCTTCGCCTCAAGAGGCAAAACCTTTGTTATTTTTGGATAAAAATCATGATGTTATAATTAATAGAAATGAACTATTACCTGCGGCAAGAAAATTACTCAATAATAATGTAGATATGTCTCCATCTAAGGAATGTAAATTTAAATTATCAGGTAAAAATGCTAGAGAAAAAATGCACAAAATACTTGAAGCATTATATAATGATAAAAAGATTCTAGATCACGGTATGGAAGTTGGTAAAGAATTAGCATATGTTTTAAGTGGAGGAGATACAGATATAAGTAAAGAAGTTACAGAAGATCAAATGTATAAATTGGAATTAGACAGTTTTATGAAATTAGTAGAAAATAGAAAAACACAAGAAAGAATTATTCATACATTAAAAACAGGAAAACCATTAATTAACTAAATGACTACATATAATGCTCCAGTTGAAGATATGATGTTTCTTTTTGATAATCTTAAAGATAATAAGAATTACAAAGAGATTGATAAATTTAAAGAAATAAGCTCTGACTTAGTAAAAGATGTTTTAGATCAAGCAGCTAAAATAAATCAAGAAATTGTCCATCCTCTAGCCAAAATAGGCGATGACAGTCCATGTGTTTATGAAAATGGAATCGTAAGATCTCCGCCAGGTTATAAAGAAGCTTATAAAAAATTTATTACTGATGGATGGACATCTTTATCTTGTGATCCAAAATATGGTGGACAAGGAATGCCAAAGACTGTCAGTACTTTTTTTGAAGAAATGTTATCTTCAGCAAGTTTGTCATTTAAATTATATAGCGAATTAAGTATTGGTGCCTACAATTGCATTCTTCATCACGCTGATGATAAGATTAAAGACAAGTTTCTACCAAAAATAGTAGAAGGAAAATGGAGTGGGACTATGTGTTTAACCGAGTCCCAATGTGGAACTGATTTAGGTTTAATTAAAACAAAAGCGATTAAAAATACAGATGGATCATATTCTTTAACTGGACAAAAAATATTTATTACATCTGGTGATCACGACTTAACAGAAAATATCATACATTTAGTTTTAGCAAAAATACCAGGTGCGCCCACTGGAACTAAAGGGATAAGTCTTTTTTTAGTTCCAAAGTTTAATGTTGATGAAAATGGATCAGTTGGATCTAGAAATGGTGTTAGTACTTTATCTATTGAAACTAAAATGGGAATAAAAGGTTCGCCAACTTGTGTTCTTAATTTTGATAATGCTAAGGGTTTTTTAATTGGTAAGGAAAATAAAGGATTGAGTTCAATGTTCACAATGATGAATTTAGAGAGAATTATTGTTGGTATTCAAGGATTAGGGATTGCAGAAACTGCCTATCAAAATTCACTTGCTTATACTAGAGAAAGAAAACAAGGTAAATCTAACGATAACAAAAATGGTGAAACAGATTTAATAATTAAACATGCAGATATCAGAAGAAGTTTAATGAACATGAAATCAATAATTGAAGGTCAAAGATCTCTGGCTTTCTGGTTGTCCCAACAAGTTGATGTAAGTTTAAATCATTCAAATGAAAACGTTAGAAAAGAAGCAGACGATATGGTCTCCTTAATGACACCTGTAGTAAAATCTTTTTTTTCAGATATGGGTATGGAGATAACAAATGAAGCAATACAAATTTTTGGTGGTTATGGCTACACAAGAGATCAAGGAATAGAGCAACTATATAGAGATAATAGAATTACACCAATTTATGAGGGAACTAATTCTGTACAAGCAATTGATTTAGTATTCAGAAAAGTACTTGCTAATCGAACGTTGGAAAAATTTATATCCTTGCTTCAAAATGAAATTAAGAATTATAATGATAATGTTGAATTAAAAAGACTATCCAACATTCTTAAAGAAAAGATAAAACTTTTATTAGACTTTTCAAAATGGTTAGACGATAAGTTAAAAAATCAAAAAGATGATGTTAGCGCTGCATGCAATGACTTTTTAAAAGTTCTTGGTTATGTTGCTTTAGGTTTTTCTTGGCTTAAAATGACTAAAGTAAGCTTTGATAATTCAAGTAAAAATAAAAATTTTTATGAAGAAAAGATTAATACTGCGAAATACTTTTTTGATAAAATTCTACCTAGAATAGACAGTCATTATCATTCAGCAATAGCTGGTAGTGAAAGCTTGATGAAAGCAAAATTTAACTGAAAATGAGTGTTTACGAAAAAAATTTAGAGAAAAATAAAGCAAATTTCGTCCCCTTAACACCACTTACTTTTTTAGTTAGAGCAAAAGAAATCTACCCAAATTATGAAGCAGTAATTTATGAGGATAGAAATTACACATGGTCAGAAGTTTATAAAAGATGTGTAAAATTTGCCAGCGCGCTTTCAAAGATTGGTATAAAAAAGGGGGACACTGTTTCTTTTTTAGCTTTTAATACACCTGAAATATTTGAAGCACACTATTCTGTACCCATGACAGGAGCAGTGCTAAATACAATTAATATTCGTTTAGATGCAAAAACAATTTCATATATTTTGGAACACGGAGAAGCAAAAGTATTAGTTGTAGATCGCCAGCTTCATGTAGAAGTAAAAAAAGCCTTAAGCACTATAAAAAGAAAAATTACCATTATTGATATAAACGATAAGCATGCAGATCAGTCAAAGTGTGAAAAGATCGGTGATAGAGAATACGAAGAATTTTTAAAAAATGGTGACGAGAATTTTCAATGGCAAATGCCCGAGGATGAATGGCAAGCTCTTTCACTAAGCTATACTTCTGGAACAACAGGAAATCCAAAAGGAGTAGTATATCACCATAGAGGGTCTTACCTAATGTCTACTGGTAGTGCTACTGCTTGGAACATGCCCAATAGGTTAAATTTTTTAACTATTGTGCCTATGTTTCATTGTAATGGATGGGGTTATCCATGGACTGTACCGATGTTAATAGGTCGAACTATTTGTTTGAGAAATATTGATGTTAAAAAAATTTTTGAGTTGATAGATAAATACAATGTTACGCATTTTGGAGGAGCTCCAATAGTTTTAAATATGATAACTGGCGCTCCCGAAAAAGACAGGAAAAAATTAAAACAAAAAGTTTATGTTTTAACAGCTGGTGCACCGCCTCCAAGTATAATTTTTAAAAAAATGAAGAATCTAGGTTTTGAAGTTATGCACGTATATGGATTAACAGAAACATACGGTCACGTAACACAATGTGCTTGGAACGAGTCTTGGGATGAGCTTAATGAAGAAAAACAAAATGAGATTAAAGCTAGACAAGGAGTTCGATATCCAAACACTGAAGGTGTAGCTATAATGGATCCTGAAACTATGAAAGAAGTACCTAAAGATGGTAAAACAATTGGTGAGATAATGATCAAAGGTAACGTGGTAATGAAAGGATATTTTAAGGACAAAGATGCAACCGATAAAGCCATGAAGGGTGGTTGGTTTCACACTGGGGATTTAGCAGTAATGCATCCTGATGGTTATGTAAAAATTCAAGATAGATCGAAAGATATAATTATTTCTGGAGGTGAAAATATTTCATCTATAGAAATTGAAAATACTTTAGCAAAACATCCATCCGTATCTATCGCGGCTGTTGTTGCAAAACCTGATGAGAAGTGGGGAGAGGTGCCATGCGCATTCATAGAAATGGTAAAGGATAAACCGGTCACAGAAAAAGAATTAATCTCTTTTTGCAAAGAAACCTTAGCGGGATTTAAAGTTCCAAAAAAAGTCGAATTTTGTGATCTACCAAAAACCTCTACAGGAAAAATTCAAAAATTTGAGTTAAGAAAAAAAGCTAAAAAGTTAATCTAATTTAATTATAATAATGGCAAAAATTTCAATTAATCTTAAATGGAGTCTTAATGGTGGAAAATTATCACCTGGTAAATATTCGAATAAACATCAAATTGAATTTAACGATGAAATTGTTATTAATGGAGACGCAGCCCCAGATTGGAATGGAAGCAAACAAAATAGTAATCCTGAGCAAGCCCTTGCAGCAGCTTTAAGCAGTTGCCATATGATGACTTTTTTAGCTCTTGCTGCAAAAATGAATTGGCCAGTATCTGGATATACAGATAACGCAATAGCTACTTTAGGAAAAAATTCCAAAGGTAAAATGTCAGTAACAAACATTGAATTAAATCCAAAGATAGCATTTTCAAAAAAATTTTCTGTAGATGAAAACAAAATGAAAGAGGTACAAGAGAGAGCTCATCGATATTGTTTTATAGCTAACTCTTTGTCAGATGAAGTAAAGGTAAAGATTAATTAACCAATGAATTATAGAAAAAATAGCAAAATTTTAGAAACTTATTTAAACGAAAATGGAGTGTTACGTTTTAACTTAAATAACCCAGATAATTTAAATGCTCTTTCTGAAAATATGATGAATTCATTACAAAATGCTTTAGACAAGGCAAGTATTAATGAAGATGTAAGAGTAATAATAATTTCAGGAGAAGGATCAACATTTTCATCTGGACATGACCTAAAAGAGCTAAAAGCTGCAAGGAAAGGCTCAGATAAAGGAAAAAAATATTTTTTAAAGATAATGAAAAAATGCTCAAAAATGATGCAAACAATTATTAGATGTCCAAAACCAATAATCGCAGAGGTCGCTGGAACAGCTACAGCCGCTGGATGTCAATTGGTTGCAAGTTGTGATTTAGCATACGCAAGTAGTTCAGCTAAATTTGCAACGCCTGGAGTAAATATAGGTCTATTTTGTTCAACACCCATGGTCGCTATTTCGAGAAACTTATCCAACAAACATTCTATGGAAATGCTTTTAACTGGAGAATTAATTTCATCAGATAAAGCCGCTAAAATTGGTTTAATCAATGATGTAATTGAAATAAATGAACTTAAAGAATTTGTATTAGATAAAGCCAAAAAAATTTCAAAAAAATCTTCAGTAACTTTAAAAATTGGTAAAGAAGCTTTTTATAAGCAATTAGATATGAAACTTTCCGATGCTTATGATTATGCTTCAAAGGTAATGGTTCAAAATATGCTTAAACTGGATGCCAAAGAGGGTATCGATGCTTTTATTGATAAACGAGAACCTAAATGGAAAGATAAATAATTTTATTAAAGGCTTTGAATTGATTACAGAAATTAAAAAGAAAAAAATATTTTCAAATGATGTTGGGCATCCTTTTGATAAAAAAAAACCGACTATCATTCTATTACATGGCAGTGGCCAATCTCATGTCGTTTGGTCTTTAACTGATCAATTTTTAGCTGATAAAGGTTTTAATGTATTTACCTTAGATCTACCAGGGCATGGTAATTCCGAAGGACCTTGTTTAAAATCAATAGAAGAAATATCAAATTGGATAAATGATTTTGTTGATCATGTTGGTATTGAAAAATCTACATTGGTTGCTCATTCTCAAGGATGCTTAGAGGCTCTTGAATTTGCGAAAAGCTTTCCAAAAAAAGTAGAAAAAATAGTTTTTATTGCAGGGTCCTATTCTATACCTGTTAACAAAAGTTTAATTGATCTAGCTTTATCTGGTGATATGGAAGCTATAAATTTAATGATGAAATGGGGATACGGATCTTCAAAACAATTTATTGGAGGCAATCCATTACAAAAAATACTTAATTCATCTAGAGAGGTAAGAGAGGTTCTAGCTGTAGACTTAATTGCTTGTAATAACTACAAAAATGGTGCTGATGCGGTAAAAAGCATAACGTGTCCAACGTTTTTTATTTTTGGTGAAATTGATAAGATGATTAGATTAGAATCAGGAGAAAAATTTGCAAAAATGATTAACAAATCTAAAGTTCATATAATTAAAAATTGTGGTCATATGATAATTTTGGAAAATGCGTTTGAGATGAGAGAAAAGATTTTAGAATTTTTAACCAAATGAAGAATTTTTACATAAGTAAATCACGAAGAGTAAGGTCTACACCTTTTACAAAAAAAATAGAAGAGCAGGGTGTCAAAAGCTATACAGTTTATAACCATATGTTATTGCCAACCTCTTTTTCCAATGTTGATGAAGAATATTTGCATTTAAAAAAAAATGTTCAAATTTGGGATGTTTCAGTGCAAAGAGAAATAGAAATATCTGGTAAAGACGCACATCATTTAGTTCAATTAATGACATGTAGAGATCTTTCTACATCAAAAGTAGGTAGTTGTTATTATGTACCATTAATTGATTCAAATGGTGGAATGGTAAATGATCCTTTAATTTATAAGTTAGAGGATAATATTTGGAGAATATGTATAGCTGACTCAGATGTTCTTTTGTATGCCAAAGGAATTGCAGCAGGAAAAAAACTAAATGTAAAAATATTTGAGGCAAACATTGATACTTTGGCTGTACAAGGTCCAAAGTCATTTAAATTAATGGAGGATGTGTTTGGAAAAGAAATTAGCGAGTTAAAATTTTTTAAATATAATTTTTTTAAATTTAAAAATAATAAGTTTTTGATTTCTAGATCAGGTTTTTCTAAACAAGGAGGCTATGAAATTCATGTAGAAAATGCAAAAGCTGGTTTAGAACTATATGATTATTTTTTTGAGGCAGGAAAAAAATATAATATTAAACCAGGAGCACCTAATCATGCTGAAAGAATTGAAGGAGGCTTATTGTCATATGGAAACGATATGCTTATAAGCGATAATCCGTTTGAATGTGGTTTTGAAAAACTAGTTCATCTAAACGACAATGTAGAATTTATAGGGAAAGACAGTTTAAAAAAGATTTTGAAAAATGGTATTAAAAGAAAACTAATGGGTGTAAAGATTAATTCAGATACATTAAACTTAACCAGCGTGGATTTGTTAAATAAAAAAAAACAAATAATAGGTAATTTGAGATCTGCAGCTTTTTCTCCAACTTTCAAGAAGATAGTTGGAATAGCTATGATAAATAAAGAATATTGTAAAAATAATGAGATTTTTAAAATCAATTTAAATGATAATTTAGTTGATGGTGAAGTTTGTGAATTACCAATAATTTAATATGAAAAAAGCAAAAATTTATATTCCTTCTAAAACTGCAACTCAATCAGGCTTGAGTAAAGAAGATAAGTGGATTTTGGAGTTTGAGTCTAAAGACACAAGTATAAATCCTTTAATGGGGTGGGAGTCTTCAAACGATACAATGGGAGAGGTAAAGCTTGAGTTCTCAACTAAAGATAAAGCCATAGAATATGCTAAAAATAACAATATTTCTTACAAGGTCATGGAGCCTAATAAAAGAAAATTTATTATCAAATCTTATGCGGAGAATTTTACTAAAAATTAATTATGTGGCGTAGTTTTTTTACAGATAAAAAATGGCTTTTGTGGTCCTGGGGTGGTTTTGCCTTCATAATACTATCTCTTTTAGCTCAGACCTATATAGATGTTAAAATAAACGAGTGGTATAAGGGATTTTACGACCTTCTACAAAAAGCCCCGGAACGTGAATTATCGGAATTTTATGACGGTATTTACCTATTTATGAAATTGGCTATTCCTTACGTCATTATTTATACAGTTACCAATTATTTTACTAGACTTTGGGCTTTTAGATGGAGAGAAGCTATGACGTTTTCTTATATGCCATATTGGCGAGCAGTGGATGCTAAAGTGGAAGGCGCTTCTCAAAGAATCCAAGAAGATGCCATGAATTTTGCCAAAATAGTTGAGAGTTTAGGCTTACAAATAGTAAGAGCTATAATGCTTTTGATAGCCTTTATTCCTATTTTATGGGGCTTATCCTCAAATGTAGTAATACCTTTTTTTAAAGATATCACTGGATCTCTAGTTTGGGTTTCTTTAACAGCTAGTTTGGGAGGTTTAGTAATAAGCTGGTTAGTTGGGATTAAACTTCCAGGTTTAGAATATAACAATCAAAAAGTTGAAGCAGCCTTTAGAAAAGAATTAGTTTACGGAGAAGATGATAGAAAAAACTATGTTCAAGCACCAACAATTTTTCAGTTATTTACAGGAATTAAATTTAATTATCACAGATTATTTCTGCATTATGGATATTTTGATTTATGGATAATAATGTACAACCAAACCATGATAATTGTTCCTTATCTATTAATGGGTCCAGGCTTGTTCACAGGAGCTATGACTTTGGGTGTTTTAATTCAAACCTCTTCTGCTTTTAGAGAAGTTCAAAGTAGTTTCTCTTTATTTTTACAAAACTGGACCAGGATTACAGAATTAAGATCAATCTACAAACGTTTAAATGAATTTGAAGATGCAATAAATTTTAGAAATAAGTTGAGAAAACCTAGAAAATCTGATGTAAGAGCTTAATGGAGCTCTATTTAAAGTTAATTGATGTTCTTTTTCCTGTCTTCTTTATAATTGGAGTAGGTTACTATCTTGGTAAAAAAGATCCAAATTTTGATACGACATTCATAACAAATTTTGCTGGTAATATCGGCACACCAGCCATGATTTTTTACACAATTACAACAACTGGTGTAACCCTTGATATTTTTATTGAGTATTTTATTTATGCTGTTGTAGTAATCGCTGGTTTTGCAGTTGTAGGTTTTATTTTTTTATTTATACTTAAAAAAGATACTATTACAGAATTACCACCATTAATTTTGCCTAATACAGGCAATATGGGCGTTCCTATTTGTTTATTTGCATATGGTACAGAAGGGTTAGGAGTGGCATCTGCTATTGCATCTGTAATTATTTTATTTCACTTTACTATTGGTGTTTTATTGGCCAAAAAAAGTTTTTCACTAGATATTTTAGTTAAAAATGTTCCGATCTATGGAATTATTATTGCTGTTCTTTTTCTTTACTTTGAATGGGAGGTTCCAGGATATATTGAGAACACAACATTTTTATTAACTTACACGACAATATTTTTAGTTTTAATGTCTCTAGGTATTGCATTAACAAGGCTAAAAGTTGTTTCTTGGACGCACGCATCTATACTTGGGGCGGTTAGGGTAGTCATTGGTCCAGTTATAGGTTTTGCTCTTATTAAATTTTTAGGTCTTACAGGTTTTGCTGCTGGAGTTTTATTAATTCAATCATCTATGCCTAGTGCAGTTTTAACTTACCTAGTTGGGTCAATGTACTCCGAAAAGAGGGCAGTAGACAACGTAGCTAGTGTGATAGTTGCATCTACATTAATGTCGTTTATATCAGCACCTATAATAGTTTATATAAGTTTACGTTTTTTTCAATAAATACAGTAGCTTATGTTATATTATTAAAGTATAATATTAATATATAAGTAAATAATATTTACCTTAATGTAATAATATTAATAAAAACATTGGTATTATTGACATATTTACACAAGATTTAAGTAAAAAAAAATTATTTTAAGAAAAATCCATCAAATTAGAGCTTAAAAATACCCCTAAAAACTATGATTTTTAGGTCTTCTAGTAGTAGCTAATAGTGCGAATTCTAGAGCAATGCATAAAGGGAATATAGCGTTTAAAAGGCCATAGATAGCATTTTTTTTGCAATTTTATATTTTATGGTACAACTGAACCGCGAGTAAGCAAAAAAAGCAACCAAAGATTGAGAATTATGCTAAAACGTACGTCAAACAACAATTCTAGAGCGTTATACCCTCCTTTTTAAGCATTTTTCTTTTAGTTTTAATACCACCTTTACCTGAATATCCTCCTAGTGAACCGTCTGACTTAATCACCCTATGACAGGGTATTTTGGGAGCATAGGGGTTTTTACCTACCGCATTGCCTACAGCACGAGCTGAATAGGGGCTTTTAATGGCTATAGCTACCTCTTTATAGGTTTTGACCTTGCCTTTTGGTATATTAAGCAAATACTTCCAAACTTTAATCTGAAAATCAGTGCCTTTCAGCTTCATTTTGATATTTTGAACTTGTTTTGCTAGAGTGGTGAGGACCTACCAGCATAATAGTCCACGCAGGCTTATTATCCCTCAGTTTAAGGCTATGTTTATCAGTGTTTTTTCTGAAACCAATGTATCCAGGACCTCTCCAGAAAGTACCTTTATTAGTAGTTTCCCAATAACCACCTTTTAAAATGATTGTTATATAGGACCAGTAATGGTCGTGTAAATCTCCTCTATCTTCCTTGAGTATCTTATGAACTAAAATATTGAATGGAAACCATTTAGGCCTTTTTCTAAATAAAATATAATACCTAATCATAAATGGTTCTGCTTTATCGTAATCTGGCCAGCTTGGCCCTCTATCTAAAATAACTCTTTTCCTGCTTTCAAACATGATTTAATCAATTAATAACGCTATAATTAATAGAATTCCCACAATTAGAATAGCTACACCTGTTGTTAAAGTTAAATTCCTACTTTTGTTTTTTAGTTTTTCCCAACGATACATTAAAAAAAATGCTACGATCGGAACTGATAAACCTAAAATTATATATTTAAGCATAAAATTATTTTATCTTATTTGCTTGACTTCTAAAATGAGTTATTATATTACTAATGATAATTAATTGTTATCACTAGTAATGATATGAATGAACTGACAACTGACATAAAAGCTTTACATGAGGAAACTCTAAATAACCTTAAAACCTCGAAAGCAAATAATACTCTTCGAGCTTATAAGTCTGATTTCAAAGATTTTGGTATTTTTTGCGCAAAACATGGTTTCAAATCAATGCCAAGTGATCCTAAAATAATATCTTTATACTTAACTCATCTATCTAAATCTTCAAAAATTAGCACTTTAAGACGAAGATTAGTGTCAATTGGAGTAGTTCATAAAATGAAAGGTCATTACTTGGATACAAAACATCCAGTTATTATAGAGAATTTAATGGGTATTAAGAGAATTAAAGGCAGCTACCAAACAGGTAAAAAACCTATATTAATCAATCATTTAAAACAAATTATTAATGTAATTAATAAACAAAATATTGAAGAAATAGTAAAACTGAGAAATAAAACAATAATATTATTAGGTTTTGGTGGAGGATTTAGACGTACAGAGCTAATATCAATAAACAAAGAAGACCTAGAATTCGTTGATGAAGGTTTAAAAATAACACTAAGAAAGTCTAAAACAGATCAATATGGAGAAGGTATGATAAAAGGCCTGCCCTACTTTACAAACAAAGAATATTGCCCGGTAGCAAACTTAAAAGATTGGTTAAAAATATCAAAAATTAAAACCGGTCCAATTTTTAGGAGATTTGCCAAAGGATCTTCATTAACTAAGCATAGGTTAACTGATCAGTCTGTAGTTTTAATAATAAAGGATTCACTAAGATTAGCAGGAATTGATAATAATAATTTTTCAGGTCATAGTCTTAGATCAGGATTTGCTACTGTGGCTGCAGAGGCGGGCGCGGATGAGAGAAGTATAATGGCTATGACGGGACATAAAACAACACAAATGGTAAGAAGGTATATTAAAGAGGCAAACATTTTTAAAAACAACGCATTAAATAAAATAAAAATATAAAACTTAAAATTTATGTATCAAATAAATAAATTTCTAGAAAGAGTTACACGTTTTTGCAGATACTTAATGAGTGATAATCACAAACTACATCATAAATACCAAAACAAAAATCAAATTACAAATACCAGCTTAATTTTAAAATCATTATACTCAAAAGGTTTTAATCCAAAATTTATAATTGACGTTGGATGTGGTTATGGGGAATGGACACAAAAAACAATAAAATATTTTGGTAAATCATTTTATTATTTATTTGATGCTAATGAGGATAATGAAAAAAAACTTTCATTACTAGCTTCTCAGAACAAAAATATAAAATTTAATATTTGTTTATTAACAGACGATAATAAAGATTATGAATTTTTCAAAATGGGTTATGGATCATCAATTTTTAAGGAAAATACTTCGAACGAAAGAGAAATTAAAAAATTAAAATCAAAAAAACTTTCAGAATTATTACCAGATGAGATAAAAAGTACTCATAACAACCTGATTAAACTTGATACTCAAGGTTCAGAACTAATAATATTAAATGGTTTAAATGAATTCATAAAATCTTTTGAAATAATCATTCTTGAGACATCCATTCATGAATATAATAAAGATGCACCTCTTTTTAACGAAGTAATAAATTATATGAAAGATAAACAATACAGACTATATGATATCTTTGATATGAAAAGACTTGGTAAAGAAAATTCTTTTTTATTACAGTTTGATTGTGTGTTTGTAAGAAATGACTCAAATCTTTTAAAAGTGAATTTTGATTAATTAAATTAATGATTAAAGATATTGAATTTTTATTAAAAAAAATTTTTTTTAAAGAAAGCTATTTACTAAAAAAAAGACTTATAAGAGCTATAAATAAAGATTATGAAAAGGAACTACAAATTATTGACAGATTTTCTGATAGAACAAAAGATGCTATTGATATTGGTGTTTATAGAGGCATTTATTCATTTAAATTAGCTCAAAATTTTAAAATGGTGCATGCTTTTGAACCTAATCCCCTACTATATCCATATTTGGAAAAAAATTTAAATAAAATTATCAGTAATATTCAACTTTACAATTTTGCTTTGTCAGACTCTGAAGGGGAAACCGACTTAAAATTACCTTTAAGATCTTATTCTATATTTAAAGATAATATAGAAGAACTTTATAAATTAGGTGCTGCATCAATACACAAAGAAAATCATTTTGATAAGTTTAAATCACTTAAAGTTAAAAAAGTGAAATTGGATAACATCAAAATTAATCAAAAAATAGGATTTATTAAAATTGATGTTGAAGGTCACGAGCAAAATGTAATCAATGGAGCAAGTAATACAATTAAGAAAAATATGCCAATTTTGTTAGTTGAAATAGAAAAAAAACATACTCAAAAGCCTATAATTCAAACAATTAATACTATTAAAAATTATGGTTATAACGCCCATACGTTTAGTAATAATCAATTAGTAGATGTTTTAGATAATGAAAATTATCATAAAGAAAGAAACTTTATCTTTATTAAAAAAGATTAAATTAGCAGTTTTTTAAGAAATCTTTTGTTGCTAAATCCCAATTATTTGAATTTCTCAAATTGTAAAGATTCTCTCTAATTTCACCCCAAAGCTCATCATCCTTAAACAATTTTAGAGTATATTCTGCAAATTCTTTCGTTGTTTTTGCTATAAATCCAGTTTTATTGTGTATCACACGCTCATTTAAAGAACCTATTCCTAGTGTAACTATAGGAATACAAAGCTCTCTAGCCTCTTCTGCTGCTAAGCAATAAAGTTCAGCTTTGTGTCCAGGAACCAAGAACACACGAGTATTCAATAGATCTTTAATTAAATTATTTCTGTTAGAAAGACTTCTATTAATTATATTAAATTCATCGTATTTTTTTTTAGTAGGAGTTATATATAATTTATAATTTTTGTTATTTTTATAAATATAATTAATCCATAATGAAATTAACATATCCAAGTTTCTATCAGGGTATGATGTAAATAGTGCTTTATTATTATCTACGTTATTATCTAGTTTAGTTTTTAAAAAAATATCATCAACTGCTAAATGAATTATAGCAGACCCGAATATTCTAGTTGGATAACTTCTTTTTTGTTTATGATATGAACCTATTAATAAAATCTTTGGCCTGTATTTTAAAAATGCAAAGAGTTGTTTTTTTCTTATAAATTTTTCAATTGTCTGAATACTATATGAAATTGCTATATTTTTTTTTGATTTTATATATTTGAAATTATTCAAATCATTATTACTTATTGCTAAATCATAAATAGTATCTTCATTATATTTTAAAATATTAATCCATCTCATATTTTCGTACTCTATTTTTTTATTAGTATGATTTAGAACAGTTATTTTATGTCCTAATTTGTTTAATTTAAGAGATAAGTTAATTAAAGTTTTTTCAGCACCTCTGATATTTTCATTATCTAGAGATGTATAATCATACGATATTTTATTGTTATCCAAAAAACAAATATTCATATAAATTTAGATATTTTTCTTATTGATTTATTTATATCACTATTTAAAAAAATAAAATTAATTCCCATATTCGAATACCACTCTGAAAAACTTATTTTCTGATGATAATAATCATTTAAACTTTTTATTTTAAAATTAAATAAATTTATTGATTGTTTTCCAATTAAATAAGCAAGTTGAGTTATTAGACCATGTGGACCTAATATTTTATTTGCTTTTTTAATTATTAAAAATAGATTTAACGGATCAACTTTTTTTAAATATATTACTCTTTTATTGTTTTTTTTAATAAAAGTAGCATTTTTTTCAAAATCTATAAAAGAATAATTTTTTTCAAACAATTCATCAAAACTATTTTTTTCTAAATCAGATGAAAAGATAACTTTTTCATATTTTGTTTCTAAAAAATTTATAATTAATTCAAATTCTTTAAAACTCCAATTCAATTCTTTAAAAAAATTATATTTAAATTGAAAAAAGATATAATTATTAGAAGTATGAGTAAAATAATTTAAATTAGAGGAATTTTTTACAAAATATTTAAAGTCTGGTATTTCTTTTATATCAATTAAGCTTAAATTACTTTGAATAATATTTAATTTATTCTTTTTATTTCTATTTCTAACGCTAAATTTATGCAAATATTTTCTTAAAAAATTAATTGGTCTATTACGTTTTTTGCCATTTACTACAATAGCATAAAATTTTATATTTCTAAAAATCAAAGGTAAAAAATAATAGAAGTTTTTTGGACTTAAAATAAATACTGCATCATATTTATTTTTAAATATATCAATACAGACCTTAACTTTATCAACTATTTTTAAATCAAAACTAATCTGTTTATAATTACAATCTGGTATTAAAAAATTAAAATTATAATTAAATTTAGATAAGTATATATCTATTAAATTATTTCTATTTTTGAGTTCTGTAATCAATCTTACAGAACTAATAAAATCTCCTGCCCTATCATTCTTTAAAATTAAGATTTTTTTATTTTCCACTATTCCACAAATATTTAGTTTTGCTCTTTATATCGAACGTCTTATTTAATATAAAATCTGCAACTAATGTTGAATTAAAATATTTTAAGTATTTATCCCTACCCTGCTTACCTATCTTTTTTCTTAATTTTTCATCCTGTGATATTTTTATAATTTTTTCAGATAAATCGTCTAAATTTTTATAGAAAACCATTTCATTTTTATCAAAAAAATCTTGATATTTTGTTTTTTCATCAATTAGTGTGACTAAACCATTTCCAATGATTTGTGTAATTCTATCACTGCTATAATATTTAATTGGATCACCTCTACTTAGATTTAAACCCATTTTTGAATTTGAAATAGTTTTGAAATAATGATCTGCCCAAATAGGTTGAACTTTATCAATACCATATATGTCAAATTTTACGTTTTTAGTTTTATCAATAAGCCTTTTGACGAATGAAGTTCTGTCATCATATTTTCCTGTTTTTAATATTCCTCTATGAACACCGTGACTCAATGCAAAGAAAACGTCCATGTTACAGTTTTTGTTATAATTTCTTAAAGTTTCAAAGGAGCTGTCTGCCGGGTTTGGAATAAAGTAATTTCTAGTTTTCTTTGACAAAAAATTTAAAACATCTGGACTTGTAGTTAAAAAATTAGCTTCCATAAAATCACATTTATCTAAAATCCGATTTTTATTTCTATTAAAATCTGGACCATTTTTATTTAAAGGATCGAGAAACCATTGAGACATTTTTAAATTTGGATAATCATCTTTTAATTCACCTAAAGTTTCAGGAGAAACTAAATCGGCATGACCAAAAATTATTAAATCAGGTTTAAAATTATAACAAGTTTTTTTGAGCTTATTATTTAAATTTTTAGATCCTGAGAAATCACTATAATTTTTATAATATTTTTGTATATCTCTATCACTAAATTCTAATATACTATGACCCAGTCTAATTAACCCATTATTAATTCTTCTACCTGTATTGAAAAAAAGTCTCCCATCGTGTCTTTCATTGAAATTCGTTACATGTAATATTCTAAGTGATAAATCTTTTTTTATATTAAACAGATTTGAAAACTTAAATTTTTCACTACGGTAAGAGTCAATATTATTAGAAACAAATTTATGAGTTAAGTAAAAATTTTTTATAGATTTTTTTTGATAATTTTTTCTCTTTGAAGGATTCCTTATTAAATATTCTATATTTTTATATAATGATTTAGGACTTAATTCTTTTAAAATTAGACCATTTGTAATTGTTTCTGGTAAACCTCCTCTATTGCTTATTATAACAGCGCAGCCAGCAGATGATGCTTCTAAACTAGTTCTACCGAAAGGCTCCTCCCATCTAGAACATACTATAGCTATGCTAGTTTTTTTATATATTTCAATTACTTTATTGTGTGAAATAAAACCAAAATTTTTTAAATTTTTATGTTTAAATTCGATTTTATCTCTTTGTTCGTCACCTACAACGTTTGCTTTCCAGTCAGGATATTTATCTAATATTTTAGTAACTGCTTTTCCAAAAATATCATAACCTTTTGATCTATTTAATTTCCCAACAAACGTAATTTCTTTCTTTTTTTGTTTTAAATTAACTTTAATTTTTTTTGCTGATTGAAAAACTACAAGTAATTTTTCACTATTAACAAACTTATTATGCATCCCTTCTAAAAACCTTTTTTTTGACCAATTACTATTAAAAATAATTTTATAGCAATATTTTAAAAGAAACTTACGCTCATTTATTGATTTTGATCCTGTCATAGTTAAAGGATCGTTATGAAAATACAACACTAAGTTTTTCTTACCCAGCGTATTTACTATTTCAGATAAGTAATTAGGTCTGTTGTGTATCTCAATAATATCTGATGGAAAATTCTTTTCAATTTGAATAAATTTGTTGACATATTGTTTGCTTTTACTTTGAAATTTAAAATTAGATAAAGGAATGTTAAAATATCTAATCGGATAAATCTTATTATAATTTGTATTTCCATAAACAATAATATTTTTTTTATATTTACTAATATTTGTTGTATCCTTTACAAATAAGGAAACTGCTCCTGGATAAATTGGTGAAAAATTTTCTTTATAAGGTAATAAAATTGAGATTTTCATTAATTATTATTTTTTATATAATTTCTTAAGTTTCTATTGCTCTTTATATAATATTCTCTTGAAATTGCTTGGTTTTTTGTTGCACATTTTTCTTTATAAACTAACCTCCATTTACGTCCTCTCGTAAATTTTGCTCCTTTACCGGTATTATGAAGCTTGATTCTATTAGTAATATTTTTTGTATAACCGACGTAAGTAACAGGTTTTTTGCTAATTGATTTTAGCATGTATACGTAGAAACTCATTTTAAATACTATTTGATTCCTAGGTGTGTGTATTTAATATTTAAATAATCTTTTATAGCCATAGACCCACCTTCTCTACCATAGCCAGTTTGTTTAATGCCTCCAAATGGTGCTTCTGGTAATGCAACAACACCAGTGTTGACGGCTACTGTCCCAGTTTCCATTAACTCTGAAGCTCTATGTGCTTTTTCTAAATCATTTGTATAAATATAACTCGCTAAACCTAGATCGTTATTATTTGCTCTATTTACAACATCATCAAAATCTTTAAATTGTAAAATTGGTATCAATGGACCGAATGGCTCTGTTTTCATTATGGTAAAATCATCTTGTATATCATCGAACACAGTTGGCTCATAAAAGTATCCCTTATTAAAACCTGATGGTTTTTTTCCTCCACATAATAATTTAGCACCTTCTTTTTTTGTTACTTCAACAAGTTCCTCAATTTCATTAAGTCTTTTTTTTGTCGTTAAAGGTCCAAGCATTACATCTTTGTTCATTCCATTTCCAATTTTTAATTTTTTTGTTTTTTCAACAATTAGTTTAGTAAAATCATTTTTTTTATTTTCGTGTACATAAAATCGACTTGGTGATATACAGACTTGACCGTTATTTCTAAATTTAGCAAATATCGCAATATCGGTTACTTTTTCAATGTCTGCGTCATCAAAGACAATAAAAGGAGAGTGCCCACTTAACTCCATTGTAACTCTTTGCACTTTATCCGCTGCTTTTTTTAGAATTATTTTTCCAACTCTCGTTGATCCAGTTATAGAAACTTTTTTTATGATATTTGATGACAAAAGATGATCAGAAATAAATGGTGGATCTCCTGATAAAAGATTTACTACTCCTGGCGGTACACCAGCTTCACTACAAATATTTACTAGTTCCATTACTGCTCCTGGAGTAATTATGTCTGGTTTAACGATTACAGAACAACCAGCCGATAAAGCTGTAGATATTTTTCTAGATGCAAGTGTAATAGGAAAATTCCAAGGTACTAATGCAGCCACTACGCCAACTGGTTGGTAGTAAACATGTATCCTAGTGTTAGGTTGTCTTCCTTGTAAAGTTTCTCCATAAATTCTTTTAGCTTCTTCAGAGCTCCATTCAAAGATATCAGCGGCTCCCATAACCTCACCCGTACTTTCCTTAAGAGGTTTTCCTACTTCAAGAGTTAACCACTTAGCTAAATTATCTTTTTTTTTTCTAATTATTTCTGAAATTTTTCTTATAATTTTTGATCGTTCCCATGGAGATGTGTTTTTCCAAATTTCAAATCCCTTTTGTGCAGACTTAAGAGCTAACTCTATATCTTCTTTATTTGCTTTTGAAGCTTTTCCAAGTAACTCCTCATTGGCAGGATTTAAAACCTCATATGTTTCTCCACCAGAAGATTTAACCCATTTGCCGTTAATGAACTGACCAAATTTTTCGTACATTATTACAGATTATATTAATTATTCTTATTTTCAAGTTGGCGGTCCCAAGGGGAATCGAACCCCTCTTTCATGGATGAAAACCATGTGTCCTAACCGATAGACGATGGGACCTAATTTTTTTGAGTCTTAATAACAGAAATATCATCGATAATAAACTCTACATTTTTTTCACCTTTCCACTCATTCAAACTCAATTTACCTGCAATATTGAAAGTATTTGACTTGTTACCAAGTAAAAATTGACCTAAATCAGTTTCTAAAGAATTAAAAGAGATAGTTTTTACGTTAGATCCATCTTTTGTCGATAAAATAGATTTAATATGTTTTTCGCCTACTACCATTGATTTTATTACTTTAACATTTTCAAGTATAAACTTTGGTTCTGGATTTCCTGATCCAAAGGGGGCTAATTTTTCAATTTTTTCATAAAAATCTAAATTTATAGCTGATGGAGAAATTAAACTATCAAGGTAAAGGTAGTTTCTTTTAAAATCTTCATCTTTTCTTTTATTAAATTTTTTAATTACAAAATTTTTAAATTCTTTGATTTTGTCTTCATGAATGGAAAAACCACCAGCCATTTTGTGTCCACCCCCTTTTAAGAGAATATTATTTTGTAAAGCAGATAATATTACTGCTCCAATATCGAAACCAATTATTGATCTGGCTGACGCTTTTCCTATTTTATTGTTTAATGAAATAATTATGGTTGGTTTATTAAACTTGTCCTTAATTCGTGATGCAATAATCCCTATAACACCTTCATGCCAATTTTTTCCTTGTAAAACTAATACAGAGTCATTGATATTTTTGCTAATCGCATTTAATGCAACATTTAAAAGATCTTTTTCTAAATTTTTTCTCTCATTATTAAAATTTTCTAATTCGGTAGCTATTTGATAACTTTCTTTAGGATTTTTATTTAGTAATAGATTTGCTCCATGAGAACATTTACCTACTCTACCACCTGCGTTTATCCTTGGACCAATTATATAACCTAAGTGATAAGTAGAAGTTTTGCTTTCAATTTTACAAATATC
The DNA here is from genome assembly GCA_902596745.1 of uncultured Pelagibacteraceae bacterium. Taxonomy (GTDB): domain Bacteria; phylum Pseudomonadota; class Alphaproteobacteria; order Pelagibacterales; family Pelagibacteraceae; genus Pelagilacustribacter. Next base: position 212,802 of record CACJUZ010000001.1, on the reverse strand, counting down.
AATTAAAGTTTTTAATCCTAAGTTTTTTTTTAAATTTATAATTTTTAATCCTTGTCTCACAATGGCTCTATTTAAACCAATTAATGGAACTACGTCACAAATTGTACCTAAAGAAACTAAATCCAAAAAATTTAATAAATCTGGTTCGCTTATATTATTTTTTTTAAACCAATTATCCTCTCTCAATATAGTATTAATTGAAATTAAAGTCATAAAGCAAACTCCTGCAGCACATAAATATTCCAAATTTGAATTGTCATCAAACCTATTTGGGTTAATAACAGAATATGCATTAGGAAGTTTTGTTTCTGATTGATGATGATCTAAGACTACTACATCAACATTTCTTGAATTCGCATAATCAATTGCATCAAAAGACATAGTACCACAATCTACAGTTATAATAAGATTAACTTTTTTATCAATTAATTTTTGAAAACTTTTAATTGAAGGACCATAACCCTCTAATCGTCTATCAGGTATATAAATTTCAAAATCTTGATTGATCATCCTAAAATAATTTCCTAATAAGGCTGTAGAACTTGCTCCATCAACATCATAGTCCCCAAATATTCCAATTTTTTCTTTTTGATTAATCGCTTTTAATATTCTTAATGAAGTTTTCTCCATATCTTTCAAGGTATTTGGATTGGGTATTAAATTCTTAATTGATGGCTTTAAAAAAGAGATAACATAGCTTTTATCAATATTTCTAATTGACAATAGTTTTGCTGTAATATCGTCGAGAAGATGATTTTCTTTTAAAAAATTAACGTAATCATTATCAAATTTTTTATAAACCCACTTTTTTCCAGTAATTGATAAATCATGCATTATTTTAAATGATAATTCTTTATCTTTTTAAATATATTCAATTCTTTGTGTAAAGCAAAAGTTGAAACCTCATATTTCTTCCCTAAATCTTTTACTCCATCTACTATTTCACCATTTGTAATAGCAGTTGCAAAAAACATAACATCACCTTTGATCATATCATCAATATTATATTTTTTTTTCACATCTTGAACGCCAAGTTTGTTTGCACGTTTTTTTTGATCCTCTTCTAAAACTAACCTAGTCTGTATTTGACCACCCAAACAAGATAAAGCTGCTGCAGCTAATACTCCCTCGGGTCCGCCTCCAATACCAAGGTAAATATCAACATTAGTTTTAGGATCTGCAACAGATATGGCGCCTGATACATCACCATCAGAAATAAATTTAATGTTAACATTTAATCTTTTTAGACTTTGAACAATTTTGTCATGTCTAGACCTTTTTAAAACGCAGGCGGTTAGCTTTTTTATATCTTTATTTTTTGCATCAGATAATAATCTTATATTTTTTTCTACACTATAATCTAAATCAAGTAGATTTTTTGGAAGATTTGGACCAACCGCTATTTTTTCCATATATGTATCAGGCGCTGAAAATAAATTTCCTTTTTCACAAACTGCAAGCATTGAAAAAGCATTAGGTAAATTTTTTGCTACAAAATTAGTTCCTTCCAAAGGATCTAAAGCTATATCTAAATATTGACCGTTTTTTTTTCCCACTTTCTCACCAATATAAAGCATTGGCGCCTCATCCATTTCTCCCTCACCTATTACTACTTGGCCATGCATCTCTATTTTGTTAAGCTCCTCTCTCATCATATCAACAGAGCCTTGATCTGCAGCAATTTTGTCTCCTTTTCCAATATATGGGAATGCACCTATAGCAGCTTTTTCAGTAGTCTTAATAAATTTTTCAAAGTAATCTTTATCAATAGACATTAGTCATTTTCAATTCTTAATAATTTAGGTCTCTTAATTATATAAGACTTTTTGACTAAAGTTTTCAATGTTTTTTGAATATAATTATCTTTTGATCTGTGAGTAATTATTACTATAGAAGAATTTTTTTTATTTTTTTGTGGGCTTTGTAAAACTCTTTTAATAGAAACCTTATTATTAGAAAATATTTTAGTGATATCGGCTAATACTCCATATCTATCTTTTACATTAAGTCTAATGTATGATGAAAAAAACAAATCAGTTATTTTTCCACTTGAATATTTTTTTCTTCTGGTATTTGAAATTGCAAACGGAAATTTAATGTTCCCTCTCATAATAGAGGATATATCAGACACAAGTGCTGATGTAGTTGCTGATGGTCCAGCTCCTTCTCCTTGTATAATATTTTTTCCTACAGGTTTTCCATCCACAATAACTGCATTTAATACACCATTAACACCTGCAATATAAGAAGATTTATCTACTAGAGTAGGATGCACTCTTTGAAAAATTTTATTATCTAATATTTCTGAAAATCCCATTAATTTTATTTTATAGCCTAATTTATTGGCGTTAGAAATATCCTCTTCATCAATATCTTTTATACCCTCTACATGAATGTTTTTATTGATAAAAGAATTAAAACTTAAACATGATAATATTTTAACTTTTGAAGCAACATCCTCACCATTAATATCTGATGATGGATTAGACTCAGCGTAACCAAGTTTAATTGCTTTATTTATTGTTGTATTAAAGGATGTTTTGTTTTGATCCATAGATGATAACACATAATTTGAAGTTCCATTAAAAATACCATAAATACGATTTATTTTATTTGCAATTAAACCCTCTTTAATAGATCTTATTATTGGAACCCCTCCACAAACAGCTGCTTCAAATTCTAAATTAACTTTATTTTTTTCAGCTATTTTAGATAATTGGTCTCCATATTTAGAAATTAAGGCTTTATTAGCAGTTACAACGTGTTTTTTACTTTTTAAAGCACCAAAAACTAAACTTTTTGCTGCTCCCTCTGAACCACCGATTAATTCAACTATGATATCTACTTTTTTATCTTTTATTATCGTCTTAAAATTTTTTACCCATTGATTTTTTTTAATATTAATTTTTCTCTTTTTATTTTTATTTTTTGCTGAAACATAAATAATTTTGAAATTATTTATATTTTTATTTGATATATTGATCTTATTTTTATTTAAAAAATTAAACAAGTAAGAACCTATATTACCAAGACCAACTATTGCTATATTATAAAATCTTTTTTTCATTTTCACTCTCTTAAGGAAATATTTGGAAAATCTTTTTCATTACTTACCTTAATTAAATAATTAGTAATAGAATCAATATCACATTTTTTAAGTTTAAGGCATATATCAATTGATAATTTTTCGGATTTAGAAGAACTAATCTCTTCTTTTTGAATTTTCTTTTTATAAATTGGTTTTTTATTTGTATTTTTTGTTTCTAATTTTGATTTTTTCCTTTTTTTCTCAACTTCAATTTTTTTTTCTTTTATTTGTTTTTTGGAAAGTTTTTTTACAATTCTTTTATTTTTACTTTTAAATACCTTTATATCTGGCTTTTCACCTTCAATGTTAAGATCAACTAAATCATAACTATTTTTTTTTGAGTCAGAAATGATTTGTACCTCTAATGTAAGATTTTCCTCAAAATATTGTTTTGCCTCAGCTTTATTTACACATATATGATCACCGCATATTAGAATACTTTGTTGCTTTACACACGAAAAAGTCAAAAAAACTAAACCAAAAAGTAAATATTTCATTTTAAACCTAAAGACTCTTTGTGATTATATAAAATATTCATATTTTGAATTGCTTGACCTGCAGCTCCCTTAATTAAATTATCAATTGCTGAAAATATAACAATTTTATTTTTAATTCTAGTTTCACAAACAGAAATATTACAATTATTTGTATTTATAATATTTCCTGTCCCTATTTCAGTATTTGCTTTAAGAATCTTGATGAAAACATTTTTTTTATAAAAAGATTTTAAAGTATTAGTGATCTTATTTACTGTAACACTATTTTTTTTTGTTAAATAAATTGAAGATAATATTCCCCTAAAACTTGGAATTAAGTGAGGGTTAAAACTGAAAACTGTTTTTTTGGATATTTTATTAAGTTCTTGATCTATTTCTGCTATATGTCTGTGATTTTTTACTGAGTAAGCATAAGTTGCTGAATAGAAGTTTTTAAATTTAAATTTAGATTTATAATTTTTTCCTGCGCCAGAATAACCAGATTTTGAGTCTATAGTTATATTATTTAAATTTATAAGTTTTTTCTTTAATAGAGGAATTAATGCTAATTGAATAGAGGTTGGATAACATCCTGGATTAGAAATAATTCTAAAATTTTTTAACTCATTTTTTTTTAGCTCTGATATTGAGTAAATTGATTTACTAATCAACTTTTTAGCATTGTGATTTTTATTATAAACTTGTTTATACTTATGATAATTTTCTAATCTAAAATCTGCTGAAAGATCAATAAATTTTAAGTTTGTATATTTGTAATATAATTTTTTTACTAATTTTTGAGCCTCTCCATTAGGTAATGATAAAAAAAGTAGGTCTACTTTTTTCCAGTTGACTGACTTAATATTGGATATTTTTGGAAGTTTCTTTTTAATTCTTTTATCAAATAATTGTATTTTTTTACCTAAGTTTTTTTGTGCACATAAATTTACAATTTTAGAATATGGATGTTTTGACAATAGGTAAACTAAATCCAACCCCACATAACCAGTAGCACCAGCCACAACTATATTGATAGTATTTTGAGTCATTAATAACTTATACCATTTAATTAAAATTTTTAAATTTAAATGATTTATCTCTTCGAGAATTGGAAACTTCTTCGAGCTTTTCTATGTCCGTATTTTTTCCTCTCCACTACTCTGGAGTCTCTTGTTGTTAAATTGTCTTTTTTTAATTCTTTTTTCAAATTTTCATCGTGTGAAATAAGAGCTCTCGAAATTCCTAAAATTATTGCACCAGCTTGTCCAGATAAACCACCGCCTCTCACTGAACACTTTACATCATAATTATTTATTACATTAGTAACTTCTAAAGGTCTTGTTACTATTAATTGATGTACAGGCCTTTTAAAATAATCAACCATTATTTTACCATTAACATAAATCTTACCAGAACCCTTCTTAACCCATACCTTTGCTATTGATTTTTTTCTTCTACCAGTCGAATACTTACTATCTTTAAAATCTAACTTAACTTTTTTTATTTTTGCTTTGTTAATTTCTGTTTGTTCCATTAATTTTTTACTATATTTTTTTTATTTAAGTTTTTAAAATCTATCAGTGTTGGATTTTGATTTTGATGTGGATGAGTTAATCCTTTGTAAATTTTAAGTTTGGTTAATTGTTTTTTTGCTAATGGTCCTCCAGGTAACATTCTTTTAACGGCTAACTTTAAAATATCTTGAGACTTATTTCTTTCAGATAAATTTTTTGGAGTTGAGTATTTAATACCACCAGGGTATCCAGTGTGCCTATAATATTTTTTATCAGAATATTTTTTTCCAGTAAATTTAATTTTTTCAATATTAGTGACAACAACGAAATCACCATTGTCTAAATGAGGATTAAAGGTAGATTTATTTTTACCTCTTAATACTCTTGAAATAAATGCAGCCAACCTTCCTACAGCGGCATTTTCGGCATCAATTAAGTACCAATTTTGTTTAATTTCTTTTTTTTTAATAAACGGAGTCATTTTTAACGCGATAACTACTAATAAAAAAAGAAAATGTCAATTTTTTTATGATAATTTATGATTAAGATTTAAAACAGCAATTACAAGGATTACACTTGTAATTTGATGCATAGAAGCCAAATAAAGATTTAATCCACTTATAAGAGTTAAGATACCTAATAAAACTTGAATAAATAAAACAGATAAAACAATAAAGTAACTTTTCAAATATCTAGTTTTTTTTTCATTAAAAATTTTAATTCCAACTATTATAACAAATAAGACTATAAAATAAGCAAGTGATCTGTGTAAAAACTGAACAAAACTTTGATTATTAAATAAATATGAAAATTCAAGTTTTGAAAAATCAACATCATCAGGAAAATAAGATAAATTCATTTTAGGCCAAGTTTGGTAAATTAATCCAGCATCGAGACCAGAAACAAACGCTCCAACAATTATTTGAATTAAAATAAATAAAAATAATATTTTAGTAAATATATTCTTTGAGTTAAAAAATATTTTTTTTTTTTCATTTTTAAAATTTAAATAATTCCAAATTAAAAAAGAAATAATTATGAAAGCAAACAATAAATGTAAAGATAATCTATAATGACTTACTGAAGTATTGTTAACTAAACCACTTTCAACCATATACCATCCCAAGACTCCCTGAAATAAGATTAAGGCAAATATAAAATACAGAATATATAAAGTTTTCTTATCAATTGTTTTTTTAATTGAGAAATAAATTAAGGGAATTAAAAACATTAAACCTATTACCCTGCCCAACAACCTATGAAAATATTCCCAAAGAAAAATAATTTTAAATTCATCTAAAGTCATAGATGGGTAAACAAGTTTAAATTGAGGTATTTCTTTATAAAGATTAAAATAATTTATCCAGGCATTATTTGTAAAAGGGGGCAAAATACCTTTAAATAATTCCCATTCAGTAATTGATAATCCTGAATCAGTTAACCTTGTTAACCCTCCAACCACTATCATGAAAAATACTAAAATTATCATAATTAAAAGCCAAATTCTTACAGGCTGATAATAATTTATTTTTTTAATTTCCATTATATAAATATATAATTTTATTTTGAAATCTCATATAATCTTTATGTCGCTATGAAAAATAAAAAATTACTAAACATAAGAAAAAAACTTGATAAACTTGATGATAAGTTTTTAGCCTTAATAAAAAAAAGAACTCTTTTAGTAAATCAAGTTTTATTGACAAAACAATATAAAAATCAAATAATTGATAGAAAGAGAATAAAAAAGATTTTGTCAAACATCAAAATAAAATCTAAAAGAAAAAAAATAGATATAAAAATCACTAATGAAATATGGAAGTCTATGATCAATGCATATATAAAATATGAATTTAGGAATTTTAAAAAATAATTCTATTTGCTATGTGGTGGAAGTTTTTTTTCAATAAAAAATTCATGTTTTCTAGTATTGGGATTATATTTTTTAATCTTTAGTTTTACTTTCGCTTTTTCGCCTTTTGTTGGTTTTTTTGCATAATAGATAAATGCACTATCAGGTTTGCTTTCTGGAACCATTCTAACTTTTATATGAGACTTTTTAGCCATAATTTTTTAAATATTTTATTTTTTTTAAAATGTTTTTTGATTTAATTTTAATACTTTCTTTTAAATAATCTTTTTCTATATGATTTTTATTAGTTTCGTCAATATTTTTTTTGTTCTTTAATATTTTTTTAACCCCTTTTATTGTTAGACCTTGATCTTTTAAGAGATATTTAATGTATTTAATTTTAAGAATTTGTTTTTTGTTATAATAACGTCTGTTACCTTTCATCTTTATTGGCCTTATATCAGTGAATTCTTTTTCCCAAAATCTAAGAATATGATTAGCTGGTTTACCAGTTTTTTTGTTTATTAAGTCTAATTCTTTTGAAAGCTCCGATATATCCAAAAAGTTTTTAGTCATATTATAATTAATTAAACTTATTTTTTAAAAAACTGGAAACCTTAAATTTTACTGCATTTCTAGGGCTAATACTAAATTTTTCTTTTGTTTTAGGATTTCTACCCTCTCTTTCTTTTTTATAAGTAATTTTAAAAGATCCAAAATTTTTTATATTAATTTTTTTTTTATCAATTAGAATTTCTATTATGTTTTGGATTATATTATCCGATATTTCCTGAATATCTTTTTTAGAAAAACCAATAGTAGATTTGATATTTTGTGCTATCTCTTTTTTTGATAAATTTTTTTTAAATTTTATCGTCATTTAGGTGACTTAAATTATCTTTAATTTGACTCATCAAATTACCTTTGACAATATTGTAGCATAAATTGATAGAATGATAAAATCCAATTGAATCAGTCGAGCCATGGCTTTTTACTACCGGACCGTTTAAACCTAAAAAAATTGCTCCGTTAAACTTTCTTGGGTCTAACTTTTCTTTAAATTTTTTTAAACTAAAATAAGAAAAAATTATTGAAAACTTTGATAAAATATTTTCTTTTAACGAAATTTTAAGATTGTCAGTAATGAATTTAGCTGTACCTTCAGCAGTTTTTAAAGCTATATTTCCAGTAAAACCATCTGTTATTATTACGTTACTATTTCCCTCAGGAATTTTATTTCCTTCAATATACCCATTGAATTCAAAATCTTCATTTTTACTTATTTCTTTCAATTTTGTGTGTGCTTTTTTTAATATTTCTGTGCCTTTAATTTCCTCTGAACCAACATTTAATAAAGCTACTTTAGTTTTTTCACTTGGAAAAAGTGATTTATGTAATGCTGCACCCATTTCTGAAAATTCAATAAGATTTTTTTCATCACACTCAATATTGGCGCCAAGATCAAGGACAATGTTCATCCCCTTATAATTAGGCCATAATCCTGCTAAAGCTGGTTTACTTACACCATTTATGGTTTTTAATATCATTCTTGAAATAACTAATAATACTCCAGTATTACCAGCTGAAAGAGAGATGTCACTTTCAGATTTTACCTGAGAGTAAACACTGTTCCACATGCTGCTATTCTTTGAAGTTTTTACAGCAGTAAGTGGCGTTTCATTATCAGATACAACGGACTCTGTGTGCAATATTTTATAATAATTTTCTGAGATGTTGTATTTAGTTAATTCATTTTTAATTTTTTTCTCATCTCCAAATATATTAAAAAAAAAATCTTTATGACCATTATGATTTTTGCAAAAATAATTTATTCCTTCAATATTTTTAATTGGTGCGTTTTCTCCGCCCATTGCATCAATTGCAATACATATTTTTTTGTCCATTTCTAAATTAAATATCTAGAATTTTTTTTCCATTATAAAAACCAGTTTTTAAGTCAATATGATGAGAGATTCTATATTCACCGGTTTTTTTGTCCTCTATTACATTCACATTAGATATCCTGTGATGAGAACGTCTTTTGTTTCTTTTGGAAACTGTTGTTTTTCTTTTGGGTACTGCCATAACTAATATTTAAAATTAACAAGTTCTTTTATCATATTTTTGTTAATAATATCAAAACAAAAATTATAATATTCATTAAAATAATCATTAAGTTTTGTTGGAATTTCGTCACTTTTTTTATCTATAAATAAAAACTTCATCATTTCGTCAATTTTAATTTTATTTTGTTTTTTTTCATCAATTAATTTAACTAGCAAGTGGTGAAAAATTTGATTAAAATTTTTCATTTTCTTATTTACTGTTACATCACCATGACCAATTTCTCTTAAATTATTTTCAATATTAAAGAAAATATTATCATATAGTTCTTGGGATAAATCCTTATTCATTTTATTAATTTTTAAACAATTTAATATTACAGCTAAATGGCTAAAAATTATGATAATTCTATTTTCAAGTTTATCTTCTAATTTTAAATCTTTGTAAAAATAAATATTTCGTGATAATTTTACTAAATTATTATAAATTAAATTATGCTTTTTATACTTAAAGTTGAACATTTTAAAAAATTAATATTATTCATTTCAATAACTATATTATCTAGTTGCCAATTAAAAGAGCCTATAAAAGGTCACGGCATTAATTTTCTTGAGAATAGATCTGAGAAAATATACCTAAAAAAATCGAACAAAAATGATGTAATCGAGGTTTTAGGCAATCCGCACACAAAGTCTATCACAGATGAGAATCTTTGGTTCTATTTTGATAGGAAACTGTCTGGAGGTTCTATTGTAAATTTCGGTGAAATGGATTTATTAGAAAATAACGTTTTAGTTTTAAATTTTGACAAATATGGAATTGTTATTCAAAAAGAGTTTTATAGCAAAGAAGATATGAAAAAAATAAAATATTCTGAAATGAAAACTGAAAATCCTGTTTCAAAACAAAGCTTTGTAACATCATTTTTACAGAGCGTGAGACAAAAAATGTATGGTAAAAGAAAATTTTAGTGAGCAATTATTGATAGTAATAAAAGAGCTACAATATTTGTAATTTTAATCATTGGATTTACAGCTGGGCCAGCTGTATCTTTATAAGGATCTCCAACTGTATCACCAGTAACTGCAGCCTTATGGGCTTCCGAGCCTTTTCCCCCAAAGTTTCCATCTTCTATATATTTTTTAGCATTATCCCATGCTCCGCCACCAGCGGTCATCGATATTGCAACGAATAAACCCGTTACAATAACTCCAAGCAGCATTGCACCTAAAGATGCTAACGCGGCTGATTTACCGGCAATTAGTAGAATGATTATATAAAGCACTATTGGAGACAAAACTGGTAAAAGAGATGGAATGATCATTTCTTTTATGGCAGCTTTTGTAAGTAAGTCTACCAATCTTCCATAATCTGGTTTTCTTTTACCTTTCATTATACCAGGAATTTTTTTAAATTGTCTCCTTACTTCGATTACTACTGCACCTCCTGCTCTTCCAACTGCTTGCATACCCATTGATCCAAATAAATAAGGCAGTAATCCACCAATAAGTAAACCGATAACTACATATGGGTTTGATAAATCAAAACTTACTTCCATTTTGTATAAAGATGAAGTTTTGTCCAACGCATAATATTTAATATCTTCCGTGTAAGCAGCAAATAAAACTAGTGCTCCCAAACCAGCAGACCCTATAGCATAGCCTTTGGTAACTGCCTTCGTTGTATTTCCAACTGCATCTAATGCATCAGTAGTTTTTCTCACATTTTTTGGAAGTTTTGACATTTCTGCTATTCCTCCAGCATTGTCAGTCACTGGGCCATAAGCATCCAAAGCTACAACCATACCTGTTAAAGCCAGCATCGACGTAACTGCAATTGCGATACCAAAAAGACCTGCAAAATTATATGTGCTAATGATTCCTATAACTATAATTAAAGCTGGAACAGCTGTAGCTTCCATTGAAATAGCTAATCCTTGTATAACATTTGTTCCATGTCCTGTTGTAGATGATTGAGCAACACTTTTAACCGGTCTAAAATTTGTTCCAGTATAATATTCTGTAATCCAAATAATTAATCCTGTAATGATCAGCCCTATAACGGCACAAATATATAAATCAAATCCTGAAAAAGAAATATTCGAATATGAATAATTTTCACTTAAACCTAATGTGGCATTAGTTAATGGATATAATATTAATAAAGATAAAATTGCTGTTGCTATAAATCCTTTATATAAAGCTCCCATGATGTTTTTGCTTTTACCAAGCTTAACAAACCAAGTTCCAATTATTGAAGTTATTATACAAGATCCTCCTATAGCTAAAGGATAAACCATCATGTTAGCAGAGTTAGGAAAGAATATAGAAGCTAACACCATAGTTGCTACTATAGTAACTGCGTAAGTTTCAAACAAATCTGCTGCCATACCTGCGCAATCACCTACATTATCTCCAACATTGTCAGCTATTACTGCAGGATTACGTGGGTCATCTTCTGGTATTCCAGCTTCAACTTTTCCAACTAAATCTGCTCCTACATCAGCGCCTTTAGTAAAAATACCTCCACCTAATCTAGCAAATATCGAAATTAATGAAGCTCCAAATCCTAAAGCGACTAAAGCGTTTATTATGTCTCTACTGTCTGTATTTAAGTTGATTAGGATTAAATAGTAAATTGCAATTGATAAAAGAGCTAAACCGGCAACTAATAAACCAGTAATTGCTCCTGATTTAAATGCAATGCTCAAACCTGATTGTAAACTTTTTCTTGATGCTTCAGCCGTTCTAACATTTGCTTGCACTGATATGAGCATACCAACATAACCTGCCACTCCTGATAATGCGGCTCCAATAAAATATCCTACACCTACTAAAATATTAAAAAAATAAGTAACAATTACTAAAACGATTAAACCTACAATTGCTATTGTTTTGTATTGTCTGTTAAGATAAGCTTTAGCACCTATTTGTATAGCACCTGCAATTTCTCTCATTTTTTCATTACCAGGGTTAGATGATAAAATTTGTCCTGATAATAAATAGCTATAACCAACAGCTAATATTCCAGAGAATATTATTAAGTAGAGAAGTTCAAGTGCAGAATTCATATATTTTCATGATAAATGCCAAAATATGTATTAAAACGCAAGCTAAACTTTTGTTAAATATTCAACTTATTGTATAAAAATTAATCTTTTCTTATCAAATCTGACAATTTATCCAAAATTGCATTTAAATATTTAATTTGAGCCTTTTCTAAAAAAAAATGTGAAGTTTTTAAGTACTCGCTTATAATTACCTTTTTAGGATTATTGTGCTTATATAAAAGCTCGAAAACTGCAGCAAATATAAAGATTTTTAATAATTTATCAGTTTTTTTTAAATCAATATCTTTTTTTAAGAACTTCTCTACAGTCTCTTCGATTAATTCTTTTCTTTCTATTGTCCCCTCAGTAACATCTTTGATAAATTTCTTATATTGGCTTTTGTTATAAATTATTTTTTCATCAGGATTTAGAGCATTAGAGTAAAGTTTTTGAATTATTTTAATTCTGGGTGTTGAATTATTATTTATATTAACCATTTTTTAAAATTTCTAAGACTGCATTAGCTGCTTCTTTCCCCTTAAATAAAGATCTTTTTTTTGCTTGTTTCATATTAAGTGCAGTAATAATACCATTGCCTACTGGTTTTTTGGAGTTAGTTGATAAATTTAATAGTGATATAAAAGTTGAGTTACATATAAAGTCAAAATGAGGTGTTTCACCTTTAATAACACATCCTAAAACTACAAAACCATTATATTTTTTTAAATTTTTTGATACAACAACAGGTATTTCAAAAGTACCAGGAACCTTTATTATATTGATATCTTCTTTCTTAATTCGGAGAGTCTTTAGAGATCCTTCTATAAGATTTCTTGTAATATCTTTGTAGTAATTAGAGGCTACAATAAGTATTTTTTTTTTCATTTTATAATTTCTTGTTTCATAATTTTAATACCAAAACCTTCAAGACCTATAATCTTTTTTTTTGATCTTGATACTAATATCATATTTCTTATATTTAAATCTTTAATTATTTGTGCTCCGATACCGTAATATCTTAGTATATTATTATTTTTTGTTTCTTCAAAAATCTTTTGTTGAAGTGATTTTTTATCTTTGATTATAATTAATGCAAACTCATTAAATTTTGACAAGTAGTTTAATGATTTTAAAATTTTCTTGTTTTTTATTCCAAAATTATAATTCTTCATTGTTTTAGATAATACACGGACTCTTACAGATCTTTTTTTTGCAAAACTTCCTTTTTTAATTACAAAACTAAAAGAATTATCTACTAAGTTTTTATAAGTCATAAGCTCATATTTTTGATTCTTAAAATGAATAATTTTGGTGCTTATATCTTTAATTAATCTTTCATTTTTTAATCTAAAAGAAATTAAATCTTCTATACTTGCTATTTTAAGTTTATGTTTTTTTGAAAAATTTCTTAAATCTTTAAGTCTAGCCATTCTTCCATCTTGATTCATAACTTCACAAATAACTGCACTGGGGTTGAGTTTTGCTAATTTAGAAATATCAACTGAAGCTTCCGTATGACCAGCTCTCTCGAGAACACCTCCTGATCTTGATATTAAGGGGAAAACATGTCCTGGGGATACTATATCTTTTTTACGAGATTTTTTACTGATAGCAGTTTTAATTGTTTTTGCTCTATCAAAAGCCGAGATACCCGTGGTTATGCCCCTCTTCGCTTCTATAGATATAGTAAAAGCAGTCTGCATTCTTGCTTTGTTAAGAGATGACATGAGAGGCAAGTTTAACTCTTCAACTTTTTTTTTAGTTAAAGCTAAACAAATTAAACCTCTTCCATGGGTGGCCATAAAATTAATATTTTTTGAGTTACATTTAGAGCCCGGTATTATTAAATCTCCCTCATTTTCTCTATCTTTGTCATCGACTAAGATAAACATTTTTCCCTTTTTAGCATCTTTAAGAATATCTTTTATAGGTGATAAATGATTTTTACTCATTAGTTATTAATTTCATAAATATATTTGCCAAATATATCAAATTCAATATTTACTAAATCTTTTATTTTCAAATCTTTCAAATTTGTTAATTTTAAAGTGTGAGGAATAATATTAATTTCAAAATTTTTTTTTAGTTTTTTAGAAATAGTTAAAGATACACCATTAATATGAATTGATGCTTTTTCAACTATATACTTATTAAATTGTTTTGGTATGAAAATTTCAATTATCCAAGTTTTATCTACGATCTTTATATTTTTTATCTCCCCAACTGTATCAACATGACCCTGAGTGTAGTGTCCTGAAATTTCATCACCATATTTTAAAGATTTCTCCAAATTAATAACTTTACCAATAAATGCCTTTGAAAAGTTAGATCTATTGATTGTTTCTTTAGACAGGTAAAAAGTAAATAAATTTTTTTTTATTGATGTTAAGGTTAAACATACACCATCGCAAGAAATTGAGGAGCCTAACATATTTTTTTTAATTTTAATTTTTGATTGTAGCGTGAGATCAATACTATTTTTACTTTTTCTTATGTATTTGATAATACCCGTATTTCTTATTATTCCATTAAACATTAATTTAACCTTTCACAGTAAACATTATCTGAATTTAAAAAAACATTTAGTTTATTTTTTAATTTTATCTTTTTTAGTAATTTATTGCTAGAGTAATTAAAACCATTTTTAGATAATTTAGTATTTGTTTTAAAAAGATAAATGTTACTAATAAATTTATTTTTAAGTAAAAAATTAACAAATGTAAGCCCCGACTCTACAAATATTCTTGAAAATCCTAATTTTAAAAAAGACTTAAATAGGTTTATATAGTCTTTTTTAGAATTCATTTTATCGATTAAAATAATTTTAACTTTATTATTCTTTAACCATCTAATCTTTTTTTTATTATTATTTGTTGTGTATAAAATTATTTTCCTTTTAGATTTTATTTTAAATATTTTTAAGTTTTTTTTTATTTTTAGTTTTCTATCAATTATTATTAAATCTGGTGATTTGTTTTTTAAACCATTAATTCTGCAGTTTAAAAGTGAATTATCTTCATTTATACTTTTTGATGTAGATACCAAAGCATTATACTTGGTTCTTAATAAATGTGTTAGTTTTCTGGATCTATAATTTGTGATCCATTTATTTTTTTTATTTTTAGTATAATAATCCTTTGAAATAGCTAATTTGACATCTATTATAGGAAGTTTTTTGCTTTTAAACTTATAATAGCTTTCATAAAATTTTAATCCTCTTTTTTTTTGTAATAATCTATGAGTAAGTATTTTTTTATTGGAAAATATTTTTTTTGACTTATTTGCACTTCTTTTGTCAAAATCATCAATTGAATAAAAAACTTTTTTTATTCCCTTGTTTTTAATTAAATTTGTACAAGGAGGGGTTTTACCATAATGTGAACAAGGCTCCAATGTTATATAAATGTTAGAGTCTTTGAAATTAATATCTTTGTTTAATGCATTAAATTCAGCATGAGGTCTACCATTAACTGATGTATATCCACTTGATATAATACTCCCTTTTTTTTCAACGACACATCCTACTGATGGATTTTCTCTTGTTGAACCTAGATTTATTTTTGCCAACTCGAAAGCTAAAGATAAATTATTTATATGTTTAATATTAAGTTTATTTCTTTTTAGGTTTGCCATGTAACTCGTCAATATATTCACCAAATTCACCAATTTCTTTAAAATTTGTGTATACTGAGGCAAACCTTATATAGGCAATTTTATCTAGCTCTTTGAGCTCTTCCATTACTTTCTTTCCAATTACACTCGATTGAACTTCTGATTGACCCATCTCCTCCAGTTCTCTAGCTATTTTAGAAACAATTTTTTCAGTGGTGTCTGAATCAATTGGTCTTTTTTTTAAAGCTGTAAAAAGTGATTTAGCAAGTTTTTCTCTATCGAAAGGTGATCTTCTACCGTTTTTTTTAATTACCGTTAACTCTCTAAATTGTACTCTTTCAAAAGTAGTAAAACGTTGTCCACCTCCGCAAGTACAAACTCTTCTTCTTCGTATTGCCGTTCCATCCTCTGTGGGTCTCGAATCCACAACAGAAGTATCTTTTTCTCTACAAAAAGGACAAATCATAGAATATTTTTTTTAACCACTATATATAGGGAAATCTGAACAGAGATCAACAACCTCTTTTTGAACTTCTTTTTCAATTTTTGTGTTATTATCCGGATTTTCTGAAAGACCTTTTATTACTTTAGTAATTAAATTACCAACCAATTTAAATTCACGATCTTTAAACCCTCTAGTAGTTGCTGCAGGAGTACCCAAACGTATGCCTGAAGTTATCATTGGACTTTCAGTATCAAACGGTATTCCATTTTTGTTACAAGTTATGTTTGCCCTTCCTAAACTTTCTTCAGCATTTTTTCCTGTCACACCATATGGTCTCAAATCAACTAACATTAAATGAGTGTCAGTTCCCCCTGAAAATATTTTAAAATTATTTCTTACAAGTGTTTCACTTAAAACTTTTGCGTTAGAGATTACATCTGATGTATATTTTTTAAATTCATCACTTAAAGCCTCTTTAAAACAAACCGCCTTAGCAGCTACAACATGCATTAGTGGTCCACCTTGAAGCCCTGGGAAAACGGCACTATTAAATTTTTTATAAAGAGTTTCATTATTCGTTAAAATTATTCCTCCTCTTGGTCCTCTTAAAACTTTGTGTGTTGTTGATGTGACAACATCCGCATATTCAAGCGGATTAGGATACGCTCCTCCTGCTACTAATCCAGAGAAGTGTGCCATATCAACAAGAAAATAAGCATCAACTTTTTCACAAATTTCTTTAAATTTTTTAAAATCAATTATTCTTGAGTAAGCGCTTCCACCTGCAATTATTAATTTCGGTTTATGTTCTAAAGCCAATTTTTCAACACTCTCATAATCAATTAATCCAGTTTCTTTATTTACATCATAATGAACGGCATTAAACCACTTTCCAGATTGGGCTGGTTTAGCTCCATGAGTTAAATGTCCTCCAGAATTAAGACTCATACCTAATATAGTGTCACCTGGTTTAATTAAAGCTAAATATACGGCTCCATTAGCTTGAGCTCCTGAGTGAGGTTGTACATTTGCGAAGTTACAATTGAAAAGTTTTTTTGCTCTTTCAATAGCTAAATTTTCTGAGATATCTACAAATTCACAGCCACCATAGTATCTTTTTCCAGAATAACCCTCAGCATATTTGTTTGTAAGAACAGAACCTTGAGCTTCTAGAACGGCTCTTGAAACAATATTCTCCGAGGCAATTAATTCAATATGATTTTTTTGTCTAACAAATTCCTTCGAAATTGAATCAAATAATTCTTTATCTGAATTTTTAAGATCATTTTCAAAAAAATTGTTTTGATTACTTTTTATTTTTCTAACAATCGACATTTATATTTTTTTTATCCTTCTGTTATGTCTTCCGCCTTCAAATTCTGTCTTCAAAAAAGTTGATACGATCTTCTTTATATCCTTTTTTTTTGTTAATCTAGATCCTAAACATAATATATTAGCATTATTATGTTGACGAGACAATTGAGTAGATTTTAAATTATATCCTACTGCTGCCCTTATTCCTCTTGTTTTATTAGCAGAAATAGCCATGCCAGTCCCAGAGCCGCATACTAATATACCAATATCGCTCTTTTTTTTTGATATTCTATAAGAAACCTTTTTTGCAAAGTCTGGATAATCGACTGATTTTTTTACAAATGGGCCTAAATCAATTATTGATATCTTTGATTTTATAATAAGTTCTTTTATAAACTCTTTTACTTCGTATCCAGCGTGATCAGAGGAAATACAGATTTTTTTAAATATTGACTTCAATTAATTGAATCTATTTTCCAACATACAGGCAACGATATGGATTCTATTTTGTTCGCCACCATTAAAAAAATTGTGGTATCTAG
Organism: uncultured Pelagibacteraceae bacterium; assembly: GCA_902596745.1. GTDB lineage: Bacteria > Pseudomonadota > Alphaproteobacteria > Pelagibacterales > Pelagibacteraceae > Pelagilacustribacter. The sequence goes on along the minus strand of CACJUZ010000001.1, from coordinate 194,846 downwards.
TGTTATTAGTTATCCAAACTTTACCATCAGCTGGCATATGCTTTGCAACATCTTCGATAACCATTTTACATCCAGGATTAGTTATTATTGGGATATGTAATCTTGGTTCAGGATCTTTGTGCCAGCTAAGTGTGGACCTCGGTTCCTTAAGCAATAATCTGACTCTCCCAAGTTTAAATTTTGAGCTTAAAATTTTGTATACTTCTTCAAAATAAGTATTTTTAAAATCATTTGTTAATTCCGTATATTTAGACTCATTAATTGGTTTGTCTCTCGCTACTTCTTTTCCTGACTCGTCCGGTTTTGTCCAATATATTCCTCTTACATTATGACCTTGTATAGAATTTTCATCGCCTGGAATTTGATTCATTGGAATAGCGGCAAAATTAGTAATACCCAGTGTTTGATATTTAGATTTTTTTAATATTTTACTAAGATCTTCTCTTAACTTATTTATATTAAAAGAAAGATTAGGAACTTGGTAAAAGTCTTTAAATGTAGCTGTGTTAGACATAAATATTTAATAAATTACTTTGCTTATAAGGTATAATAATATATTTGTCGCATAAATAATAATACTTTAATTTAAAAAATGAAGATTTTAGGCAAATTTCCATCAACAAGATTGAGAAGAGTTCGCAACTCTGATTGGGTAAGAAGACTTATATCGGAAAGTAACCTTTCAGCTAATGATTTGATTTTACCGATATTTATAAGAGATGGATATAATAAGATAGAAGAAATTAAAAGTATGCCGGGTGTAAAAAGATATTCATTGGATAGAATATCTAAAATATTGGATCAAGCAGAAAGGTTTAAAATTCCAATGATTGCTATATTTCCTTACACTCCTGAAAAAAAGAAAAATAACAATGGACTTGAGGCTTTAAATGAAAATAATTTAGTTTGCAGGAGTTTAAGATTAATAAAAAAAAAATATAAAAAATTTGGAGTAATGACTGATGTCGCTTTAGATCCTTATACATCTCATGGGCATGATGGAATTCTTATTAATGGTAAAATCGACAACGATAAGACTCTTGATGTATTAAATAATCAAGCTTTATTACAAGCTTCTATGGGATCAGATGTTATTGCACCGTCTGATATGATGGATGGTAGAATTGGATCAATTAGAAAATATTTAGAAAAAAATAAGTTTGTTGATACTAAAATACTATCTTATGCTGTGAAGTATGCTTCAAGTTTTTATGGTCCATTTAGAGATGCTGTGGGCTCTAAAAAAAAACTAAAAGGAGATAAAAAAACGTATCAGATGGATATAAGAAATTATAACGAAGCGATTAGAGAAGTCGGTTTGGATATCAAAGAGGGAGCTGATTTTGTAATGGTTAAGCCTGGTATGCCATATCTAGACATTATAAGCCTTATTAAGCAAAATTTTAAAGTACCTGTTTTTTCTTACCAAGTTTCAGGAGAGTACTCCATGATTATCAACGCAATCAAAAATAAAAACTTAAATAAAGACTCAATATATGAAAGTTTAATTTGTTTAAAAAGAGCTGGTTCTAACGCGATTGTTACCTACTTTGCTTTAGATATTGCAAAAAGAATTAAATCAATTTAAGAAAAACAATTTTCAAAAACTACTCTAGATCTCGGTAAATATAAATTATTTGGTAGATAGAATTTGTTTAACATTAAATTTCTTGTAAAAGATAAAGCGTGAATTATTATTTCTTTAGAGTAATTTTCAGGCATTTCTTCATTTATTATAAATTTTGGAATCTTGTATAAAACATTATCAATATTGATAGACAATATCTCTTTAGTTGAATTTGTTTTTTCTGTTTTAAATCCAAAACCTAATTCTTTTATAAGATTAACCTCCCAGAAAGAATATAAAAATGGCCACATATGCTCATCTAAATTGTTAATTAAATTATTTAAAGATGAATATATATTTTTATATGACTCTTCATCAGGTAAGAGAGAATTCAATAAATCAGTTATTGATAAAAGGACATAGGATCTTTTTTTATCATTAAAATATCGAGGACTTATTGCTTCTATTATCTCTGTTTTTAAGTAACCTAGTTTATTACGGTTTTTAGAGTTATGTATTACAAATATTTTATTTCCAATTTGTAAATAATTCTTAATTTTTCTGGAAGTGCCGCCATAAATAATACCTGTTATTTTTCCATAAGTTTGAGTAAACACACTTATTATAACAGCATTTTCTCTAAACTTTTTTTTACTTAATAAGTACCCCTCATCTTCCCAATTCATAATTCTAAATCTTCAATTAGTTTTTTTGCAGCATTTTGTTGGGCTTCTTTTTTAGACAATCCTGTTGCGGTTACTTTTTTAGAGTTAGGTGTTTTTACAGTAACTTTAAAGATTGGTTTATGATGGGGTCCTGAGGTTTTTAATAAAGTATAAGTAGGAAGTTTTTTATACTTTTTAAGACTATATTCTTGTAGTTTTGTTTTTGAGTCAATAAATGTAAAGTCTGACTGCTTTAAAGATGACTCCCAATGATTTAAAATAAATTTTTCAGCATTTTTTAAAGATCCGTCAATAAAAATAGCTCCAATTAAAGCTTCAAGACAATCTCCAGATATTTTTTCATATTTTTGGTCCTTTTTTTTATAACTAGAGCCTAAATACATAAATCTTTTTAAATCAATTTTTTTTGCTATCTCAGCGCATATTTTTTTATTTACCAAGTTGGCATATTTTTTATCTATTATACCCTCTTTTTCATTTGGATATTTTTTTAATAAATTTTTTGATATTATTAATCCTAATACCCTATCTCCTAAAAATTCAAGTTTTTCATTATTTAAGACCTCATCAAAACTTTTATGAGTTAAACTTTGTTTTAATATTTCTCTTGAATTAAATTTGTATTTTATTATTTCTTCTAACTCTTTAAATGTATTGATCATAATTTTTTAAACGTTCTTTTAATTCTTAATGAGTCTTTCCAGTTCCAAAATTTTAAAATACTACTTTGAAAAGTATCGTTAGAAAAAAAAACTAATTGTGCTTTTCCAACTAGATTTAATTTATTTACATAACCAACTTCAGACAAAAATCTACTATCTTTTGAACAATCTCTATTATCCCCTAGTAAAAAATAATAATTTTCTGGTACAACATACTCGTCTGTATTCTGAAGCGTACCATTACTGTTATAAACAGCTTTATATTTTACTCCATTTGGTAATGTTTCCTCGTAAAGTTTCACAGGTAAGTTAATTTTACCACATCTAATATTTACTTTTTCATTAATTTCTTTTCTCTTAATTTTTTTTTTATTTAAAAAAATATCTCCATTTTTAAATTGAAGAGTATCGCCAGGTATACCGATTAATCTTTTTATATAATCAGTTCTATTATCGGAAGGTGTCTTAAAGACAACTAGGTCTCCCCTTTGAGGTTCATTAAAAAATACTCTTTTATTGTAAATTGGTGGGCTAAATGGAAATGAATGTTTGCTGTAACCATAAGCAAATTTTGAAACAAATAGTCTATCACCTACTAAAAGAGTTGGTTCCATTGAAGACGAAGGGATATAAAAAGGTTGATATAATAAAGATCTCAAAAGAACAGCAATAATCATTGCATAAATGAGAGTTTTGATATTATCTATTATAATATTCTTAACCTTATTTTTCATATCGAAATTGTAACAAATGCAACAGCATAATCTTTTTCATCAGCGATTGATAAAGAGACTTTATAATTTTTCTTTTTAAGTTTCTTCTCAACAACTTTTTTTGTTTTATCGCTTAATTTTATGTATGGTTTACCAGATTTTTCATTTAAAACTATTATTTCGTTAAAATTAATTCCATTAGATATTCCTGTACCTAATGCTTTAGAGAATGCTTCTTTTGCAGCAAATCTTTTTGCAAAACAATTTAAGTTTTTTTTAGTCTTTTTACACCGAGTAATTTCCTCCTCACTAAATATTCTTGATAAAAATAATTTATTTTTAAGAGATTTTTTTAATCTATTTACTTGTATAATATCAGTTCCCACACCAAATAACTTCATTAACGTAAAATCCTTCTAAAATTTTTTATCGTTTTGGCTAAACCAACAAAAATTGACTCTCCGATTAGAAAATGTCCTATATTGAATTCTTTTATTCCTGAAACTCTTCTTAATATCTTGGCAGATTTGTATGTAAGTCCGTGTCCGGCATGCACTTCCAAACCTAATTTATTTCCTAAAATAGTTGCTTTTTTTATTTTTTGAAGTTCCTTATTAAAGTTTTTATTTTCATTAATAAGATTACAAAGTCTTCCAGTGTGTATTTCTACGCAATCAGCATTTAATTTTTGTGAGTCTTTAATATCTTTGATACTAGGTTCAATAAATAAACTAACTCTGAATTTATTTTTCTTAAGTTTTTTTATTAAATTAATCAAAAATGTTCTTCTGTGTTTCAAATTTAAACCACCTTCAGTAGTAAGTTCTTGTCTTTTTTCTGGAACAATACATATAAAATCTGGTTTGCTTTTTAAGGCTATATTAAGCATTTCTTGAGTAGCAGCAATTTCTAAGTTAAGTGGAATTTTTAGTTTTGATTTAATTTCTTTTAGATCAAATTCTCTAATGTGACGTCTGTCTTCCCTTAAATGTATTGTTATAGATTCTGCACCACTTTTTTGTGCTAACAAAGCTGCTCTTAAAGGACTTGGATATAACTCACCTCTTGCATTTCTAACTGTAGCAACATGATCAATATTTACTCCAAGTCTGATTTTACTCATTAAATATTCCTGCTTCCAGGTTTTACTGCTTTAAGAGCTGATAAGTTGTTTGGTAAATTATTCTTAGTGTATGTAGGAATGTCTATTTCAACTTGTGAAACAATTTTTTCTTTTAGTAATGATTTTCCTTTTGACCGATCAATTAAACAAGCGTATCCAACAACATTTGCTTTGTTATCCAACACTAATTTTGAACATTCTAAACTTGATTTTCCTGTTGTGATAACATCTTCCACAATAAGTACTTTTTGATCTCTTTTTATCGAAAAGTCTCGTCTAAGTTTAAATACTCCATTTACTCTCTCAGAAAAAATAGTTTCTTTATTTAATAATCTCCCAATTTCATAACCAATCACTATGCCACCCATGGCGGGTGATAAAATAATATCAAACTCTTTAAATTCATTATTAATTTTTTTTGATAGAGACTCGCAAAGTTTTTTTGCTTTCTCAGGTTTGCTCATTAATTGAGCGCATTGAACGTATTGTGGACTGTGTAATCCTGAAGATAATATAAAATGTCCCTCTATAAGGGCATTAGCTTCTTTTAAAATTTTTAAAGATTCTTTGTAAGAAAGCATTTTTTTTATTTTTATGTCTAACTATTTTAAATTTATAATCTTTTTGCTTAATTTGACTTATCAAGTTTGTAAAATTTTTCAAATCTTTAATCTGAATATCGAAAGAAAATTGTAAATAATCCTCTTTTCTTTTTAGAAGTTCAATGTTCACAATATTACTTTTATTAAGGCCAATTAATGTACTAATTTCACCTAAAACACCAGGATTATGAGGCAAATCAATTATTAAAGATGAATTGTAAACTTTTTCTTCAACTTGTTTTTTACTGCTTCTACCTTGCCAATATCTTCTTATTGAAGCACGTGCTTTTCCAGTCTTTGATGATGACAACCAATGTAAAGATGGAGAAACACTCGAAGATGTAAGAATTTTAACCATGTCTCCATTTTTGAGGATAGTTTGAACTGGCATTTCTTTACCATTTATTTCACATCCTATAGCTGTATCACCAACTTTAGTGTGAACCGCATAAGCAAAATCTATTGGAGTTCCATTTTTAGGTAATTTAATTACAGCTCCTTTTGGTGTAAAACAAAAAACATTATCTTGAAACATTTGTAATTTTGTAAATTCATAATAATGTTCTGGACTATTACCTGTTTCAATAATTTCAACTAAATCTCTTAGCCAATCATACTCTTTCCAGGAAAGTTCGGAAAATTTTTCTGAAGATTTGTACTTCCAGTGAGATGCGATACCTCTTTCAGCAAATTCATGCATGTCATGAGTCCTTATCTGTATTTCAATTCTTTGCTTGTATGGACCTATCAAAGCTGTATGTATTGATTTGTACTTATTTATTTTGGGTGTTGAAATATAGTCTTTAAATTTTCCTGGAATTGCAGAATATTTAGAATGTAATATACCAAGTGTTTTGTAACAATCTTCAACTGAATTTAGTAAAATTCTGAATCCTACAATATCAGTCAATTGTTCCAAAGATATTTTTTTGTTTTGCATTTTACGCCATATTGAAAAAGGAGTTTTTTCTCTTCCCGCTATTCTAGCGGTAACTCCATTATCTTTAAGGAGATTTATTAATTCTACTGAAATAATTTTAAAATTATCATCTCTGTTATTTTTAATAAATTTTAGTCTTTCTTGTATTAAATCTCTTGCTTCTTTATTTAAAATTTCAAATGACAAATCTTCTAACTCATCCCTTATCCTATTCATTCCCATCCTATCTGCTAAAGGTGCGTAAATTTCCATTGTCTCTTTTGCTTTTCGTACCATTTTTTCTTTGCCTTTAACAAATTTGATTGTTCTCATATTGTGTAATCTGTCAGCTAATTTTACAAGTAAAACACGAATATCTTTAGAAGTAGCTAGAATTAATTTTCTAAAATTTTCTGCTTTTGACTCGCTAGAAGCTTTGTCCTCTAAGGCGGAAATTTTAGTAACTCCATCTACTAAATTTGCAACTTCTTCACCGAATTCTTTTTTAACTGTTTCATAAGTTACCTTTGTGTCTTCAATTGTGTCATGTAATAATCCAGTCGTAATAGTAGCGCTATCAAGTTTTAAATCTGTTAAAATTTTTGCTACGGCTACTGGATGAATAATGTACGGAACACCCTCGTCTCTTTTTTGATTTTTGTGAGCATCTATTGCGAATTTAAATGCCTTGTTTAATGAATCATGATTAAGAAATTTGTTATAAGACTTTATTTCATTTATCAATTCATTGTTATTAATCATTAGTTCAATATATCACTTTTGCCTAATCTTGTAATCTCATTATGGGAATTTTTATCTAATTCTTGAAAAAAACTATCTATATTTTTATTAAATATCGGATGATACCAATTAGGTTCAATCTCTTTTAATGGGTAAATTACAAAATTTCTTAAATGTAGCCTAGGGTGTGGTGTTTCTAATTCGTCATTTTTAATAATTTCACCGTTAAAATCAATTATATCTATATCGCATGTTCTAGGCTCATTCTTTTTAATCCGTGTTCTTCCAAGTTTTTTTTCAATTTTTTTTATTTCGTTGAGAAGTTCGCTTGAATTGAGGTTACTCTTTAATTTGATGCATAAATTTATAAATTTTGGATCTGAATTATTTGGATATGATGGTGTTTGATAAAAACTTGAAATTTCTATCAAATCTAAATTTAATTTTCTTAAGCAGGATATTGCCTTTAATATGTTTTCTTCTCTACCTCCCTCCTCTAACGGAAGATTTGATCCTATATTTAAATAAATCATTTGTTTTTTCTACTAAATATTTTTGCTTTTTCTCTCTGCCAATCTCTTTTTTTCTTAACTAATCTTTTATCGTATAATTTTTTTCCTTTACCTACAGCTACTTGTATTTTTGCTTTACCTTTATAAAAATACATTTTTGTTGGTACAATAGTCATTCCTTCCTGATTAATTCTACCAATTAGAGTATTAATTTGTTTTTTTGACAGTAGTAATTTTCTCTCTCTTTTGGGATCATGATTATTGTATGAGGATTGCTTATACAAAGGAATATGCGAATTAATTAAAAATATTTCACCCCCTATGTCTACAGCATAAGAGTCTGCTATACTTCCTTTACCAATTCGTAATGATTTTACTTCGGAACCTTTTAATACAATTCCAGCTTCATATAATTCTTTAAAATAATAATTAAAACTTGCTTTGCGGTTTAAGCAAATGATTTTTTGAGAAACATTTTTTGATTTCATTAGAGTAGTTTTGCAAATTTAAGCGCTTTTTCTACTTCTTTTTTTGTTTTTTCAGTTACTTGTACTAATGGCAGTCTTACTTCTGCCGGAGAAAGCTTTAAAAGAGATGCAGCGTATTTTACCGGTGAAGGATTGCTTTCAATGAAGAGTGCTTTATGTAATGGAGACAAAAGATTATTAATCGATTGTGCAGTTTCATTGTCTTTCGACAAGGAGGCTTTATGAAAATCAGCGCAAAGTTTTGTTGCAACGTTAGCGGTAACACTTATACAACCAACGCCTCCCCTTTTATTAAATTCCAGTGCATTATCATCCTCTCCGGTTAATTGGATAAACTCTTTTCCCATTTTGTTAAGCTGCATAGATACCCTGTTTAAATCACCTGTAGCATCTTTTACACCTTTAATATTTTTTAACTCATATAATCTTGCCATTGTATCTACTGTCATATCAATAACAGATCTAGAAGGTATATTATAAATAATGATTGGAATACCTACGCTGTCATTAATTGATTTATAATGTTGGTATAATCCTTCCTGAGTTGGTTTATTATAATATGGCGTTACAATGAGTAGACCGTCTGCACCAGCATTTTCTGCATGTTTCGAAAGTTCTATTGCTTCTGAAGTAGAATTAGAGCCAGTACCAGCTATAATTGGAATTTTACCCTTACATTCTTTAATTGCTATCTCAATTACTTTTTTATGTTCAATATGAGATAAAGTTGGAGACTCGCCAGTTGTACCAGCCGGTACAACGCCATTAGTGCCATTTTTAAGATGGTGGTGTAATATTTTACTATAATTGGCCTCGTCTAATTTATTATTTTTAAACGGTGTTATTAACGCTACGATTGAACCTTTGAACATAAATCAATATAAGATTAATTATTATCTATTTTTATGCTTATTCGATTAATTAGTCTAGCTATTTTATTGCTTTTAATTGATACAAATCACATCAGTTTAGCTGATGAAAATTTCATATTGCCTAAAGACAAACCTTCAGTTTTTAAAAAAATTGAAAAGCCTAGAGCATCAAGTAAAGGCTTATTACCACAATCAAAACCAATTATTAAAACTGAAACTACTCAAAAAAAGGAGGAGGTTAAAGAGAAAGTTAAAGTAAAAACAAAGGAAGAAGAAAAAATAGTAAAAAAAATTGAAAAAAAAATTAATGTCGATGCCTTCGTATTACCTCAAAAAAAGCCAAAAACAATTAGAAAAACAACTGCTTCAGTTAAAAAATCAAAGTTTTTAAGTCAAAAAGATTTTGAAAGGGCAAAAATAGCATTTAGTCAAATAAAATCAGGAAAAGTGATTACCGGATACAAAACATCTGAAAAAATAAAAGATAAAGACTTTAAATTATTTGTTCAGTGGCTTTATTTAATGAAGAGTTCAAACAATGCAACATTTTCAACATATGAAACCTTTATAAGAAATAATTCAGATTTTCCAAGAATAGGAAGATTACAATATTTAGCTGAACAAAAGATTTATCTTAAAAATTCCTCTCCTAAAAATATAATTAGATGGTTTGAAGATTTTCCGCCTGTTAGTGGTACAGGAAAACTAAAATTAGGTGAAGCATATTTTGATCTTAAAGATATTAATAATTCTAAAGAATTAGTAAAGGAAGGTTGGATAAATGCAGATTTAAGTAAGAGTCAATTAAGATTTTATCGAAAGAAATTTAAATCAATATTGGATAGTGAAGATCATATTAAAAGAGCAGATTATTTGGCCTGGAACAGAAAATATTGGGATCTTAAGAGAATGCTTGTCTATTTGCCATCAGATTTTAAAGCCTTATATAACGCTAGACAAATATTAATGAGTAACTCTTACGGAGTTGATAATGCTATTGCAAAAGTTCCTGATAGATTTAAAAAAGATATTGGACTTGAATACGATAGATTAAAATGGAGAAACAGAAGAGGAAGGTTAGAGTCTTCTCTTCAAATTCTTTACGATAATTCAAATAGGTCAGAGGAAGAATTAGTAAGAGCTGACCTATGGTGGAAACAAAGAGAAAGTATAGTTAGAAGTTTAATTTATAAAAAAAGGTATAAAACTGCTTATAAAGTAGCAAGTGAACACTCACTCTCTTCAGGACCAGAATTTGCAGAAGCTGAGTGGTTAGCGGGTTGGATTGCTCATTCATTCCTTAAATCACAAGAATATGCTATAAACCATTTTTTAAATTTTTATGACAATGTAAGTTATCCTATTAGTGTAGCAAGGGGCGCTTACTGGTTAGGAAAGTCATATCAAGAAACCGGTAACACAAAAAAAGCTGAAGAATATTTTAAAGCTGGCTCAAAATTTTTAACAACATATTATGGACAGCTTAGTTTCAAAGAAATTAATTATGGAGGAGAATTTACTTTAAAAGAAGATGCTTCATATTCCAAAGATTATGAAAAAGAATTCTCAAAAAATAGACTTGTTAGAATTATTAAAATTCTTAAAGAGCTAGATCACACAAAATATTCAAAAGATGTGCTTAAACATCTAGCAAATTTAAATATTGAGCAAGGTAGCGAAGTATTAGCGGCAAAGTTATCTACAGAGATAGAGAGATATGATTTTGCTATTCAAATTTCTAAAAAAGCTTCCTATGAAAAAAGATTTTATTTAAAATATAATTATCCGATTATTTCAACGCCAAGAGAAATTAATAACAAACCTATGCCCCCGAGTGAAATGATACACGCTATTATAAGACAAGAAAGTGAATTTGATAGTAAAGCAAACAGTTACGCTGGTGCTAGAGGCATGATGCAGTTAATGAAATACACCGCAAAGATTGTAGCAAAGCAAGCAAAGCTGCCTTATAGCATTAGTGGTTTAACAGATGATCCTATTTATAATATAAAATTAGGGTCTTATTATTTTGACGGATTATTAACAGATTATAATGGAGTTTATCCATTCGCAATAGCAGCCTATAACGCGGGTCCTAATAGAGTAAAAACTTGGAGAAGAGTTAATGGTGATCCAACTAAAAATCAATTAAGTTATATAGACTGGATTGAATTAATAAGGTTTAAAGAAACTAGGAATTATGTTCAGAGAGTTCTGGAAAACGTTAATGTATATAAATACATGATTAGTAAGGAACCAGTTAAAATTGAGGAATTTTTTAAATAACTGGCGGAAGAGGAGAGATTCGAACTCTCGGTACGATGTTACTCGTACGGTTAGTTAGCAACCAACTGGTTTCAACCGCTCACCCACTCTTCCGTATTTCCAGTGTTATTTAGTACTAATTATTAAATTATTACCATATAAATCAATCAAAAAAATGGTGAAATGAAAAAAAAATTATTTGAAGGATCTTTATTTACTGTAGGCGCTTCTCTTTGGTGGGGTATCATTGGTGTAATTTATTTCAAATTTGTGTCTTTTGCGTCGCCTGTTGAATTGACAATACATCGTACTATTTGGACAACAGTGCTTTTAGTATTTACAACCTTTTATTTTGGAAAGTGGTCGGAATTTAAAAAAGTATCTAAATCTCTAAATACCTTAGGTTTATTATTTCTTACTGGAGTTTTAGTTTCTATTAATTGGTTTACATGGCTTTATTCTATCTCAGTAAACAATATGCTAGATGCATCGCTTGGATATTATATTTTTCCTATATTAAGTGTTTTTTTGGGAAAGATATTTTTAAAAGAAAAAATTAATAGAAATAAATCAATCGCTATATTTCTTGTTTTTTTATCTATAATTTATTTACTAATTGAATTTAAGAATATTCCATGGATTGGTTTATCAGTCGCAATCACATTTAGTTTTTATACTTTAATAAGAAAAAAAATAAATATTTCTTCAGATATAGGATTATTTTTTGAAACTTTGTTGATATCCCCAATAGCATTAATTTTATTCAGCTCTCTTGTTTTCAATAATACAAATGTCTTTGGATTTGATAATCCTACATTATCTTTTTATTTGTTTTTTGCAGGATTTATGACACTCGTTCCTCTCTTTATGTACATAAAAGGATTTGAATTAATAGGAATAGGACCTGCGAGCATGATATTTTTTTTGACACCAACAGCTCAATTTTTTTTAAGTATATTTTACCTTGGTCAACCACTTGAAATAGAAAAATTAATAAGTTTTTTATTTATATGGATAGCAGTAATAATTTACCTTAACGAATTGCGTAAAGAGTGAAATAAAATTATTATAAGAGGAGTAAATAAAGATATAAGAAAAGATATAAAAAGTAGATTTGTTCTAATAAAAATTGAAAAATTATCAATAGATATCAAATTTCCTACTAAAATACTTGTCTCAAAATTTTGACTTGGAAAAAACAACAGACCAAAAATTAAACCAAGAATTATTGAATAAGCTGCAAGTTTAGGATTAATATTTTTGTTAAAAAAACCATAAAAAATTGTAACAACAGCAGCACAGCAAAGAAGATCAGCCAGTAAAAATAAGTATAATATGCTATATCCTCTTGATGCAAAAATAAAAACTAAAGAACATATAAATAAAATAATAAAATTTGTTTTTTCTTTAATTTTTTTTCCTTTAACCATTTTATTTATTTGACTGCCATTCACGATTAGCAAACTTGAAATAGCATTTATTAATGTGTCAATGGTACTTAATGTTAATGATAATGCTAAAATTAATACTGACACAACTATAAGAGATTTTTTTTCATCCAGAATTAAGTTAAAGAAAGCAAGATCTGGATTAACTTTTGAATTAAATGAAAAAGATATTAAACCTGAATATCCCATCCAAAAAACTATTATAAAAATTATAATAGATGAATTAATTAAACTTTTTTTTAAAATTGAATTATTTTTTGCTGAAAAAACTCTTTGCCAATTTCCTTGATGAAATAAATTGGTACAAGCCACCGCTATGAAAAAAGTTAAACCAGCTGTGTAGTTGGGTAAATAATCTTTGCTAATTAATTGTGGCGAATTTATTTTTATTATTTCATAGCTAGTTAGATTTAAGTTGCTTAAAACTAAAATTAATGAAAATAAAATAATGCACATTATAAAAATAAACTGATATTTGTCAGTAATAATTGAAAGTTTAAAACCCCCTCTTAATATATAAAGTAAACAAATGATTAAAGTTAAACCTGCGGTAACCCATAATGGAATTTTTGAAATATAATTTAATAAAAATGCTATAGCCGTCACCTCAGCAATTAAAAAAATTATCAAATAAAATAGTATTAAGAATAAACTTAATTTTAATATAGTTTGACCAAATCTTTTTTGTATAAATTCAGTTAGTGTTAAACCGTTTGGAAATTCTTTTCGGATTTTAGGGCCGAAATTGTAAAGAAATAACATTGGCGCGGCCGTACCTAATGCATAACCGATTACGGCACCTATCCCTCCCCAAGTTGCTGCAGAAGGAGGGCCAAATAAAATCCAAGCTCCCAGTGCTGATGCTGTTAGGCTCGAAGTTAATGAAAATGTATTTTCATCCCTATCACCAACAATATAATTTTTATTATTAAATATTTTTTTATTATTTAAGTAACCCAGCCATATAAAGAACAGGCCAATTAATATTGTGATAGCTATTGTTGTTTGTTGCGATAAAAGTATTTTATCCATAGCTCCCTTACTGAATTACCGGTCAGGTTCGTCGGGTATAATCTCAGTCTTTCTGACACCCCGTATTTTTTTATACTACTATTTTAGGCAAAGAGTCAAATGAAGCAGTATCTATTTTAGATGAATGTTCTCTTCTCATTTTCCAACCTTTGCTTAGTCCTGCTTGAGCTATACTGATCGCATATCGTCCGTATTTTGTATTAGTATAATCTATAGCTTTCATTAATTTCTTAGATTTGTTTTCAAGAAGTGGAGTTAAAAGATTCTGATCATTTTGATTTGCATCTTTCAATCCTGATAAGATTATTCCAGCTTTTTGATAAGCATAACCGTATTTGTATATATCGGTTAGTGCTTTAACAGCATTTTTTATTAATTCTATGCTATTACTAGTAGGGATTGCTAAATCTATTGTTTTTGAATTAGAGTAGTATCTTCTATTTTTATCAAATGGACTTGTTCTGATAAATACTGTTATTGTTTTTGCTATTTGATCATCAGCTCTAATTTTTTCTGCTGCATTCAAGCAATGTGTAATAACTGATTCCTCTAATTCATTTAAATCTTTTACTTTTCTACCAAATGATCTTGAGACACAACAATTCTTCCTTTTCTCTTGATCTATTTGTAAGTCAATACAAGGTATTCCTCTTAGTTCCATCGCTGTTTTTGCACCTAAAACATTTGTTCCTTTTTTTACCCACGTGTTTGAAACATTTTTTAAATCATAAGCGTTGCTTATATTGTTCTTATGGTAAAACTTAGATAGCTGTTTACCTACCCCCCAAACATCTTCAATTGGAAATTTTTTTAACCTTTCATCAATATTTGTATTTAAATAAATTACACCTGCTTTTTCTTTTTTTGCTATATGATTGGCTACTTTACTTAATGTTTTTGTACTGGCTATACCTACGCTTGTTGGTATACCCGTCCACTTAAGAACTCTTGATCTTATCTCTCTTCCATAATCTTCAACTCCTTTTTCATCTATAAAAGATAAATCAATAAAAGCTTCATCGATTGAATAAATTTCTACTTTTGGTGAAAAAGTTTTTAATACTTTCATAACTCTTCTCGATATATCTCCATACAATGCATAGTTTGATGAATACACTTCAACTTTATTTTTTTTTACTAGTTCTTTTACTTTGAAGTAGGGCTCTCCCATTTTAATACCTAAATCTTTTGCTTCTCTTGATCTAGATATTACACATCCATCATTATTTGATAAAACTACTACAGCTTTTTTTTGTATCTTAGGATTAAAAAGTCTCTCACAGGATACGTAAAATGAATTACAATCTACTAAGGCTATTCTATTTTTCTTAGTTGTGTACTTGATGGATGACATAAGTTACCACTCCCCAAATAATTACTTCTTGATCTTTTGCTAAATGAATTCTTTCTGATTTTTTTTTAGATCCAGATGTTAAAAATGTTTCCCCTTTTTCTTTCAGGATTGTTTTCACCACTAATTCATCGTTAACATTGGCTATAACTGTTGAAAGGTTTTTTGGGTTAATACTTCGATCTACTATTAATAAATCACCATCGTAGATTCCTACGCTATTCATAGACTTACCTTGAACTCTAATTATGAATGTTGCTGGTGAATTTTTTATAAGATGATGATTTAAATCTACATCATCCTCTATGTAGTCTGTTGCGGGAGAGGGAAAACCCGCTCCTACTTTGTGTATGTAATAAGGTATTTTCAGCTCCATAAATGTTCTTATTTTGTTCTTTTATAGAAAAAAATTTTACTTTAGTCAACCATTATGTGGGGCAATATGCATTTGGAAAATAAACGATTGAAAAGTTAAAAGGGAGTATGAAAAAAATTATAGTGTTTTTTACTTTGCTATTAATTACCGTATCAGCAAATGCGGAGTCTAAACTTCAAACAATTAAAAAAAATGGAGAGTTGAGAGTTGGAACGACTGGAGATTGGGATCCAATGTCTATGAAAGATCCAGCTACTAATAAGTATAAAGGTTTCGACATAGATGTTATGAGGGAGCTCGCAAAAGATATGGGTGTAAAAGTTAAATTTGTGCCTGCAGAGTGGAAAACAATAGTGGCTGGGATTACAGCTGATCGATACGATATTTCAACAAGCGTAACTAAAACTCCAAAAAGAGCTGAGGTAGCTGGTTTTACTACTACGTATTATAAGTACGCAACTGTACCGCTTGTTTTAAAAAAGAATTTAAAAAAATTTCCTACTTGGGAGTCGCTAAATAATAGTAATGTGAAAATTGCAACAACATTGGGTACTTCACAAGAAGAAAAAGCAAAGGAATTTTTTCCGAAATCAAAACTACAATCTGTTGAAGCCCCAGCAAGAGATTTTCAAGAGGTTCTTGCGGGTAGAGCTGATGGAAATATTACAAGTTCAACTGAAGCGAATAAATTAGTTATTAAATATCCTCAATTAGCCATAGTTCCTGATGGTGGAAAAAATCCAGCATTTTTAGCGATGATGGTTCCAAAAGGAGATAAAGTTTGGAATGATTATGTAAGTAATTGGATTAAAAAGAAGCAAGCTTCAGGTTATTTTAAGAAATTACTCTCTAAGTACAATTTAAAAAGCTTATAATTTAAGTTTCAATACCCTCCATTAACAAATATAGTTAAATAGTGAAATTTTTAAAATTTATCTCTATTCTATTTTTGCTTCAGGGATGTAGTTCTAACTATGAATGGGGTTGGTATATATTAAGCCCTGATAATATAGAAGGTCTAACCAATCTAAAATTTTTAATTAGCGGTATTACAACAACTATTTATATTTCAGTAGTATCTATAGTTCTGGCTATGATTATAGGTTTGATAGTTGCCCTCCCATCTTTATCTAATAATAAATTTTTAAGTTATTTCAATATAACTTATGTTGAAATCGTAAGAGCAATTCCCTTATTAGTTTTAATTCTTTGGATATATTACGGTCTTCCAATTATGATAGGAGTAAGTTTCTCACCATTTGTATCAGGCATAATAGCATTAACTATTAGCGAAAGTGCATTTCAAGCAGAAATTTTTAGGGCTGGTATAAATTCTATTTCAAAAGGACAACATGAAGTATCTGAGTCACTTGGAATGAATTTCTGGAAAAAAATGAGATTAGTAATTCTGCCGCAAGCAATTAAAGTTGTGCTGCCTGCGATGGGAAATCAATTTGTGTATGTTTTAAAAATGTCCTCTCTAGTATCGATTATAGGAATAGGAGATTTAACAAGAAAGGCAAATGAACTTGTGACAACTACCTACAGACCATTAGAAATATATACTTTTTTAATCCTAGAATACTTAGTATTAATATTAGTAGTCTCCTACTTTGTGAGAAAATTAGAGAATAGACTAAAATACAAATAACTTTTTAAAAGAAACTCTAAATACTCTCTTCAAAAAAAATGGAACAAAAGTTAAAACGACTAAACCCATCATCCAATTTGTTACCAAGATTGTGTAGAAAATATCTTGGTATTCACCATTTCTTATATTAATTACATACCAGAGAGACATAAATGGTATTAACGTAAGTCTAAGTATCGTCATATATAAACTATAAATTGGTCTTTTAAGCGCTTGGAATAAAGCAGAAGTAATAAAAAATACAGGATAAACGGGCCCGATAAGAGCAGCGACTTGTAAGTAAAGCGCCCCTCTTTGAATGACCTCAAGGTCATTTGTAAAAAAAGAAATTATAATTTCAGATGTTAAATAAACAAAAATACCAGCTAACACCATAAACCCGGAACCAAACATTAATGCTTTTCCATAAACTTCTTTTACTCTGAAATGCATTTTTGCTCCGTAATTTTGACCGGCAATTGATAAAACGGCAGTGTTTAAACCTATAACAGGTAGTAATAAAACTTGTTCTATTCTAACTGCTGTACCATAACCTGCTGTTGCTAGCTCACCAAATTGACCAACAAAATAGAAAATATTAAATACTCCAAACATTATCATTAACATGGTAAACATTATTGGAACTGATTGTTTAAAAAGTGTACTGATATAATCAAACTTTGGTTTAAAGCATTCTAGATACAAGTATTTTTTTAATTTACAGCAGTAAACTTTGTTGGCTAGATATATTAAGCCTACACACTGGGAAACTAATGTAGCTATTGCTAAACCAGCAATTCCGAATGCTGGTATAAACCCATAACCAAAAATAAATAAAGGATTAAGAAATATATTCAAGAAGAAAGTGAATATTAGAACGTTTCTATAACTTTTCGTATCACCTTGCGCATTCAGAGTTCCATTTAAAGATAACTGAGCTAATACAATTATTGCACCAAAAAATATTATATCTAAGTATTCACGCGTTAAAATTATACTTTCTTCAGTAGAACCCATAATTCTTAAAAGTTCATCGGAAAAATTTAAACCAAACAAAGTTACAAAAATCGAGATAACAATCGCTAGTACTATAGACTGAGCAACATACATAGAAGCTTTTCTATCCTCTTTAGCCCCAATAGAGTTACTTATTAAAGCTGTTGTACCAGCTCCAATACCAACAGCTACAGCTATTGCTATAAAATAAATTGGCCAAGATTTTGCTATTGCTGCTAGTGCTTCTGGAGAAATTCTTCCTGCAAAATAAGTATCAACAAGATTATAAAAAGTTTGAAAAAGAGATCCAGTGCTAGCGGGTATAGTTACTTTTCTTAAAAGTTGCCAAATTGAACCTTTTGTTAAATCCATATTTAATATTCCTTTTGAAACTTATGCTTCTTTCCCGCTTTTTTGGCAAGATTAATTTGATTTTGCCTCATTCGAAATCTTGACTTTTGCAAACTTGATAGTGTGTCATAACATCTTTCACAAGAAACGCCCTCTTCATATTTTTTTGATTTCTTATCTTTTGTTGATATAGGTTTTCGACAACCTCCACAAATTGAAAAAGTTCCTTGTTTTAATTTATGTTTTAAAGAAACTCTATTATCAAAAACAAAACATTCGCCTTTCCATAAACTATCTTTTTTTTTAGTTTTGTTGAGATAATTAATTATTCCACCTTTTAACTGAAAAACGTTTTTGAAACCCTTTTGTTTCAAAAAAATTGATGCCTTTTCACATCTAATACCTCCGGTGCAGAACATCGCAACAGGTTTGGTCTTTTCGATTTTATTTAAAAATTTAGGAAAATCTCGAAAATTTTGTATATTTGGATTCATTGCATTCTTAAAAGTGCCAACGTTATATTCAAAGGGTTTTCTTACGTCAATCAAAAGAGTTTCTTTTTTTATAATTAACTTGTTCCAAGAATTTCCAGACAAATACCTATTACGTCTTTTGCTTTCACCCTTAATTTTAAAGCCAAGTGGTACAACTTCTTTTTTTACTTTCACTTTTGCTTTGTGAAATGGTTGAAAACGACTAGTAGAAATATTGCTACTATCAAATTCTGTGAATTTAAATTTTTTTTTTAGTAATTTTAAAATTTTAAAAATATCTTTGCTATTGCCTGCAAGAGATCCATTAATACCTTCTGAAGAGATTATAATTGATCCTCTAATACTGGTATTTGATATTTCGTTTTCAAGATAAGTTTTGTGTTTTTTTAAGAAATTAATCCTTTTAAACTTGTAAAATCCAGAAATAGTGAACATTATTTTTTAATACAAATAGTTAACCCATCTCCAATAGGAACTATATTCTTTGTAATCCTTTTATCTTGTTTAACATGAATATTAAAATCCCTTATAATATTTGTAAATTTATCGTTATTTGCATTGTCGGCAACTTCACCGTGCCATAATACATTATCAATAATTATAAGACCCTTTTTATCTATCAAATTCATACAAGATTCATAATAATTTAAGTAATTTTCTTTATCAGCGTCAATAAAAATTAAATCAAATAACTTTTTTGTATCTTTTAATTCTTTCAAACTCTCTATAGCTGGTTTGATAATTTGTTTAATCCTGTTTTCTTTGGCTTTGTCATAAAAGTATTTAGCCTTATTGCTAAATTCGGGATTTTTGTCTAAGCTAATTAAAATTCCATCCGCAGGAAGTGCCATAGCCATAGATAAAGCACTAAATCCAGTAAAACTACCAATCTCTAAAATTTTTTTTACATTTGAAACTTTTATTAATGTTTGTAGAAATTGAGCTTGTGATATAGATATTTGTAATCTTTGCTGATCTCCTCGACTTTTGTTGTGCTGAATTATTTCATTCTGAACATCAGACAAAGTTTCTGAATGATCAATAATATATTTTTCAAGATTATCAGTTAAATCTAATTTTTTAGGCATAATTAGCCTTTTAAAAGTTTTTTTAAGATATCGTTTGTTAACTGTGGATTAGCTTTACCACCTGATTGTTTCATAACTTGACCAACAAAAAAGCCAAATAATTTTTCTTTACCAGACTTATACTGGTCAACTTTATCTTTGTTCTTAGTTAATATTTCATTGATAATTTTTTCTAATTCTTTTGGATCACTTTGCTGTTTCATGCCTTTTGACTCGATAATTTTTTTTGGATTATCACCGCTCTCTACCATTAATTCAAAAACTTCTTTTGCTATTCTGCCAGAAATTTCCCCTGACTTTATTGATTGAATCAATTCAGCAAAATTTTTAGCAGAGATAGGTGACTTAGATATATTGAGCCCTTTGTCATTTAACATTGCAAATAAATCTCCCATCATCCATGTTGCGGCAAGTTTTTTATCAGATAATTTTGCAACCTCTTCATAATAATTTGAAATTTCTTTTTCAGAAACTAGCACATTAGCTTCATAAGAATTAAGTCCGTAATCGCTCATGAATCTTTCTTTTTTATTATCAGGTAATTCCGGTAAAGTTTTTTTTAAATCATCTATTAATTTTTGTTCAATTTTAAGAGGCAAAAGATCCGGATCTGGAAAATATCTGTAATCATGAGCATCCTCTTTTGATCTCATGGATCTTGTCTCATTTTTTTTTGTATCAAAAAGTCTTGTTTCCTGCTCAATCTTTTTCCCTTCATCTAATAATTCAACCTGCCTTTTGGCCTCGTATTCTATTGCCATTTGCATAAATTTTATTGAATTTACATTTTTTATTTCACATCTTGTTCCAAAATTTTTATCTCCTACTTGTCTTACCGATACATTAACATCAGCCCTTAATGAACCCTCTTGCATATTACCGTCACAAGTTCCTAGATATCTCATTATAGTTCTAAGTTTTTTTATATAAGCATTAACTTCTTCTGGAGATCGAAGATCTGGTTTGCTTACAATTTCCATTAGTGCAATTCCTGAACGATTTAAATCGACATAAGTACTTGATGGATCCATATCGTGAATACTTTTACCTGCATCTTGTTCTAGATGAAGTCTCTCAATGCCAATCTCTTTTGAACCATATGGCATATCTAATAAAACTTTTCCTTCGCCAACTATAGGATTTTTATACTGTGAGATCTGATAGCCTTGAGGAAGGTCTGCATAAAAATAATTTTTTCTATCAAAAACAGAATTATTATTAATTTTAGCATTTAATCCTAAACCGGTCCTAATGGCTTGGTTTATGCACTCTTTATTTATAACTGGAAGCATGCCAGGAAAAGCAGAGTCTATAAGACTTACTTGGCTATTAGGTTCAGCTCCAAATTTAGTTGCAGAACCAGAGAAAAGTTTTGAGTTTGAAGATACTTGAGCATGAACTTCCAAGCCAATTATTACCTCATAATTGTTTTTCTCCCCTTTTATAAAATAATCAAATTTATCTTTGCTCATAACCACCAATTTTTTATTTCGTTTTTAAAATTACAATTTTTTTCAAAAGCATAGGCCACATTCAATATATTTTGCTCATCTAAAGTCTTCCCAATTAACTGCAATCCTAGTGGATAGCCCTTTTTATCTAAGCCTGCGGGTACGGATATTGCAGGTAAACCAGCTAAATTTACTGGTACAGTGAATATATCATTGAGATACATAGAAATAGGGTCATTAGTCTTTTCACCAATTTTAAATGCAGAACTTGGTGTTGAAGGTGTCAAAATAGCATCTACCTTACCAAAATTTTCATCAAAATCTTTTTTAATAAGCTGTCTAACTTTTTGAGCTTTAAGATAATAAGCATCATAGTATCCTGATGACAAAACGTAAGTACCAATTAAGATTCTTCTCTTTACCTCATCTCCAAATCCTTCGGATCTTGTATTCTCATACATTTCAATTAAATCATTTCCTTTTGATGATCTATAACCATACTTTACACCATCATATCTAGCCAAATTTGACGAAGCTTCAGCTGGTGCAACTATATAATATGTTGGCAATGCATACTTTGTATGAGGGAGTGAGATATCAATTATGTCGGCACCTAAATCTTTTAAAATACTTTTTCCCTTGTTCCACAATTCATCAATTTCTTTTGGCATATTATCAACTCTATATTCCTTGGGTATACCAATTTTGAGACCTTTAATATCTGTTTTCAAATTTTTTGAATAATTTTCTTTTTTCTTTTCAATAGACGTAGAGTCTTTTTTATCAAAGCCAGCCATAGCCTCTAACATGATCGAACAATCTTTAACAGATTTGGTCATAGGACCAGCTTGGTCAAGTGATGATGCAAAGGCAACAATTCCCCAACGTGAACATAATCCATAAGTTGGTTTTAATCCGACAGTTCCAGTAAAGGAAGCAGGCTGTCTTATTGATCCACCTGTGTCCGTACCTATTGTTGCAGGAGTTAAATCAGCTGCAAGTGCAGATGCAGAGCCACCAGATGATCCCCCAGGAACAGTGTCCTTCGCTATTGGATTTACAACATTTCCAAAATAACTTGTTTCATTAGATGATCCCATTGCATATTCGTCACAATTCAATTTACCGAGTAAGATTGCTCCCTCTTTCCATAAATTTTCTGTAACAGTGGACTCATATTGAGGTATAAAATTTTCAAGCATTTTACTACCAGCGGTGGTTTTAAATCCATTTGTACAAAAAAGATCTTTTACAGCTAATGGGACTCCCGGGAGCAAAGAGTTTAAATTTGGTTTTTTATCAAACTCTTTTGATTTTTGGATAGCATGTTCAAAACAAGTAGTTATATAAGAATTAAGTTTTTTGCTTTTATTTACCTTATCTATGTAAAGATTGGCAAGCTCTTCAGATTTAATCTCTTTTTTTTTAATTAAATCTATTATTTCCGATAAGTTTTTTTTTACAATTTCTGACATTATTCAATTACCTTTGGAACAACAAAAAATTCCTCATTTTTTTTTGGCGAATTTTCAAGAATTTTATCTCTTATTTTTCCATCATTTATTTGGTCTTCTCTTGATCTGAGCGGTGTGTTTAAAATTGAGGATAATGGCTCTACTTTATCAGTATTTAACTCATTTAATTGCTCTATAAACTTGAATATAGATGTTAAATCTTTAGCTAAAGAGTCAGATTTTTTTGAATCTATAGAAATTCTAGCTAACTTACTAATATGTTTAATTTTATCTTTATCTATGGACATCTGTGATTTAAGTTATTTATATAGGAAATTAATATCATAAAATATAATAAATAAATGTTGGATATTGAGGAATTTAAGAAAAAACTAGACAAAAAATCAAGGCTAATAGGCATTGATCCTGGAAAAAAGCGTATAGGAATAGCTATTTCAGATGAAAATAAAAAAGTTGCTACTCCATACACAACTATAATTAAAAAAGATTATTCTAGTTTTTTGGCTGAAATAAAGAAAATAGTCGATGAAAATACTATTAAAGGTATAGTGATTGGAAACCCCATAAATATGGACGGTTCATCTGGTTCTTCATCCCAATCAGCTAAAGACTTAGCTTTAAATTTATCAAAAGATGTTACACAAAATATCACAATGTGGGATGAGAGATTATCAAGTGAAGGGGCTTTCAATTTGTCGAGCAATTTAGATATAAATGTAAGTAAAAAGGTCCAAAAATTAGACGAAAATGCGGCTCAATTCATATTACAAGGTGCTTTGGATTATTTAAATAAAAATAATACTTGATAAGATAGTGCAAAAGGCCTATAGAGTTGATTTTAATGGCAGTAGTAAAAAAGATTTCAGCTATTAAAAACTCACCCAAACATCTATTAGGTATTCAAAACTTATCAATTTTAGAAGCTAAAAAAATTCTTAATGAAGCAAAGACCTTCATAAAATTAAATAGAAGTAATACTAAAAAACTGGACACATTAAGAGGCAAAACTCAAATTAATTTATTTTTTGAACCTTCAACTAGAACACAAAGTTCGTTTGACTTGGCTGGCAAAAGATTAGGTGCTGATGTTATGACTATGAATATGAGTAACTCTGCTTTAAAAAAAGGTGAAACTCTTATTGATACAGCTATGACATTAAATGCTATGCATCCAGATTTAATTGTAATAAGACACCAGGACTCGGGAGCACCAAATTTACTTTCACAAAAAGTAAATTGTGCTGTAATTAACGCAGGTGATGGTAGGAGAGAACACCCTACTCAAGCATTGCTCGATGCTTTAACAATAATTAGTCGTAAAGGTAATATTGAAGGTCTTAAGATAGCAATTTGTGGAGATATACTCCATTCTAGGGTTGCTAGATCAAATATTTATTTAATGAATATGCTTGGAGCTGAAGTAAATGTAATTGCTCCTAAAACATTAATGCCAAAATCAATTGAACGATTGGGTGTGAAGTCTTTTACTAATATGAAAAAAGGTTTAGATGGTTGTGACATTGTTATGATGTTAAGATTGCAAAATGAAAGAATGCAAGGATCATTTCTTCCTTCTAAAAGAGAATACTATGAGTACTTTGGTTTAACTCCAGAAAAATTAAAGTTTGCTAACAAAAATGCTTTGATCATGCATCCTGGCCCAATGAATAGAGGGGTAGAAATAGATACTAAATTAGCTGATGATATTAATGTAAGTCTAGTAAAAGAACAGGTTGAACTTGGAGTAGCTGTTAGAATGGCATGTTTAAAATTATATTGTAAATGAATGAAAAAATTATAATAAACGCTAGAATTGTTGACCCATCTCAAAAATTAGATGAAATGGGTTCAATAATTATTGATAAAAATGGAAAAGTAAAAGCTATTGGTAAAAAAGTAACTAAAAAAGACTGTCCAAATGCTGAAGTGATTGATGTTAAAAAAAATCTAATAATACCTGGTATCGTTGACATGAAGGCATTTGTTGGTGAACCAGGATTTGAATACAAAGAAAATTTTAGAACTTTAAGTCAAGCAGCTCTTGCAGGTGGTGTTACTTCTATTGTTACGATGCCTAACACAAAGCCTATTATAGATAATGTCTCCATGGTGGATTTTATAATGAGACGCGGACGAGATAAATCAAAAATTAATCTCTTTCCGTGTGCTTCTCTCACAAAACAAATGGAGGGTAAGTTGATGACAGAATTTGGTTTATTGTCAGCAAAAGGAATTATTGGATTTAGTGATGTAAACAAAACAGTTCAAAATACAGAGACTATGGCCAGGATAATGAATTATGCATCCGATATTGGTGTTTTGATTATGCAACATGCTGAGGATTACGAATTATCAAAAAATAGATGTATAAATGAAGGTGAAGTATCTAATAGACTTGGTTTGAGTGGAATATCACCAATTGCTGAAAAAATTATTATAGAAAGAGATCTCTCTTTATTAAGTGAATTCCCATGTAGGTACCATATAAATCAAATTTCATCTCAGAGTTCTTTAGATGTTATTAAAAAAAATAAATTAAACGGTAAAAAATTTAGTGTTGGGGTTTCAATAAATAATATTTCCCTTAATGAAAATGATATTGGGGACTTTAAAACATTTTTAAAACTATCTCCTCCCCTTCGATTGGAAGATGATAGAAAAGCACTAGTAGAGGGACTAAAAAATGGACTTATTGATGTTATTGTTTCAGACCACACTCCTGAGGATGAGGAAAGTAAAAGACTTCCTTTTGCTCAAGCAGCCACTGGCGCAATAGGTGTGGAAACTCTTTTACCTTTAGCTCTAGAACTGTATCATAATGAGTCTTTACCACTTAATAAGATAGTTGAATGTCTAACAATAAATCCATCAAATATTCTTAAAATTAATAAAGGCACTTTAAAAAAGGGATCCGATGCAGATATTTGTGTGATTGATTTAAATAAACCATGGGTGGTCAAAGCAGGGAATTTAAAATCCAAATCTAAAAATACTGCTATTGAAGACAAAAGATTACAGGGTAAAGTTTTGATGACCTTTTTGAAAGGTGAACCTGTATTTAAAATTTGAAAATGGAAATTATAATTTTATCTTTGTGTTCATACCTTATAGGGTCAATACCTTTTGGTTTAATATTTACTAAATTTTTTTTAAAAAAAGATGTAAGAAAAATTGGATCCGGAAACATAGGTGCAACTAATGTGCTTCGAACTGGCAACAAAATTTTAGCTTTATTAACCTTATTTTTTGATATTGGTAAAGGATATTTAGTAGTTAAAGTTTATTTTTTTTATTTTCCTGACTTAATATATTTAATGGGACTAATTTGTTTCATTGGTCATATTTTTCCTGTCTGGTTAAAATTTAAAGGTGGTAAAGGAGTAGCAGTTTATGTTGGTATAATTTTAGCCCTATCATTTAAATTGGCTTTAATTTTTGGAGCTGTATGGTTAATTGTTTTATTTTTATTTAGATATTCTTCTCTCTCATCTATTTTGGCATCTTTATCATTAATAATTTATAATTTATTTTTTGATAATAATTTCCAGAATATTTTCTTAATTTTATTTTTCTTGATAATTATTTATACCCACAAACAAAATATTTTGAGAATAAAAGATAAAAAGGAAACTAAAATTAAGTTTTAATTTATTAGCTTTTTTGTGTTAAAATTAAATAAATTTGACATTTATATTAAATTTTGAATAAGTCTCAAATATGAATTTAGTTATAGTTGAAAGTCCAGCAAAAGCTAAAACAATAAATAAATATCTAGGAACAGACTATAAAGTTTTAGCCAGTTACGGTCATATTAGAGATTTACCATCAAAAAATGGTTCTGTAGATCCTGATAAAAATTTTGAGATGCAGTGGGAGCTGGACTCATTTTCTAAAAAATATTTAAAAGAAATTACTGATGCCGCAAAAGAAAGTGATAAAATAATCCTAGCAACTGACCCAGATCGTGAGGGAGAAGCAATAGCATGGCATGTCAAACAGGTTTTAGACGATAAAAAACTATTAAAGGGAAAAAAACTTGAGAGAGTTGTGTTTAATGAGATTACAAAAAATGCTGTATTGAACGGTATAAATAATCCAAGAGAAATTGAAGACACATTAGTAAAAGCTTATCTAGCAAGAAGAGCTTTAGACTATCTTGTGGGTTTTAATATCTCACCTATTTTATGGACTAAACTTCCTGGATCAAAGTCTGCTGGAAGAGTTCAGTCAGTTGCCCTCAAACTAATAACTGAGAGAGAACACGAAATAGAATCTTTTAAACCTGAAGAGTACTGGTCTATCGACGCTAATTTTAAAAACCTAAAAGAAAAAACAATATTGTCAAAACTGAATTTTATTAATGACAAAAAAGTTGAAAGATTTAGTTTCAAAAATAAAAATGATATTAATAAGACAACTGAAATTATTAATAAACATGAATATTTTGTCAAAGATGTAAATTCAAAAATAGTTAAAAGAAATCCTTCTGCACCTTTTACAACATCTACTCTTCAACAAACTTCTTCTGGAAAATTTGGATTCGGTGCCTCAAGAACAATGCAAATAGCACAACGTTTATATCAAGGAATTGAAATTGATGGAGAGACTATTGGTCTTATCACTTATATGAGAACCGATGGAACAAATATTTCTAATGAAGCTGTCAAAGAATTTAGATCTTTTGTTGAAGGTGACCTTGGAAAAAATTACTTACCAGATAATCCAAATAGTTATAAAGGGAAAAAAGCTAAAAACGCTCAAGAAGCACATGAAGCAATTAGACCTACAGATATTAAAAAAAAACCTGATGAGATGAAAAAATATCTAAGCACAGATCAATTTAAATTATATGATTTAATATGGTCGAGAGCCCTAGCATCACAAATGAAAGCCGCGGAATTTAACAGAAACACTATTCAAATTCATTCAAAAGATAACAGCGTACAGTTTACTTCTAGCGGTTCCGTAATTAAATTTGATGGATTTTTAAAGATTTATTCTTTTCAAAATGATGATGAAGAAAAAAATATATTGCCAGAAGTTAAAGTTGGAGAAAAACTATCTCTAGGAGAATTAATTGATGAACAGCATTTTACATCACCTCCTCCAAGATATTCGGAGGCGAGTTTAGTAAAAAAAATGGAAGAATTAGGTATTGGTAGACCATCTACTTATGCTAGCATTATATCGGTTTTATCAACTAGAAATTACACAGAATTATTGAATAAACGATTTCACCCTACTGACAGAGGTAAATTATTATCAGCATTCTTGGAAAAATTATTTTCTAAATACGTTGACTATAATTTTACAGCAGATTTAGAAAATCAACTTGATGAAATAACTAGCGGTAAAACTAATTATCTTAATGTCTTAGAAACTTTTTGGAAAAGTTTTTATAATGATGTGGGTTCTGTCAAAGATATTAGGACTAGAGAAGTATTAGATTTACTTAATGAAAGTTTAGGTGATTTAATATTTGATAAAAATGAAGATAATCAAATTGATAGAAAATGTAAAATTTGTGACAATGGAGTATTAAGTCTTAAAAATAGCTTTAGAGGTGGTGCTTTTATAGGTTGTTCAAACTACCCGGAGTGTAAATTTACCAGACCCCTATCAAAAGCTAAAGCTTCACAGCAATCTTTTCTGGCTGAACCAAAATTAATAGGAAAAAACGATGACGGAAAAGAAATTTTTTTAAAGAATGGAAGATTTGGTCCTTATTTACAATATCAGTTAAACGATGAAGAAATCGAAAAACCAAAGAAGAAAAAAAAGTCAAAGAAACAAAATAATGATAATTTAAAAAACGTCTCAATTCCAAAAGGTCTATCTTTAGAAGATATTGATTTAGAAAAAGCAAAATACTTATGCTCATTACCAAAAAGTATTGGTAAACATCCTGAGCTTAATGAGGATATAACTATTAATGTTGGAAGATTTGGTCCTTACCTAAAATGTGCAAACAAGTCGGCTAGACTTGAAACTATCGAAGATCTTTTTTCTATTGGGCTCAACAGAGCTATAACTTTAATTTCAGAAGCGAAACCTGGAAGAGTTTCATCATCTGAAATTAAAAATATTGGAGAACATCCAGAAGATAAAAAACCTGTAAGAGTAATGAAGGGTCAATATGGGCCGTATATAAAATATAAATCTCTTAATGCTACAATACCAGAAGATAAAGACCCTACTGAAATTACAATGGAAGAAGCATTGATATTAATCGAAAAAAGAAGAGAATATGATAAAACAAAAAAAAGGAGAAAAAAATGAAACTATCAATGATAGCAGTAATAAGCTTGACTCTTGGTTTAGCTACTTTTGCTTCAGCAGAAGAGAAAAAATGCGGAGCTTTTGACATCGGATGTAAAACAAAAAAATTTGTTGAAGATACGAAAAAATTTCAAAAAAAAGGGCTAAAAGACGGGGTTAATCAAATAAAAAATATACCTGATAATCTTAAAAAAAAATAATGTCTATTGAAAATAAACTTAAAGAATTAAATATAATTCTTCCTGAGGCTCCTGCCCCTGTAGGATCATATGTTGCATTTAAAATGGTTGATAAACTTCTTTTTATTTCTGGACAAATATCTTTAGATACAAATGGTAAATTGATAAAAGGAAAAGTTGGATCTGAAATTGATATTGATACTGGTATTAAAGCAGCTAAAGCTTGTTGTATTAATATCATAGCTCAACTTAAAAAGGCTTGTGGAGGAAATTTAAACAAAGTTAAATCATGTATTCAATTAGCTGGTTATGTCAATTCAGATAATAATTTTACTGATCAGCCTAAAGTAATTAATGGTGCTTCTGAATTAATGACAAAAATATTTGGAGATATCGGAATTCACACTAGATCAGCAGTAAGCTCAAATTCTTTGCCGCTAGGTGCAGCAGTTGAGATAGTATCAATTTTTGAAATTAATTAGAATTAGGTCTACCGACTGAATAATATTTAATATTTTTATTTTTTATTTGATTTTGATTGTATAAATTTCTTAAATCAAAGATGCTGAATGATTTTTTTTTCACAATTTTGCTAAACTCTAACGATTTAAACTCATCCCATTCTGTGTGAATAATTATTAAATCTACATTGTAACAGGTTTCTCTAATACTTTTTTTAAATTTGCAGTTTTTAATATTTTTAAAGTTTTTTTTGGAGCCAGTTGGATCATAATAAGTAATTTTTGATCCTTGTTTACATAATGCAGGTATCATTTTTAAACTTACAGAGTCTCGCATATCGTCTGTATTAGGTTTGAAGGTAACACCCAAAAAAGCAATTCTTTTTCCTTTTAATGATCCTAAGATTTTTTTAATTTTTTCGGTGTGTAATTTTTTTCTATTTTCATTTGATTTAATTACTGATTTTACAATTGAAAGATTAGTTTTAAATTTCTCACCAGTAGACACTAAACCTTTTGTATCTTTTGGAAAACAGGACCCGCCATATGCTGGTCCAGCTCTTAAAAATCTGCTACCAATACGGCTATCACTTCCCATACCTAGAGAAATATCCTCAATGTTTATGTTGGCTTTTTCACATAAGTTCGCTAATTCATTAATAAAAGTAATTTTGGTCGCTAAAAAAGCATTAGACGCATATTTAATTAATTCTGCACCTCTGCGTGATGTAGTGAAGAAATTAGCTCCCTTGCTTATCAAAGGTTGATATAATTTTTTTAATGTATTGAAATGTTTTTTGTCATTAGATCCTATTACTATTCTGTCTGGAAACCTAAAATCTCTTATAGCCTCCCCTTCTCTAAGAAATTCCGGATTTGAAATTACTTCAATATTTTTTTTTCTTAATTTTTTTAATAATTTTTCGATAGAATCACCTGTTCCAACTGGAACAGTAGATTTGGTTATAAGTATTTTTTTATTTTTTGTACACTTAGCAATCTCTTTTGCAGCTTTAAATACAAATGACAAGTCAACATCATTTGAATTTTTCTTATTTGGTGTTCCAACACAAATAAAGATTAGTTCGGATTTTGAAATTGCTTTTTTAAGATCGTTTGTAAAAATTAATCTACCAACAGAATAGTTTTTTTTTATTAACTCATTTAAACCTGGTTCATATATTGGAGAAATTCCAGAATTTAGTTTATCTATTTTATTTTTGTCTTTATCTACACAAAAAACTCGATTACCAAGATCTGCAAAACAAGTTCCGCTTACTAGACCAACATAACCAGTTCCTATCATACACAAATTCATTTTATTCCTTAGATATTTCTATACTTGAGTTAATATAACCGTCTAATGTTCCGCAATCTAAATATTTGCCTTTAAAAATACTTCCGTAAAAATTTTCATTTTTATGAATTAAATTTTTTATTGCATCTGTTATATGAATTTCTCTTCCTTGTCCTGGTTTTAATTTTTTTATTTCTTTTAATACTGTCTTTGGTAAAATATATCTTCCGATTATAGCGTAATTAGATTTAGCATCTTTTATTTTTGGTTTTTCAACAACATCCGTAATTTGAAAATAATTTTTTTTTTTATTTTTTAAAGATAATATACCCCATCGCGAGACAGTTTTTTTTGGAACTTTTTTTGTTGCTATTACACTTCCTTTTTTTTGTTGATGAAGCTTTATCATTTCTTTAGTGCAGTTTTTTTTTATAATAAGATCATCGGGTAAAAGCATCAAGAAAAAATTATTTTTAATATGCTTATTACATTTTAAAACAGCATCACCCGTTCCTTTAGGTTTATTTTGATAAACAAACTTTATCATTGAACGATATCTTTTTATCTTTTTATACTCATTTTCAATTCTTTTATCTTTTTTCTTTTTAATAATTTTTTTATAAAATTTATCATTGTAAAAATATTTCTTTATATTTTGCTTTTTTTTTGAAATAATAAATATGAATTGTTTTATTCCTGCTTCTAAACATTCCTCTAATATATATTCAAGATTTGGTTTGCCATTTATTGGAAGTAATTCTTTGGGTGTGACACTTGTCAAAGGTAGCATTCTAGTGCCTAAACCAGCTAGTGGAATAATTGCTTGTTTTATCATATGATTCTTTTTTTATTAAGTATTACCATTACGATTTATAAATGAAAATAATTAGGCAAAAAAAAGATCTAGTTAACTTAATTAAAGAGATAAATTCCTTATCTTTTGTACCAACTATGGGAGGCCTTCATAAAGGTCATGAACTTTTAATTAAAAAGTCCTTAAAAAAAAATAAATTTACTTTAGTTAGTATTTTTGTAAATCCTAAACAGTTTAACTCTAAAAATGACTATAAAACCTATCCAAAAAATTTTAGTAAAGATATTAAAATATTGAAAAGACTCAAAGTAAAATATCTGTTTCAACCAAATTATAAAGATATTTTTTCTTTTAAACCAAAAAATAAAATTTATCTTCATTCATTTTCAAGACAACTATGTGGTAAATATAGACCAGGACATTTTAGAGGTGTTTTAAATGTAGTAAATAGGCTTTTAGAATTGATAAAACCAAAACATATATTTCTTGGTAAAAAAGATTTTCAACAACTAATTTTAATAAAAAAACATATTGAAAAAAAAAATATAAAAACTTCTATTGTTGCTTGTAATACTGTTAGAGAAAATAATTTTTTACCTTATTCTACAAGAAATAATAATTTAAATAAAAAAAATAAGACGTTAGCATGTAAAATTTTTAAAATTTTAAAAAACGAAAAAAATACAATTAAAAGAAAAAAATTAAAAAAAATTAATTTATCAATTGTTAGAAGAAAAATTTTAAATCTAGGTATAAAAAAAATTGATTATATTGAGGCGATTAATTTAAAAAATCTAAAAAAAGCAAAAAGGTTTAATGAAAATTTTAATATTTTTTCAGCTTTCTATATAGATAAAGTAAGATTAATCGATAATTTTTAATTTAAAAAGAAATATGAACCGATACCCAAAAAAGATAAAAATCCTATTACATCAGTTATTGTTGTAACAAAAACACTCGATGCTAAAGCGGGATCGATATTAACCTTTTTAAGAGATACAGGAACTAGTATCCCAAATAATCCAGCCACAATCATATTTAAAACCATTGAAATTCCAATTAATAATGACAGTTTTAGTTCTTGAAACCAAAATTGAACTATTATTGCAGTAATGATGGCAAAAATAATTCCATTTAAAATTCCAATTAAAAACTCTTTACCGACAATCTTGTTAAAATTACCAGAGGATAATTCTTTAGTCGCTATAGCTCTAATAGTAACTGCCAAAGTTTGCATACCAGCATTCCCACCCATTGATGCAACTATTGGCATTAAAAAAGCTAATGCCACCATTTGTTCTATTGATGCTCCAAATAAACTTATTACCCAAGTAGCTAAAAGAGCTGTAAAAAGATTTAACAATAACCAATTAAATCTTCTTTTTGTTTTTATAAGAACACTGTCTGTAATTTCCTCATCTCCAACACCGGCTAGTCTTAAAACATCTTCTTCAGCTTCTTCTTGTACTACCGTAACGACATCATCTGCAGTAATCATTCCAACTAGTTTATTGTTTTTGTTAACAACTCCTGCTGAAACTAGGTTGTAATTTTCAAAAGCATGTCCAACTTCTTCTTTGTCCATATTTGCTGATATTAAAACTGGCATTTCTCTCATTATTGTATTCATTTTTTTTTCTCTTGGAGTTCTCAGCACCCTAGATGATGGTACAATGCCAACAGGTTTAAAATCATTGTCTACTACAAATATTTCTAAAAACTCTTCTGGTAAATCTTTACTTTCTCTCAAATAATCTATTGTTTGACCAACAGACCAGTCACTAGGAACAGCCGTAAACTCTCTTTGCATAATTCTTGCTGCTGAATCCTCAGGATAACTCAATCCTTCCTCTAATAAAAATCTATCTTTGGGGGGTAATTTATCTAGAACAGAGCTTTTTTTTTCTTTATTTAGATTTTCAACAATAGCGATAGCATTATCAGACTCTAATCTTTTAATTATTTTTGCAACAGACTCTGAAGACAAAAGTTGTAATATTTCTGTTTGAATTGACTCGTTAATTTCAACGAATATTTCTGGATCAATATCAAATTCTTCTATTTCTATTAATTTTGCTCTTGTTTCGGAAGACAAATTTTCTATTAAATTTGCTACATCTGATGGATGTAGGTCTTCCAACGTTTGATTTATAAATTTAATATCAGAACTTTTAATTTTATCACTAAAAATACTTAAAAATTCTTTATTAAAATCAAAATTAACATTTTTACCACCAATTGATTTAATTAAACTCATAAAAATCCTTGATTTCTTTTTTTGAGACTAATAGTTCATTAAGTGATAAAATTCAAATTAAATGAGCATAGAGGTTAAAATAAGCAAATATAGAATACCCTATAAAAAGGCAATGTTTATTCTAGAAAAAAGAGTTGAGGGTGTAAAAAAAGGCCTTCAAAAAGAATTTATATGGATCTTAGAGCACCCTACTACCTTTACAGGTGGTATTAGAGCTAACACAAATGAGATTTTAGATAAAAAAATAAAAGTTATAAAAACAAATCGTGGAGGAAAAATCACTTTACACAATCCTGGTCAAAAAATAATTTATTTTGTTATTGACTTAAATAAAAGAAAAAAAGACATAAGACTATTTATAAGATCAATAGAAAAAAGTATAATTGAACTTTTAAAACTTTATAATATTAATGCAAATTCTGATAGAAAAAATATTGGTATATGGGTAAAAAATAAAAAAATTTCCGCTATAGGGGTAAGAGTAAAAAAATGGATCGCTTATCATGGTTGTTCGATAAATATTAACAATGACTTATCAAGCTATAAGAAAATAATCCCATGTGGTCTAAGCAATAAATTAATTACTTCTTTTGACGACTTGGGTATAAAAAAAGTAAGTAATTTAAACTTAAATATAAAAAAAATATTTTTAAAAAATTTATCTAAAATATAAATTCAATTTTTTTTTGAATTCTATATCTGGTTCTGCCTTAAAATTAAATTTTTTATTGTTTTTAATAAACTTTATTTTAAATGAATGTAAAAGCATTGACTGATCAATAAATCTTTTATTTTGTTTAAATTGATACTTTTGATCGCCAATAATAGGGAAGCCTCTTATAAATAATTGTTTTCTCAGTTGATGTTTTCTTCCAGTTTTAGGAATTAATTCAAGTAAAGAATAATTACTATTTGACTTAAGAACCTTTAAAAAAGTAATTGCTTTTAATTTTGTTTTTTTGTTTTTTTCAAAATATTCTAGAAAGTCTTCCATTTTCTTTAATTTTATTGATACTTCTCCTTTTACAATCGCTAGATATGTTTTATGTATTTTTCTAATTCTAAATAATGAGGTAAAAAATTGGGCAGTTTCTTTATTTTTTGCTATTATAAAAATTCCAGAAGTTTCTTTATCTAGTCTATGAACTATAAAAGGTTTATTATGTTCAAAATATTTTGTTTTTTTTAATGTGTCTATTATATTTTTAAGATTTTTTGTACCAGATTGAACTGCAATGCCTCTAGGTTTGTTAATAACTACATAATCATCATTATTATGAATTACAAAATTTTCTAACAAATTTGTTTCTTTAGATGAGGGTAAATATTGAATTTTTTTTTTTAAATCAGTAGGTTTGTATTTAGATAATCCAAATACTGAAATGATATCACCTTGTGTTAGTCTGAAGGAAGACTTAATTTTTTTATTATTAACTTTAATTTTATTTTTTCTTAATAATTTTTGAATTAAAGAATTTGGTACATTTAAAACTTCTTCTTTAAACCATCTATCAAAACGAGAATTATCGTAATTCTTATTTACAATGAACTTATCTGGCATTAAAAAGTATTTATTTGCCTGCTACTTTAGCTGTCTCTGGTTTCGTCTTTTCTTTATTTTCAACTTTTTTTGGCTTGTCTATTTTTTTTGCTTCTACATTTCTATCAACTAACTCAATAACTGCCATCGGAGCATCATCCCCAGTACGAAAACCTGCTTTTAATACTCTTGAATACCCGCCTTTTCTTTTACTATATCTTTTAGATAATTCATTAAATACTTTTTTGACAGAAAATTGATTTTGTAACCTGGAAAAGAGTTTTTTTTGATTACTTAAGTCTTTTTTTTTTCCTATCGTAATTAGTTTGTCTATTTGAGGTTTAAGTTCTTTTGCTTTAGGAAGTGTTGTAATAATTTGTTCATATTTAATTAAAGAGTTCAGCATATTCTTAAATAAAGCTTTTCTATGCTCTGAAGTTTTGTTTAATTTCCTGTATCCTAAATTGTGTCTCATTAATAACTATTTTCCTCAAGTTTTTTTGACATTTCAGCGATATTATCTGGAGGCCAATTAGGAATTTCCATTCCTAAGTATAAAGACATTGTATTAAGCACCTCTTTAATTTCATTTAGCGATTTTCGTCCAAAATTTGGGGTTCTTAACATTTCAGGTTCCGTTTTTTGAACTAAATCTCCAATGTAAATTATATTATCATTTTTTAAACAATTCATTGATCTGACTGAAAGTTCTAATTCTTCAACTCTCTTTAATAAATTTTTGTTGAATTCTGGTTCAGATGATTTAACTTCTTTAACAATTTCTTTTGGATCTTCAAAATTAACAAACATAGAAAGTTGATCTTGAAAAATTCTAGCTGAGTATGCAATAGCGTCTTCAGCAGCAACAGTTCCATTTGTCTCTACATTCATAACTAACTTATCGTAATCAAGGGCGCTTCCAGCTCTTGTATTTTCAATTGAAAATGAAACTTTTTTAACTGGACTAAATAAAGAGTCTATTGAAATTAAGCCAAGCGGACTATCTTCATTTCTATTTTTTGGAGCAGGAACGTAACCTTTTCCAGAATTTACAAACAGCTCCATATGAAAATTAGTTTTTTCGTCAACATTACATATAGTCTGTTCTGGGTTCAAAATTTCTACCTCTGAAACTAAAGTTATATCTTTTGCTTTAACTTCTTTAGGACCTTTCACATCCAAAATAATTTTTTTTGAACTTGTCGAGTTACATTTTATTGCTAAATTTTTAACATTTAAAACTATGTCAGTTACATCTTCACGAACACCTTTAATAGATGAAAATTCATGTAGAACTCCATCAATTTGTATTGCTGTAACTGCTGCTCCTTGTATAGATGAAAGTAAAATTCTTCTTAGTGAGTTTCCTATTGTCTGTCCGAACCCTTTTTCAAGTGGTTCAGCTATAACTTTGGCTACAGATTTATCATCGTTACTAGTTATATTTAGTTTGTTAGGTTTTATTAAATCTTTCCAGTTTTTATCAATAATATTAGTACTTGATTGCATTATACTCTCCTTTTTTTCGGTGGTCTTGTTCCATTATGTGGCATTGGTGTTGTATCTTTAATTGAAATAATCTTAAATCCTCTTGATTGTAATGATCTTAAAGCAGTTTCTCTCCCAGAGCCAGGTCCTTTTACTTGGACAGTTAACGTTCTAAGACCCATTTCATATGCTTTAGCGCCCGCATCGTCGGCTGCTACCTGAGCAGCGTATGGAGTTGACTTTCTTGAACCTTTAAATCCTTTTGAGCCAGCTGATGACCAAGATATTACATTTCCAGTTTCATCAGCGATTGATATGATTGTATTGTTAAACGTAGAATTTACAAATGCAATACCAGATGTCACATTTCTTTTGATTTTTTTCTTTTTTTTAAATTGAGTTTCTTTTTTTTTAATATCTTTATCAACTAATTCTTTTTTTTCTTCAACTTTTTTGCTCATATTTATTTCTTAAGTGGTGTTAATTTTTTTCCAGCTATAGCAATGGCTTTTCCTTTTCTTGTTCTAGCATTGCAATGAGTTCTTTGACCTCTTACTGGTAGTTTTTTTTTATGTCTACTTCCTCTATAAGTGGCTAGATCAACTAGTCTTTTAATATTCACAGATATATCTCTTCTCAGATCTCCCTCGACTTTATGATTAGAGTCAATATATTCTCTTATTTTTAAAACTTGTTCTTCTGAAAGTTGATTAACTCGAGTACTTTCAGCAATATTAAGTTTTTTACAAATTTTCTTGGATGAATATAAACCAATTCCATGAATATAAGTTAGTGCTATACTGACAATTTTATTTTGGGGAATGTTTATTCCTGCTATACGTGCCATATTCTATAGGGTTTAATTTCTATGAGCGTATTTAATGACGTTATTGAATAATGTCAACCCTATATAGAGGAAATAATATCGCTTATTTCTTTGTTTATTTGATCAATCGTCTTTTCACCATCTATCACTTTTAACAAATTCAATTTTTTATAATATTCGATCACTGGACTAGTAGTTTTTTCATAGGTCTCATATCTTTTAATAGCTATAGCCTCATTATCATCCTGTCTTTTTTCCATAGATCGTCTCTCAGAAATCCTTTTTTTAATAGTCTCAAGACTTACAGATAATTTTAAAACAATTTTGATTTTTTGATTATACTTATTTAATAAGTTATCTAAATTCTTAGCTTGAGCTAAATTTCTAGGATAACCATCAAATATAATTCTATTTTGATATTTTGTATTGGATATAACTTTCTCTATCAAGTTGGAGACTATTTGATCTGAAACTAAAGCTCCTTCATTTATTACAGAAGATATTTCCTTTCCTATAAGAGTGCCCTCATTAATTTCTTTTCTTAAAAATTCACCTGTCGATAATTGGTACATATCAAACTTTTCTGATATATATTTTGATTGAGTGCCTTTACCAGCTCCAGGTGGTCCAAAAATTACTAGATTCATTATTTTATTTTCCGAATTTAGCTTTTTTAATTAAAGACTCATATTGTGAACTCATGAGTCTTGTTTGCACTTGCGTTACTGTATCCATAGCAACTACAACAACAATAAGTATTGAAGTACCACCTAGATAGAAAGGAATTGGGTATCTTGCTATTAAAAACTCTGGCATCAAGCACACAATTGTTAAATACATTGCTCCAATCGTTGTAAGTCGAGTTAAAATTATTTCAATGTATTCGGCCGTCCTTTCTCCTGGTCTAATCCCGGGTATATAACCTCCATATTTTCTCAAATTTTCTGCAGTTTCCTTTGGATTAAAAACTATTGAAGTATAGAAAAAAGAAAAAAAGATAATTCCAAACGCATATAGTGCCATGTATAAAGGCTGGCCTTGAGTAAATAGCGACGAAAAATTTATAAATAAATCTGACTCTGAGAAACCAAAATTACTCATAGTAATTGGTAACAAAAGTAATGCTGAAGCAAAAATTGCAGGTATCACTCCTGCAGTATTTATTTTAAGAGGTAAGTGAGAAGATTCTCCACCATAAATTTTGTTTCCCATTTGTCTTTTGGGATAATTAATTAAAATTTTTCTGACTGCCCTCTCAAAAAATACAATAAATAAAACTGTTACAATAACTAATAAAAAAATTCCTACTATCATAACTGCTGATAATGCTCCAGTCCTACCAAGTTCAAATGTAGAAGCTAAAGCCCGAGGTATTTCTGCAACAATACCAGAAAATATTATCAAAGATATACCGTTACCGATGCCTCTTAGAGTTATTTGTTCTCCTAACCACATTAAAAAAGTAGTACCAGCAACTAATGATATTGTTGTCGTAATTCTAAAATACATACCTGGTTCTAAAACTAGGTTCCCAGCATTTTCTATTCCTACGGCAACACCGTATCCTTGTAATCCGGCGATCATTACAGTTCCATATCTAGTTATTTGAGTAATTTTTTTTCTCCCTATTTCACCCTGCTCTTTTAAATTTTTAAAATAATCTGAAGTACCAGTTAACAATTGAACTATTATTGAAGAAGAAATGTAAGGCATAATACCAAGAGCAAAAATTGCCATTCTGGTTACTGCCCCTCCTGAAAACATATTAAACATTCCTAAGAGACCTTTTTGACTTGAAGCCATTATTTCTTTTAATGAATCAGGATCTATTCCAGACAGCGGTACATAGGTACCCAGTCTGTAAACTATAAGTAAAAAAATAGTAAATAATATTCTATTTTTTAAATCTGTTGCATGACTAAAAGCACCAGTATTTAAATTCTCACTAGACATAATTTTTAATTTTTAATCAAAGTTAATTTACCGCCTATTTTTTCAATCTTTTCTTTTGCTTGTTTTGAGACAAAATTAACCGATAAATTGACTTTATTCTTAATCTCACCATTTCCT
This sequence comes from uncultured Pelagibacteraceae bacterium, assembly GCA_902596745.1. Lineage (GTDB taxonomy): Bacteria > Pseudomonadota > Alphaproteobacteria > Pelagibacterales > Pelagibacteraceae > Pelagilacustribacter. Next base: position 154,793 of record CACJUZ010000001.1, on the reverse strand, counting down.
AATATTTTTAATTTTTCATACTTTTTTGAAATTATCTTTTTATTTTGTAAAGCCTTTAAATCTAAATTATTTTCTAATGTAATTTTTTTTTGGTCTAAAAAACTTTGTAAATTTGATAAGTTTAGTATTGCAATATTATTTTTTTTAAATGATTTAAAACCACGTTTTGGCAATCTTCTAAATAGAGGCATTTGACCACCTTCAAAACTTTTGATAGCTACTCCTGATCTTGCTTTTTGACCTTTATGACCTCTACCAGAGGTTTTTCCTTTGCCTGAGCCAATACCTCTGCCAGGTCTGATTTTTTTTTTATTTGTTTTTAATAAATTATTTAATTTCATTATTTATTCTCTCTTTTTGAAATAATTTCAGATATTTTTTTTCCTCTAATTGACGATAAAATTTTAGGCGAAGTTTGTGACCTAAGTCCATTAACACATGCTTTTAATACGTTATGTGGATTTGCCGAACCTAGTGATTTTGCTACAACATCTTGAATTCCTAAAACCTCACAAACAGATCTAATTGCTCCACCAGCAATAATACCTGTGCCTGCTGGTGCGGATCTCATAAAAACTTTACCAGAGCCATTTTTGCCTTTAACGTCATGATGTAGTGTTCTTCCATCTTTTAAGGGAATTTTTACTTGGTTTCTTTTAGCAACTTCTGTAGCTTTTTTAATTGCATCTGGTACCTGTTTTGATTTACCTTGACCAATACCAATAGATCCTTTCTGGTTACCTACAACGACTAATGCTGCAAAACCAAATCTTCTACCACCTTTTACAACTTTAGTTATCCTATTTATTGCTACTAATTTTTCTTTATATTCAATTTCACTCATTTATATTTTTAATCCATTTTTTCTTAAAGAATCTGCTAATGCTTTAATACGACCATGATATTTATAACCTCCTCTATCAAAATAAACATCATTAATTTTTTTTTCTTTAGCTCTTTTCGCTAGTAATTCACCTAAAACATTAGATAAATCCATTTTTTTTGTTTTATTTTTTTTAAGTTCTTTTTCTGTTGAAGACGCAGAAACTAAAGTTTTTCTTATTTTATCATCAATAATTTGAGCAGAAATGTTTTTTGAAGACTTAAATACTGTAATTCTCAATTTATTTGAGTTTACGTCCTTTAATTTTTTTCTATTTCTTAGTTTTCTTTTTATTTTAGAGTTAACTTTTTTCATTTATTTCTTTTTTCCTTCTTTCCTTAATACATACTGGTTTCTTTCTTTTATTCCTTTGCCTTTATATGGCTCCACAGGTTTTAATGACTTAATGTCTGAGGCTATTTTAGATACAAGTTCTTTATCAACTCCGTTAATCTTAATAACTGTTTGCTTTTCTACTTGAATTTTTACATCTTTGGGAAATTTAAAATTAACATCATGACTAAAACCTATTTGTAAATTTAATACATCTCCTTTCAAATTTGCTCTAAAACCTACACCATTCAGCTCTAATATTTTTTCATGACCCACCGATACTCCAACGACTGCATTGTTTATTAAACTTCTGTAAGTCCCCCACAATAATTGTGTCTTGTGATCTATTTCTTTTTTTAAAGGAAGAATTTGGAATTCGTTTTTTTCATTTACTTTTGATTTAAACATCTTTTCACTTATAAATAGCGATTTATTGCCTTTTGGTCCTTTTATGGTAATTTTATCACCTTCAATTTTAATTGATGTGTCTTTTGGTAATAATATATTTTTTTTTCCAATTTTAGACATTAAAATACCTTACAAATTATTTCTCCACCAATATTATTTTTTCTAGCATCAATATCTGACATTACGCCTTGAGATGTAGATATAATAGCCATTCCTAAACCATTTTGAATCTTTGGTATACTTGTTGCTCTTGAATATACTCTTCTACCAGGTTTTGATATTCTTTTAATTTCTTTAATTACTGGTGTTCCTTCATAATATTTTAAATTTACTTTGATGACTTTCTTATTGCTGTCATTACTCTCTAAATAAAAGCTATTAATGTACCCTTCGGTTTTTAAAATCTCTAATATTTTTGACCTAAATTTTGATGCTGGAATATTTACATAGTTTAGGTTTCTCATTTGCCCGTTTCTAATTCTTGTAAACATATCTCCAATTGGATCTACTAAAGTCATATTCCTCCTACCAGCTTGATTTAATTATTCCAGGAATTTTTCCAGAAGAAGCCATATCTCTTAAAGCAATTCTAGAAATTTTTAATTTTCTATAGTATCCATGTGGTCTTCCTGAAATACCACATCTATTCCTAATCCTAACTCTTGATGAGTTTTTAGGTAATTTATCTAGTTTTAATTGAGCAGCAAATCTCTCTGATAGTTCAAGTTTCTTATTCATAATAATTTTTTTAAGCTTCAATCTTTTTTGCTCAAACTTCTTTGTCATTTTAATTCTTTTCAAATTTTTTTCTATTGCGCTTTTTTTTGCCATATTACCTCATTTTTTTTTTGTTATTGGAAAATTAAATTCTTTTAATAGTTCAAAAGTTCCTTCTTTAGAAGAATTTGACGTAACAATTGTAATATCTAGACCTCTAATTTTATCTACTTTATCAAAATTCACTTCTGGAAATATAATATGTTCTTTAATACCAAAACTATAATTTCCAGATTTGTCTATCCCATCTGATTTCAAACCCCTAAAATCTTTAATTCTTGGTAAGGCTATATTGACTAATCTATCAATAAATTCGTACATTCTGTTTGATCGTAAAGTAACTTTTACTCCTGCGCTTTGACCTTTTCTAGTTTTAAAATTTGCTATTGATTTTTTAAATTTAGTAATAACAGGTTTTTGACCTGAAATTAAACTTAAATCATCTATGCTTGTTTTAATTTTTTTTCCATCTGAAGCATCCTCGCCTAAACCCATATTCAACACTATTTTTACAAGTTTAGGAGCTTGATGCTTGTTTTTATAATTAAGTTTATTCATCAAATTTTTAACTATATCTTTTTCGTATAATGTTTTAAGTCTAGGTGTCATCATTTTTTATTTTCTTTTTTTACTTTATTTTTAGTTGTTTGCTTATCAATATTTTTTACATTAGAAATATGAATAAAATTTTCTTTTGAAATTATTCCGCCCTTGTTCTCTTTTGTAGGTTTAAGATGTTTTTTAATCATGTTGATTGCTTTTATTTTTACTTTACTGGATTTTCTATTTATTTCTAAAATTTCACCAGTTTTACCTTTATCTTTCCCTGATATTATCTTCACTTGAGCGCCTTTCTTTAATGTCAACATTTATAAAACCTCCGGTGCTAATGATATTATTTTTGTATGTCCTCTTACTCTTAATTCTCTGGTAACTGGGCCAAATATTCTAGTGCCAATAGGCTCGCCTTTTTCATCTGTAAGCACAACTGCATTAGTATCAAATTGTATCTTTGAACCATCATTTCTAAATATTTCTTTTTTTGTTCGCACTACTACTGCTTTATGCACAGCGCCTTTCTTAACTTTTCCTTTCGGAATGGCGTCTTTTACACTTATTACAATAATATCACCCACCGAAGCATATCTTCTTTTTGATCCCCCAAGAACTTTAATGCATTCAACTCTTTTAGCTCCAGTATTATCAGCAACATTTAATTCTGTTTGTACCTGTATCACTTTTCAATAACCTTCCATTTTTTTTTCTTTGAAATAGGATTGCATTCAATAATTTGAATGATTTGACCCTCTTTAAATTTATTATTTTCATCATGAGCGTGATATTTTTTTGATCTCTTAATAACTTTTCCATAAAAAGGGTGAGCAAATTTTCTTGTGACTTCTACAACCACTGTTTTGTCATTTTTTGCACTTGTTATTACTCCTTTTAAAATCTTTTTTGTCATTTTGAACCCTTAATTGTTGTATATAGCCGAGCTATATTTTTTTTAATTTCACTGTATTGTGCTGGATTCTCAACTTGATTATTAATTCTTTTAAATCTTATATTAAATAAATCCTTTTTTAGCACTTCAAGTTTTTTCAGAGCTTGATCTTTAGTTAGTTTTTTATCTTCTTTTTTTTTTGTTGCCATATTATCTACTTATAAATTTTGTTTTAATTGGAAGTTTAGCAGACGCTTTATATAAAGCCTCTCTTGCAACTTCTTCTGTAACCCCATCAATTTCAAAAATAATTCTTCCTGGTTTAACTCTACATGCATAATATTCTGGTGACCCTTTTCCTTTACCCATTCTTACCTCCGTTGGTTTTTTTGAAACAGGAATATTAGGGAACACTCTTGTCCAAACTTTTCCAGTTCTTTTCATGTATCTAGTTAGAGCAACTCTAGCCGCTTCAATTTGTTTACCTATTACTCTGTCTGGCTGCATAGCTTTCAGACCAAATTGACCATAATTTAGAGTAACAGCTCTGCTGGCTTTCCCTTTTATTCGACCTTTGAAGGCTTTTCTATATTTAGTTCTTGTTGGCTGTAACATTTTTTACTCTTTCTATTTTTTCTTTCTCAATATCTTTATCAAATAATGCACCTTTAAAAATCCAAACTTTTATTCCTATTATCCCGTATGTAGTGAGAGCTTCAGCGAATCCATAGTCGATATTTGCTCTTAAGGTATGTGAAGGTATACTACCCTCTCTTAACCATTCAGTTCTAGCTATTTCATTTCCTGCTAGACGACCGCTTACCATAACTTTAATACCCTTAGCGTTTAGTCTCATTGCTGATTGCATAGCTCTTTTCATCGCTCTTCTATATGCAATCCTTTTTACTAATTGTTGAGCTATATTCTCAGCTACTAAATTTGCATTTAACTCAGGTTTTTTTATTTCTTTTATATTAACGTTAACTTCACTTTCAGTAATTTTCATTAAATTTTTTTTAATTTTTTCAATGTCTGAACCTTTTTTTCCTATAACGAAACCTGGTCTTGATGTGTGAATAGAAACTGTGCATTTTTTAGATGATCTTTCTATTATGATCTCTGAAACACCAGAATTAGTTATATTTTTTCTAATGTATTCTCTCATTTTAAAATCTTCTATTAAATATTTTCCAAAATCTTTCTTTTTTGCAAACCATGTGGAGTCCCAGCCACGATTTATTCCAAGTCTAAGACCTATAGGATTAATTTTTTGGCCCATTTTTTGTCTCCTTTCTCTCACTTAATACAATCGTAATTCTACTAAAAGGTTTTTTTATTGGACTTGCTCTACCTTTGGCCCTTGGTCTAAATCTTTTCATGACTAAAGATTTTCCCACATATGCTTCTTTTACATAAAGATTGTCAATATCGAATTGATTGTTATTTTCAGCATTAGCTATTGCCGATTTTACTGTTTTACTAACATCTAGTGATATTTTTTTTCTAATAAATTCTAAGTCCTTTAACACAGTATCAACTTTTTTTCCTCTAATATGATCCAGTACCAATGAAATTTTTCTTGGGCTCGATCTTACATTTTTATTTATTGCTTTTACTATATTGCTATTTTTTTGCATCTTTGGCTGCTCCAGTTGTGCTCGGTGATGCTGCTGCTTTTTCAGCTGCAGCCTTTTTATCTGCTGGTGTATGTCCTTTAAAAGTTCTTGTAGGAGCAAATTCTCCTAACTTGTGACCCACCATTTCCTCAGAGATAGTAATAGGTATAAATGATTTTCCATTATGTATCATAAAGCTGTGACCAACAAAATCAGGAATAATTGTTGAATTTCTTGACCATGTTTTAATAGGTTTTTTTCCTGGATTATTTTTGAGTTTGTCAATCTTTTTTAACAAACTCGGGTGTACAAATGGTCCTTTCCAAACTGCTCTTGTCATAATTATTTTCTTTTCTTTCTTCTTGTTATTATAAATTTATCACTTCTTTTTGGTCTTCTTGTTTTAAGTCCTTTTGCAGATTGACCCCATGGAGAAACAGGGCTTCTACCGCCTGAAGTTTTTCCTTCACCACCTCCATGTGGATGGTCTACAGGATTCATCGCAACTCCTCTAGATTGTGGTCGCTTGCCTTTCCATCTATTTCTTCCTGCTTTACCTATTTTAATATTTTTTTGATCTGGATTTGAGACAGATCCTATAGTTGCTTTGCAATTAATACTTACTTTTCTAGTTTCACCTGAAGCAAGTTTAAGTATTGCATAATCATCGTCAATTCCTGAGAGGGTTACTGAAGAACCAGCTGATCTGGCCAGTTTGCCACCATTGCCGGGTATTAATTCTACATTATGAATAGTAGTCCCTGGCGGGATATCCTTTAATTTTAAACAGTTCCCAATTTTAATATCAATATTATCGCCCGAAAAAATTTTATCTCCAACTTTAATTCCTTGTGGACATATTATATAATTTCTAATGTCGTCTTCATATTTAATTAAAGCAATATATGATGTTCTATTTGGATCGTATTCTATTCGTTCTACAACTGCTTGAACATTGTTTTTGTTTCTTAGAAAGTCTATAATTCTGTACTTATGTTTTACACCACCACCTCTATGTCTCGATGTAATTCTTCCATAGTTATTTCTTCCTCCAGAGGATTTTTGACCTTTAGTTAAAGGCTTAAACGAAGATCCTTTCCATAAACTACCTTTATCAACTATTACTGTACCTCTCGTTGATTTTGTATATGGTTTAAATGTTTTAAGAGTCATTATTAAATTCCTGTTGTAAGGTCAATGCTTTGACCTTTTTTTAATGTTACTATTGCTTTTTTGTATCCACTTTTTTTTGATAATCTTCCTTGTTTCAACTTAATCTTTGTTTTTAAATTTACTATATTTACTTTTATAACATTTACCTTAAATAATTTTTCAATATTTTTTTTAATATTTTTTTATTAGCTTTTTTATGAACTTTAAAAACTGTTTTATTTTGTTCTGAAAGAATAGTCGCTTTTTCAGTAATAATTGGTCTTATTATGGAGTCTAAATAATTAATTTTTTTCATTTAGAATCCTTTTCTCTAAGTTTTTTACTGAGCTTTGAGTTAACAAAACATTTTTATATTTCATCATATCGTAAATATTCGCTCCAGCATCATTTATTATTTTTAAATTTTTAATATTTCTCGCTGATTTATTTAGTGTCTATTTATCAGATATTATAATAACATTCATAAGGTTATTTTTTTTTAAAAAGTTGTTAAATTCCTTTGTTTTTTTTATTTCTTTTTTTACATCTGATAAAACAAACAAATTTTTATCAAAATTTTTTTTTGATAAAGTATGAGCTAAAGCTAACTTTCTTACCTTTTTATTTATTTTTTTTATTTTATAAACAGCACCTTTAGGTCCATGCGCTACTCCACCGCCAACAAATATAGGAGCTTTTCTACTTGCATGTCGGGCTCCGCCACTACCTTTTTGAGGGACAATTTTTTTTGTTGAACCCTTAATTTCATTTTTTTGTTTAGTTTTAGCAGTTCTTGGTTTTAGATGGTTTAATTGCCAATCTACTACTGATTTAATCAACTTATAATTAATTTTATGTTTCAAAATTTTGTCCGAGACATCAATAGTTTCAGATTTTGTACTTTCTAGATTTAATAATTTAACTTTCATCTATTTTTTTTTACCTTTCGCTGCTTCAGATTTCTTTATTTTATCATTATACTTTTCTAATGTAGTTTTTCTTCTTACGTTCTTTACAGACTCTCTCAAATACAAAGTTGAATTTTTTCCACCTGGTATTGAACCTTTGAGATAAAGTAAATTATTTTCTAAGTCAGATTTAATTATTTCGAGATTTAATATTGTTCTAAATTTATCACCCATATGGCCAGCCATTTTTTTCCCTTTAAAAACTTTACCTGGATCCTGGTTTTGTCCTGTTGAACCATGTGCTCTATGCGAAATTGAAACTCCATGAGAAGCTCTTAATCCACTAAAATTCCATCTTTTCATAGCTCCGGCAAATCCTTTACCAATAGTTTTTGACTTTACATCAACAAATTTTTTATCTTTTAATAATTCTAAACCAAGTTCATTTCCAGTCTTATAACTTTCAGTGTTTTCAACTCTATATTCTTTTAAAATCTTTTTTGGTTCGGTATTTTTTTTTGTAAAATAACCTTTCATTTGTTTAGTTAATTTTGAGTTTTTAATTTTAAAGTATCCTATTTTAACTGCAGAATAACCTCTTTTATCTTTTTCAATAATATCAATTACTCTGCCAGTTTCTATTTTTATTACAGTCACTGGTACAGACTGACCAGATTGAATAAATTCTCTTGTCATTCCTAATTTAGTTCCAATTAATCCTATACTCATAATTATATTTTAATTTCTATATCTACCCCTGATGCCAAATCTAATTTCATTAAAGCTTCGACTGTTTGGGGCGTTGGTTCAATTATATCTATTAATCTTTTGTGAGTTCTAGACTCAAATTGTTCACGGCTTTTCTTATCTATATGAGGTGATCTTAAAACAGTGTATCTCTCAATTCTAGTCGGTAGTGGTATAGGACCTTTTACTTGCGCGCCTGTTCTCTTAGCAGTATTTACAATTTCCTCTGTAGACAAATCTAAAATTTTATTGTCGTATGCCTTTAAATGAATTCTGATATTTTGATTTTCCATATTAAGCTAGTTTTTTTGTTACCTCATCTTGAACATTTTGTGGCACTTTGTCGTAATGACTAAATTGCATTGTGTATTGAGCTCTTCCTTGTGTTGAAGATCTTAGATTGTTAATATAACCAAACATGTTTGCTAACGGCACAGTTGCTTGAATTGCTGTTGCGTTACCTCGTGGCTCTGTTGATCCAACTTGACCTCTTCTACTGTTAAGATCTCCAATTACATCACCCATAAAATCTTCCGGTGTTACTACTTCAACTTTCATTATAGGCTCAAGTAGTTTTAATTGCGCTTTAGTACAAGCATCTCTGAAACACATTCTGCTTGCAATTTCAAACGCTAAAACACTCGAGTCTACGTCATGATGCAAACCATCAAGAATTGTTACTTTATAGTCAATTAAAGGAAAGCCTGCTAAAATTCCACTATCTGCTACGCTCTCAACTCCTTTTTCTACACCTGGAATAAATTCTTTTGGTATTGCTCCACCTTTAATTTTATTTTCAACTTCTCTTCCCTTTCCAGGCTCCAATGGTTCAACTAATAAAGTTACTTTAGCGAACTGACCTGCGCCACCACTTTGTTTTTTATGAATATAAGTTACTTCTGAAGAACCAAGAATTGTTTCTCTATACGCAACTTGTGGTGCACCGATGTTTGCTTCGACTTTAAACTCTCTTTTCATTCTATCAACGATTATGTCTAGATGTAATTCTCCCATACCTTTAATTATTGTTTGACCGGACTCTTCATCAGATGTAACTCTAAAAGAAGGGTCTTCTTTAGCTAATCTGCCTAAGGCTTCTCCCATTTTCTCTTGGTCACCTTTTGTTTTTGGTTCAACTGCTATCTCGATAACTGGATCAGGAAATTCCATAGGTTCAAGTAGAACTGGATTATCCTCTTCGCATAAAGTATGCCCGGTAATTGTATGTTTTAATCCGGCTAAAGCTACTATATCTCCAGCATTAGCCTCTTTAATATCTTCTCTACTATTTGCATGCATTAATAGCATTCTGCCAACACGTTCTGATTTTTCTTTAGATGAATTATAAACAGAGGTTCCCGATTTTAATGTTCCAGAATAAATCCTAACAAAAGTTAATGAGCCAACAAATGGGTCGTTAGCTACCTTAAATGCTAAACCAGAAAAGGGTTCATTATCAGCGAATTTCATTTGTACTTTCTCTTCTGATCCTAGTTTAGTACCCTCAATAGATTTCAAATCTTGTGGGCTCGGGAGATAATCTATTACCGCATCTAATAATGGTTGAACACCTTTATTTTTGAAAGCGGATCCAGTAGTGATTGGAACAAAATTAAACGCTAAAGTCCCTTTTCTAATACATTTTATAAGTTCAACTTCCGAAGGTTCTTTTCCATTCAAATAGTTTTCCATAAGTTTTTCATCTTCTTCAACAGCGGTTTCAACCAACTCTTTTCTATATTGTGTTGCTTTTTCTTTAAGGTCTGCTGGGATATCTACTAAATCAAATTTTGCACCAAGATCTTCGTTCTGCCAAATAACAGCTTTCATTTTTACTAAGTCAATTATTCCTTTTAAATTAGACTCTGATCCAACGGGAATTTGTAAAACTAAGGGTTTCGCACCAAGTCTGTCTTTTATCATGTCAACGCATCTAAAAAAATCTGCTCCAGTTCTATCTAATTTATTAACAAAACATATTCTAGGAACTTTGTACTTGTCTGCTTGTCTCCATACAGTTTCTGATTGTGGTTCAACGCCGGCGACTCCATCAAAAACTGCTACTGCACCGTCTAATACTTTTAAAGATCTTTCTACTTCAATTGTAAAGTCGACATGTCCAGGAGTATCAATAATATTAATTCTGTGATCTCTCCAAAAACAAGTTGTAGCAGCTGAAGTAATTGTTATTCCTCTTTCTTGTTCTTGCTCCATCCAATCCATCGTAGCAGCACCATCATGTACCTCACCTATTTTGTGGCTTTTACCTGTATAATATAGAATTCTTTCGGTAGTAGTCGTTTTACCAGCATCAATGTGTGCCATGATTCCTATATTTCGATATTTATCTAGTGAATATTTTTTTGACATAAGTTACCACCTAAAATGAGCAAACGCTTTGTTTGACTCTGCCATCTTGTGAGTGTCCTCTCTTTTTTTAATTGCTGAGCCTTTGTTTTGTGAAGCATCAATTATTTCAAAGTATAATTTTTCCGACATTGTTTTATTTTTTCTTTTTCGAGTGGCATCTATTATCCATCTCAAAGCTAATGCTTGACCTCTATTTGGTTTAACTTCCACTGGAACTTGATATGTAGCGCCACCAACTCTCCTTGATCTAACTTCAAGATTGGGTTTAACATTGCTGATTGCTGTATTAAATATTTTTAATGGATCGTCGTTTCCTTTGTTTTTAATTTTATCTAAAGCATCATAAAGAATTTTTTCAGCTGTTGATCTTTTACCATCGTACATAATAGAATTTATAAACTTTGAAACTACGACAGATCTATATTTGGGGTCTGGATATATTTTTCTAATAGGAGCTTTTCTTTTTCTTGACATATTTTTATTTTGGTTTTTTTGTTCCGTAAAGTGAACGTCTTTTTTTTCTGTTTGCTACACCCTGAGTATCAAGGTTACCTCTTAGGATATGATATCTTACCCCTGGAAGATCTTTTACCCTACCACCTCTAATCATCACTACTGAGTGTTCTTGTAAGTTGTGACCTTCACCGGGTATATAAGCTGTAACCTCAAATCCATTCGACAATCTTACTCTAGCAACTTTTCTTAAAGCTGAATTTGGTTTTTTAGGAGTTGTAGTATAGACTTTTACACACACTCCTCTTTTAAGAGGCTGTTTTTGCAAGGCAGGTACCTTGTTTCTCATTAAAGGTTTAACACGACCTTTTTTTATTAACTGGTTTATAGTCGGCATAATTTATTTTGAAGTAAAAGGAAGGAAAACCATTTATCAATCGTTGTTAGTGTTTAAGGTTAAATTAAGCCTTACTTCTAACTTTCAAAATTGCGCTAAACTAGCACCGAACTTGAAAAAGTCAACGATTTTTGGCTTTATAATTGATTAAAAACGAGTGATTATTCAGCCGCAGACGCTGATTCTTGCTCTTCTTTTTTTAATTCCTCTAATCTTAGCTGATCTTCTTTTTGTGCCTCTTTATCCCACCCCATTTTAGTTAATCCTGTGCCAGCAGGGACCAACCTACCTACAATGACGTTTTCTTTTAATCCTTCTAAATTATCTACTTTTCCTTTAATAGATGCGTCGGTTAAAACTCTAGTTGTCTCTTGGAAAGAAGCTGCCGAAATAAATGAGTTAGTTTGTAAGGATGCTTTTGTGATACCTAATAATACTCTTTCAAAAGACACAGGTTTTTTCTTATCGTTGGATAATTTTTCGTTAATGTTTTTTATATCGTTTAAGTCTAAAATTTCTCCTAACAATAATTCTGAGTCTCCAGGATCTTTAACTTCAACTTTTTTAAGCATTTGTCTTACTATTGTTTCAATATGTTTATCGTTAATTACCACTCCTTGTAACCTGTAAACCTCTTGAACTTCACTTACAAAGTATTCCGTTAATTTTTCTACTCCCAAAATTCTTAAAATATCATGTGGTGCTGGGCTGCCATCTAATAAATATTCCCCCTTTTTTATTTTTTCACCTTGATTGAAATTTACATGTTTACCTTTCGGTATTAAGTAGTTTGAAGTATCTCCTTTAGAAGAAACAATAGATATTTTTTGTTTACCTCTAACTTCTTTTCCAAATTCAATTACACCGTCATTTTCTGCAATTATTGCACTATCTTTTGGTCTCCTAGCCTCAAAAAGTTCAGCAACTCTTGGTAGACCGCCAGTTATATCTTTAGTTTTTGATGTTTCTTTAGGTAGTCTGGCTAGAACATCGCCAGCTGAAACTTTTTGACCATCTTTAACTGAAAGAATTGTATCTGGTACTAAATAATATCTTGCTTCGTTTCCGTCTGCTTTTTTTATAATTTCTCCTTTATCATTTCTTAAAGTTAATCTTGGTTTTAACTCAGAGTTTTTACTTACTGATTTCCAGTCTGTAACGGATTTTGATGATATCCCAGTTGCGTCGTCTAATGTTTCAGTAATTGAAGTTCCTTCTACAAGGTCCATATAGTTTACAATACCAGATGTTTCAGCAATTACTGGTAATGTATAAGGGTCCCATTCAGCAATTTTTTTTCCTTTTTCTATGCTGTCTCCATCTTTAAAGAACAGCTTCGAACCATAGTTTACTTTATAAATTGCCAGTTGACGTTTGTTATCATCTTCGATGCTTAATTGGGTATTTCTTCCCATAACTATTATATTTTTTTTGGAGTCCTCAATAAGATTTTTGTTTATAATTTTTAATTTTCCTTTTGTTTGGGAAATAATTTGAGACTCTTCTTTAATTTGAGCAGTTCCGCCTACGTGAAAAGTTCTCATTGTTAACTGAGTACCTGGTTCACCAATTGATTGGGCAGCAATCATACCTATAGCTTCCCCTATACTTACGAGTTTTCCCCTAGATAAATCTCTTCCATAACAAGTGGCACAAACACCTTTTTTTGAGGCACAGGTAATTACTGAATACACCTGTACAGATTTTACTCCAGCTGCATCTATTTTTTCACAGTCTTCCTCGTCTATAAGTTTACCCTTATTGATAATTGATTCTCCGCTTATAGGATGTTTAATATTTTCTGCAATTACTCTACCTAGAACTCTTTCTGATAAACTTACTAAAATATTTCCACCCTCTATAATTTCTGAAATATTTATTGAAGATCTTTTTTTAATATCACATTCGGCAGAAGTAATTTGTATATCTTGAGCAACATCGCATAGTCTTCTTGTTAAATAACCTGAATTAGCTGTTTTAAGAGCGGTATCTGCTAATCCTTTTCTGGCTCCATGTGTTGAATTAAAATATTCTAGAACTGATAGCCCTTCCTTAAAATTAGAAATTATAGGAGTTTCAATAATTTCACCTGATGGTTTAGCAATAAGTCCTCTCATTCCAGCAAGTTGTTTCATCTGTGCTTGAGATCCTCTTGCTCCAGAGTCTGCCATCATATAAACTGAATTAGTTTCAATTCTATCATTTTCATAAACCTTTTCAGCAGAAGAGATTTCTTTCATCATCTCATTAGCTACTGTATCAGTACATTTAGACCAGATATCTACAACTTTATTATACTTTTCTCCTCGAGTTATAAGACCATCTGAGTATTGTTTTTCATACTCCTCTATTCTTTTTTTTGTATCATTGATCAGATTTTCTTTAGTTTTTGGTATTATTAAATCATCTTTACCAAAAGAGATGCCTGCTTTAAAAGCATGTTTAAATCCTAAAGTTTTTATTTTGTCGCAAAAGATAACTGTTTCTTTTTGTCCACAATATCTAAAGATAGTATCAATAACTTCTGAAACATTTTTTTTAGTTAGTAATTTATCTACTAGAGTAAACTTTATATTAAAATTTTTTGGTAATAAATTTGCTAATAAAAATCTTCCTGCTGTACTTGTGTATTTCTGTTTAACAACTTTATTATTTTGGTCGACTGTTTCAAATATTGATATTATTTTTGTATGAAGGCTTATTGATTTATTTTCAAGTGCTTGTTCAATCTCATCTATATTTGAAAATACGCCTTTTGGTTTATCTGATTTTGAGGCTTGAGATAAATAATATATTCCTAAAACAATATCTTGGCTAGGTACAATTATTGGTTTACCATTAGATGGGCTTAGTATGTTGTTTGTTGACATCATTAAAACTCTTGCTTCTAATTGCGCCTCAAGACTTAATGGTATGTGCACTGCCATTTGATCTCCATCAAAGTCGGCATTGAAAGCAGCACAAACTAGTGGGTGAAGTTCTATCGCATTACCCTCAATTAATTTAGCTTCGAAAGCTTGAACACCAAGCCTATGCAAAGTCGGGGCTCTATTTAATAAAACAGGATGTTCTCTTATTATATGTTCAAGTGCATCCCAAACTTCACTTTTTTCTTTCTCAACTAACCTTTTTGCCTGCTTAATCGTAGTTGCTAAACCTAGTTTATCTAATCTTGCGTATAAAAAGGGTTTAAATAATTCTAATGCCATTTTTTTTGGTAAACCACATTGATGTAACTTTAATTCTGGACCAACAACAATTACGGATCTTCCAGAATAATCAACTCTTTTTCCAAGAAGATTTTGTCTAAATCTACCTTGTTTTCCTTTTAACATTTCAGCTAAAGATTTTAGAGGTCTTTTACCTGTTCCGGTAATAACTCTTCCTCTTCTACCATTATCAAAAAGAGCATCAACTGACTCTTGGAGCATTCTTTTTTCATTTCTTACAATAATGTCGGGAGCCTTAAGATCTAAGAGTCTTTTTAATCTATTATTTCTATTTATTACCCGTCTATAAAGATCGTTCAGATCTGATGTTGCAAATCTCCCTCCATCAAGAGGAACTAAAGGTCTTAATTCAGGTGGAATTACTGGTACAGTTGTTAAAATCATCCACTCAGGTTTGTTTCCAGAATTTATAAAAGACTCAATAAGCTTTAATCTTTTTATAGTCCTTTCTTCTGTTACTTTAGATTTTATTTCTTTTAATGACTCTCTTAATTTTTTTTGCTCTAATTTTAAATCAAGGTTTATTAGTATTTCTCTTACCGCTTCAGCTCCAATACCCGCAGTAAAAGCATCTTCTCCAAATTCTTCTTGTGCTTTTATTAATTCTTCCTCATTAAGCAATTGTCCTTTTTTAAGTTTTGTAAGACCAGGCTCTATGACAATAAAGCTCTCAAAATAAAGAACTTTTTCTACCTCTTTTAATTTCATATCAATAGCAAGAGATATTCTGCTAGGTAATGATTTTAAAAACCATATGTGTGCCACAGGACATGCAAGATCAATATGGCCCATTCTTTCACGTCTAACGTTTGATTTAGTTACTTCAACACCACATTTTTCACAAATGATTCCTCTGAATTTCATTCTTTTATATTTTCCACAAAGGCATTCATAATCTTTAACGGGACCGAAAATTCTTGAGCAGAAAAGACCATCTTTTTCAGGTCTGAAAGTTCTATAATTTATAGTTTCTGGTTTTTTAATTTCGCCAAAAGACCAAGATTTAATTTTGTCGGGACTTGCTAAAGTTATTTTTATACTTCCAAAATTATTTTCAGAAGAAATGTTACGGTTATCTATATTTTTTTGTAAACTTTTAGACATAATTTTAGTTTAATTCAATATTCAATCCTAAAGCTCTTATCTCTTTTATCAAAACATTAAAAGACTCTGGAACTCCAGACTCAAAGTTATTATTACCTTTTACTATTGTCTCATATACTTTTGTTCTACCAGCAACATCGTCTGATTTAACAGTTAAAATTTCTTGTAATGAGTAAGATGCGCCATAAGCCTCTAAAGCCCAAACTTCCATTTCACCAAATCTTTGTCCTCCTAATTGAGCCTTTCCTCCAAGGGGTTGTTGAGTTACCAAACTATAAGGTCCAGTGGATCTAGCATGTATCTTGTCCTCTACAAGATGATTTAATTTTAACATGTATATTGTGCCAACGGTAACGGGTCGGTCGAACCTTTCGCCAGTCCTTCCATCCCAAAGATTTGTTTGTCCGCTCAAAGGGAGTTTTGCTAAATCCAACATTTTAGTTATATCTTTTGTAGATGCACCATCAAATACCGGTGTACCAATTGGTATTCCATTAGAAATATTTCCTAAAAGCTCAAAAATTTCTTTTTTTGATAATTTAGATATAACATTGTCGTAATATTCTTTGCCATAAATATCTTTTAATTTATTTTTTAATTTTTCAAATTCATTTTCAAAATCTTTTAAATATGATTTTATTTGATCTCCTAGCTCTGAACATGACCAACCCAAGTGTGTTTCAAGAATTTGTCCAACGTTCATCCTGCTTGGTACACCAAGTGGATTTAAAACAATATCAACAGGTTTACCATTTTCCATATAAGGCATATCCTCAACTGGAACTATTTTACTCACTACACCCTTGTTACCATGTCTACCAGCCATTTTGTCTCCAGGCATTAGCCTTCTTTTCACTGCTACAAATACTTTAACTACTTTCATAACAGTTGGGAGCAAATCATCACCTTGTTGAATCTTATTTACTTTATCGTCAAATCTTAAATTAATGTCCTCTAGTGCATTATCATATTGATTCTTTAATTTTAAAATATTTTCATTTATTTTTTCTTCTTTAAAGGAAATTTTCCATAAATCTTTTAATCCTAAATTTTTTAAATCATTATCATTCAAGGTTAGGCCAGCTTTTAATTCTTTATAACTTTTATTAATAGATTGATTTTTTAATAAATCTGTAGCTCTTGACTTAATGTTTCTATTTAAAATCTCTTCTTCAACTTTTCTGTCTTCTTGAACTAATTCGATTTCTGATCTTTCAATAGCTATAGATCTTTCATCTTTTTCAATTCCATGTCTATTGAATACTCTTACATCAATTACTACTCCTGCGCTTCCAGATGGTAATTTTAATGAGGAGTCTCTTACATCTGTAGCCTTTTCTCCAAAAATAGATCTTAAAAGTTTTTCCTCAGGACTAGAAGAAGTTTCACTTTTAGGTGTGACTTTGCCGACTAATATGTCGCTCGGTTTTACTTCAGCACCAACATAAACTATTCCAGACTCATCTAGATTTCGCAAGCTTTCTTCACTGACATTTGGAATATCTCTAGTTATCTCTTCTGCTCCGAGTTTTGTGTCTCGAGCCATAGCTTCGTATTCTTCTATATGTATTGATGTAAAAACGTCATCGGTAACACATCTTTCAGAAATTAGTATTGAGTCTTCAAAATTATAACCTTGCCAAGGCATAAAAGCTACAGTCACGTTTTTACCTAGTGCCAACTCGCCAAGTTTAGTAGCAGGTCCATCAGCTATAATATCTCCTTTTTTAATTTGGTCTCCAACTTTAACTAGTGGTTTTTGGTTAATACAAGTATTTTGATTTGATCTTTTAAATTTAGATAAATTATAAATATCTACGGCAGACTGTGATAGGTCTTTTACCTCTGTAGCTTTAACTACAATTCTTTTTCCATCAATTTTGTCTACCACTCCTGTCCTCTTAGCAACAATAGTTACTCCGGAGTCTAAAGCAACATCAGACTCTATTCCTGTTCCTACGAGAGGAGACTCAGGTTTTAACAAAGGAACTGCTTGCCTCATCATATTAGATCCCATCAAAGCTCTATTTGCGTCATCATTTTCAAGAAATGGTATCAACGCTGCAGCAACCGATACTAGTTGTTTTGGTGATACATCAATATAATCGATATTGTCCTTGTTAGATAATTGAAAGTTTAAATTTTTTCTACAAGCAACTAGGTCTTCCTCAAAAGATCCGTCTTGTTTCAGTGATGAGTTAGCTTGAGCAATAGTATATTTTTCCTCTTCTATAGCTGAAAGGTATTCGATTTCACTTGTTACTTTGCCTTTGACTACCTTTTTATAAGGGCTTTCGATATAACCAAATTTATTTACTCTACAGTATGTTGCTAAACTGTTAATTAATCCAATGTTTGGTCCCTCTGGAGTTTCTATTGGGCAAATTCTTCCGTAGTGTGTTGGGTGAACATCTCTTACTTCAAAGCCTGCTCTTTCTCTAGTTAACCCGCCAGGCCCTAAAGCGGAAACTCTTCTCTTATGAGTGATTTCTGACAATGGATTTGTTTGATCCATAAACTGTGAAAGCTGTGAAGTCGCAAAAAAATCTTTTAAAGATGTTGTAATTGGCTTTGCATTTATTAAATCTTGTGGCATAGCAGACTCGATTTCTAAAAATGTAGACATTTTCTCTTTTACAGTTCGCTCCATTCTTAAAAGACCTATTCTAAATTGATTTTCTACAAGTTCACCTACAGATCTTACTCTTCTGTTACCTAAATGATCAATATCATCTACCTCTCCTTTTCCATCTCTTAAATCAAGCATAAATTTAATTATCGCAATAATATCCGAAGTATCTAACGTGTTATCTTTTTCATCTCTGTTTAAATTAAGTTTTGAATTTAATTTTACTCTTCCAACTTCAGAAAGGTCATATCTGTCTTTATTAAAATAAAGATTTTTAAAAACTTCTTCTGCGATTTCAATAGTTGGTGCTTCGCCAGGTCTCAATACTTTATAGATATCATTTAATGCATCGGATTTGGTTAAATTTTTATCTATTTTTAAAGTTTCAAGTAAATATGGGCCTTTATTAATTGGGTCAATATTTACAAGTTCTAGGGTTCTTAATTCTTCATTTTTAATTTTATCTATTATCTCAGCATTCAAATCAGAGCCTGATGATAAAATCAGATTATTATTTTTATCAATTAGATCTTTTGATGTATATTTTCCTATTAATTCATCATTAGATACAAAAATTTCTTTTAGGTTTTTTTCTTCAAGTTTTTTTGCAATTATAAAATTTAATTTTTCACCTTTAGATAGTATTTTTTTATTATTTTTGGCATCAATTAAATCAAAAGATAGTTTGACAGGCCTTTTATAATTATTTATTTCAAAATTAGTAATCCATTTGTTATTTTTTTCATCGTATTTGAATTTGCTTGTAGAGTAAAAATTTTTTATAATCTTTTCTTTTGAAAGACCCAATGCAAATAATATTGTTGTAATGGGTAATTTCTTTTTTCTATCAATTCTGAAATAAAGAATATCTTTTGGATCAAATTCAAAATCTAACCAAGATCCTCTCCCAGGTATAATTCTACAATTAAACAATAATTTACCACTAGAATGAGTTTTTCCTTTATCGTGGTCAAAAAATACTCCAGGACTTCTGTGCATTTGATTTACCACAACTCTTTCTACTCCATTCACAACAAACGTACCACTTGGTGTCATTAAAGGAAGTTCTCCTATAAAAACTTCTTGCTCTTTAGCAGATAAAATTTGTTTAGTATTATTTTCAGTGTCAATATCGTAAACAACTAATCTTAAATTAGCTTTTAAAGAAGCAGAGTAAGTCAAACTTCTTTGTTTGCACTCTAAAACATCAAATTTAGGTTTTTCTAGTTTATATGAAATATACTCGAGAGTTGATTTATCTGAGTTATCGTCAATTGGAAAAATACTTTTAAAAACTTTATCTATCCCTTTTGATAGATTATTCATTTGTTCATTAAGCGCTTTTGAAGATAGAAATTCTTGATATGAATTTTTTTGGACTTCAATAAGATTTGGTATTGATAAGCCCTCTTTAAGCTTACCAAAACTTTTTCTAATACTTTTTTTTTGAGTAAAAGATAATTCCATTAATTAGTTTTACTACAAGCATTACCTTGTAATAATTAAGTCTTAAATTTTAAATTACTTTAATTCTACTTTAGCGCCGGCTGCTTCAAGTTTTTTCTTAAATTCATCGGCATCTTTTTTTGGAACGCCTGCTTTAATTTCTTTAGGAGCTCCTTCAACTAAATCTTTTGCTTCTTTTAAGCCTAAGCCTGTTATCGCTCTAACTTCTTTTATAACATTAATTTTTTTATCTCCTGCAGAAGCTAAAAATAAAGAAAATTCTGATTTCTCTTCACCTGCAGGTGCTGCGCCTGGTGCTGCTGCTGCTGCTACTGGAGCTGCTGCTGTAACACCCCACTTTTCTTCGAGTTGTTTTGAAAGCTCGGCTGCTTCCACAACAGTTAGTTTTGATAAGTCTTCTATAATTTTGTTTAAATCTGACATAAATGATCCTTGTAATTAATTTTTTAAACTCTTCGCGCGCGCTAAATTAGCAATTTTTGAGCCAGGTGCAAGTAAAATACTTACTAATTTTTGTGCTGGTGATGATAAAATACCCACTATTTTAGCTCTTGCTTCTTCTAAAGAAGGTAATGTGGCGATTATAGCCACCTCTTTTTGGTCTAAAACCTTACCATCCATAAAACCAGCTATTATTTTTAGTTTATTGTGAGATTTTGCAAATTTAGTTAAAATTTTTGCTGTTGTTATAGGATCTGATGATAAAGCTGCTGCAGTAGGTCCTGAAAAATATTTTTCTAAATCTTTTACCGGAGTTTCCTTGATGGCGATTTTTGTAATTCGATTTTTTGTAATTTTAAATAGAATACCTTTCTCTCTTAATTGATTTCTTAACTCATCAAGTTCATTTACGTTTAAACCTTGATATTGAGCTATCATTACAGAATTGTTTGAGGAAAAGTTTTTTTTCATTTCTTCAATGTAATTTTTTTTATTTTCCTTGCTCATCATAGCTAGTTTTTACCTCCTAATTTATAAGAAATGCCCATAGTAGAGGTCAAGAAAATATTTTTTATAAACTCACCTTTTATATTTTCTGGTTTTTCTTTTTTTAAAAACTCAATGAAAAACTTATAATTTTCTTCAAGTTTTTCTTTAGTAAAACTTTTTCTACCAATTGATAATGCTAAATTTCCATCTTTATCGTTTTTAACCTCAATTAAACCTGTTTTAATATCTGTAATTGATTTTTTTAAATCATTTGAAACTGTTCCAAGTTTTGGATTTGGCATAAGTCCCTTTGGTCCTAAAATTTTTCCAAGTTTACCAATTTTGCTCATCATGCCCGGTGTACAAATTAATTTATCAAAATCTAATTTACCGCTAGAAATTTTATCTAATAAGTCTTGTGAGCCTGCAATATCTGCTCCATTTTTTTTTGCATCGTCTACTTTTTCTTGTTCACACAAAACAGCTATTTTAAATTTTTTTCCATTACCATGAGGAAGTTTTACAACCGTTCTTAAGTTAAAATCTCCACCTTTTGATTGTTTTGTATTAATTTTGACTGATAGATCAATTGACTCGTCCATTTTTGATGTGCAAGTGTCTTTTACTAAAGAAAAAGATTTATCAAGTCCGACTTTTTCTCTAATTTTTTTCTTTTCTAACAATTTATATCTTTTAGATTTTTTTTTCATTCTTTAACCTCAATACCCATAGATCTTGCAGAACCACATATTATTTTTGTTGCTTCTTTTAAATCAAATGCATTCAAATCTTTCATTTTCTCTTTAGCTATTGCCTCTGCTTGTTTCAAAGTGATGGATCCTGCAACTACTCTTCCTGGTTCTTTTGAACCACTTTTTAATTTTGCAGCCTCTCTAATAAAATGTGAAGCAGGTGGAGACTTTATTACAAAGTCAAATTTTTTATCTTTATATACTGTGATTACAACAGGAACTGGTTTGCCCATAAAAGATTTTGTTTTTTCATTAAAAGCTTTACAAAATTCCATTATATTAATTCCTCTTTGACCAAGTGCTGGGCCTACAGGTGGGGCTGGATTAGCTTGTCCACCTTTAATTTGTAATTTTACATAACCTGTTATTTCTTTAGCCATAATTAATTTTTCTCCACTTGATTAAATTCTAAATCTACTGGAGTTGCTCTACCAAATATAGAAACTGAAACCTTTAGTCTAGACTTTTCTTCATCAATTTGTTCAATCAAACCAGTAAAAGAGGCAAATGGTCCATCGCAAACTTTGACTTTTTCACCAATCTCAAAGTTCATACCAGATTTTTGATTAACTGCACTTTCAGAAACTTGACCTAAAATTCTTTTAATCTCATTATCAGAGATTGGGGTGGGTTTGTCTGATGAGCCTAAAAACCCACTCACTTTTTGTAAGTTTTTAATCAAATGATAAATTTGCTTGGTTAATTCAATTTTAATAAGTACATACCCTGGAAAATATTTTTTTTCTTTCTTAGTTCTTTTGCCCTTTTTAACCTCAGTTACCTGATGTGTTGGAATTAATAATTGATCCAAGCTATTTTCTAGTTTATGTCTCTTTAACTCTTCTTTGATACTCTCTACAACTTTTTTCTCAAAACCAGAGTATGCCTGTACGATATACCAATTCATTTAAAAGCTTAGGTTTAAAATTATATTTAATAAAAATCTTAAAATTTGATCTAAAAGCAAAAAGAAAATAGCTGCTATTGAAGCTAAACCAAATACCATTAGCGCCCCTGTCATAGTATCTTTTTTCGTTGGCCAAGAAATTCTGAAAGCTTCTTGTTTAACTTCCTGCAAAAATTTTAACGGATTTTTCATAATAATTTATATTTGGCAGGAGCGGAGGGACTCGAACCCACAGCCTCCGGTTTTGGAGACCGGCGCTCTACCAATTGAGCTACGCTCCTATTTAATTATCTTAGTTACTACGCCAGCTCCTACAGTTTTACCACCTTCCCTAATAGCAAAATTTAAGTTTTGGCTCATAGCAATCGGAGTAATTAATTTAACACTAAACTTTCCGTCATCTCCAGGCATTACCATTTCTGTTCCAGAAGGAAGTGTAACTTCTCCTGTAACATCGGTAGTTCTGAAATAAAATTGCGGTCTGTATTTAGTGAAAAATGGAGTGTGTCTTCCACCTTCTTCTTTTTTTAAGATGTAAGCCTGACATTCAAATTCAGTATGTGGAGTAACTGAACCAGGTTTAGCTAATACTTGACCTCTTTCAACATCAGTTCTTTCTATACCTCTTAAAAGCGCTCCAATGTTATCACCAGCTTCACCACTATCCAAAAGTTTTCTAAACATTTCAACACCAGTGCAAACTGATTTTTTTGTGTCCCTAATTCCAACTATCTCTATCTCTTCACCTACTTTTATTACTCCCTGTTCAACTCTTCCAGTTACCACTGTACCTCTTCCAGATATTGAGAAAACATCTTCTACAGGCATCAAGAAAGGTTTATCTTTAGGTCTATCAGGTTGAGGTATAGTTTCGTCAACAGCTTTCATTAATTCCATAATTGCATTTTTTCCAGTTGCTTCATCTTTACCTTCAACTGCATTAAGTGCTGAACCTTTAATGATTGGAATTTTGTCTCCAGGAAACTTATATGAAGTTAGTAATTCTCTAATTTCCTCTTCAACAAGATCAACTAACTCTTTATCTTTTACAGTATCAATTTTGTTTAGGAAAACTACAATCGCAGGAACTCCTACTTGACGTGCTAAAAGAATATGTTCTCTTGTTTGTGGCATTGGACCATCAGCTGCATTTACAACTAATATTGCTCCATCCATCTGAGCAGCACCTGTGATCATGTTTTTTACATAGTCTGCGTGACCTGGGCAATCAACATGAGCATAGTGTCTTTTGGCAGTTTCATATTCAACGTGTGCTGTCGAAATTGTAATACCTCTCTCTTTTTCTTCAGGCGCTTTATCAATTTGATCATATGCAACGAATTTAGCACCTCCAGCTTCCGCAAGTACTTTTGTAATTGCAGCTGTTAATGTTGTTTTACCGTGGTCTACGTGTCCGATTGTACCAATGTTACAATGCGGTTTACTTCTATTAAACTTTTCCTTCGACATTTTTTTTCCTCTTCTTTTTAATTTTGTTTATTGGAGCGGGTAAAGGGAATCGAACCCTTACATCCAGCTTGGAAGGCTAGCGTTCTACCATTGAACTACACCCGCAATATCCAAACTTAACACGCTCTTTATTATTAAACGTTTTTAAGTATGGTGGAGGGGGAAAGATTCGAACTTTCGAAGACCGAAGTCAACGGGTTTACAGCCCGCCCCATTTGACCGCTTTGGTACCCCTCCATATTTTCTTTAGGGATACCCACTAACTTAAAAAGCATTCAACAACAAGGGTTTTATAAGCATTTGTACAATAAATGCAATAAATCATTTTGCTTTAAAATATGCTATTTATAAAGGTAAAACTTAAAAATTTCATGAAAAAATCCACTTTTTATATAGTTGGTAAACATGCGGTTATAGAAGCGCTAAAAAACCCAAATAGAAAGGTTGTGAGGTTGTTTCTTACAGAGGGTTCTAAAAAACTAATCCATAAAGAAAACGGCCATTTAAACCTACTTAAAAACATTAAAATTTTTTTTAAATCAAAGAAAGAATTAGATAAATATTGCTTTAAAGACAATATTACTCATCAAGGCTTTGTCGCTGAAATAGAACATTTAGAAGATAACAAAATCAAAAATTTTTTAGCAGAAAATTACAATAACAATAGTATTAACTTAGTAGCCTTGGATGAAGTTACCGACCCTAGAAATATTGGTTCGATTATTAGAAGTGCAGTGTCGTTTAACATGGATGGCATTATAGTAAAAGAAAGATCTTTTCCTGCTGAAAGTAGACTTCTTTTTAAAAGTGCTAGCGGATGCACTGAATTGATAAAAATATTCTTAGTTTCAAATATCAATACAACACTCAAATATCTTAAGTCAAAAAATTTTTGGGTAAGTGGATTTGATGGAAAAGCAAATAAAGATTTTACAGAACATAAGTGGAAAGGCAATAATGTGTTGCTATTTGGTTCTGAAGGATATGGATTAAACTACCAAACCAAAAAAAATTCAGACTTTTTATTTAAAATCAATATTAATAAAAAAGTTGAAAGCTTAAACATTGCCAATAGTGCTTCTGTTGTTTTTCATTATATAAATTCTAAAAAAGAATAATTTATATATCATGAAATTTTTAAGTTTAATTATTTAGTTGATTTCAAAAAACTCTTATAATAGTTTTGTGATTACATCATGATTAACCTATTTATTCATCCTGGCTTCCCAAAAACTGGTAGTTCATATTTAAAAAGAAAAGTATTTAAGCACGCAGGTTATAATTTATATCCAGCAGATGATACACCTGGATTTAATAAATTTGAGACTATACATTTTAAATTATTTAAAAAAGATTTACAGCTTAACAAAAATCCGTTTAATCAAATTAGACAGCCTTTATCGCATTATTATCTTAAAAATGAGTATAAAAAATATTTAATTAATTGTTTTGCAAAGAATGAAAATTATTATGTACTATCTGATTCTGCTTTTTTCGGAGACTTTCAATTAAACGGATCTTCAAAAAGTTTATATTTGTTTAAGGAAATAATAGATGAAATTATTCAAGAAAAAAAAATTGAAATAAAAATAAAATTTATAGTTTCAATTAGAAATCAATTTGACTTCATAAGAAGTATTTATAATTATACTTTTGAACATTTTGATAAAATGTCTTTTGAACATTTGGTAGAAAAAGTATGTGACAATCGTGATAAATCTTTTTACTATTTCTTTGAATTTGAAAGTATAATAAAATCAATTAAAAAAATATATAATTGTGAAATTCTTATTTTGCCTATAGAAAAGCTTTCTGAAAACCCCGATAATTATATTAAAGATTTAGAAAAGTTTTTGAATTTTAAATTAAAAATTCCAAGTGAAGACTTAAATTCTAAAGAAAATATTAATTATTTTAATAATAATGATGGGGGTAGAAAAATATATTTAACTAAAAGATTAAGTACAAGTTACTTATATTTTGTTTTAAGTAAATTTCATGTAACCTTAAAAAAATACGATTTTTATAATAAAAATTTTAAAAAAAGCAAATTATTAAACACTATCAATAATATTTTTAAACCAAAAACTAAGTCCAAAATAGAAAAAAAAATAAAAAACGAACTTGAATTAAGAAAGAAAATTTTTAACACTTATCTTAATTCTAATAGGGAAATGGCTAGAGTTACTGGTGCTGATTTGAGAAAATATAACTATTATTAAAACTGAATTTGACATCTAATCAAATTAGGATAAATAATAAGATTTTTTATAAGCCCTCATAGCTCAATTGGTAGAGCAATTGATTTGTAATCAATAGGTTCGCGGTTCGAGTCCGTGTGAGGGCACCAGACAACAGAACGTCCCTGCAAGATAAATTATTTATAAGCTTCATTTTCAACCCAATCAGTAAAGCTTTTTAAACTTAAAGATACTCCAAGTTCGTCAACTCGTCTCTCTTTAATTTGTAATGTTTTTGACCAGTCGTAACATGTGTTCTGTACTTTATTCCCGGATTTTAAAATAAAAACTGAGCCAGTCATTGTACTTTTCCCAGTTTTGTCGTAAGTATGTTTTTGTTTTTCTGCAAATATACGATTTGCATTTTGAAAGGTATTAGATAATTCCTTGTCAATTTCTCTCATTTTTTTTAAACATTTTTTAATTTCATTTTCTTTATAATAAATTGAGCCAATAATTGAATGTACATGATATTTATTATCATATGTCTTGTAAGCAATTGTAAGTGCATCATAAGTTTTAAGATTAAATTTTAATTTTTTTAACCATAGAATAGTATATTTGTTCTTAGGATATTGTACTGGTGATATACTATTTTCTAATTCATTTTTTGAAAAATACTGAAGCAAACTATCGTCAATACTTATTCCTTCTATCTGAAAGTCTCGGATATTATCCGCCTGTGAAGGGGTTGTGAAGCATAAGCCTAGGATGATAATGGCTAAAAGTTTTTTCATAAAATTATTATAGAAAAAAAAACTTGTGGTGTCTATGTGATGTCCGATATTAATAAGCATACCCCATCATCCACTCATCAAATTCTTTTAAAAGTATAGATGCTCGTAGATTGTCCTGAATTTAATATTTTGCTGCTAATTTATTTAACCATTGAGAATATTCTTTTGTGCTAATACTAATTCTTAAATGGTCTAAATATTTTAATTTTTTAGCCCAGTCATAGCAAGAAATTAAAATATGATCTGCAGAATTATCTTTAACTTCTTCAAATAAAAAATAATAGTTATATGTGTAAGAATTTTTATCAGCGAAGTGAGTTTGCTTCTTTGCATCCCAATTTTCTTTATCCTTAAATAAAGATTTTAATTCTTTAATAACTTCGTCTCTTTTTTTTAGACAAGATCCAATATCATCCCTAAACCATTGTAAGCCCTCTATGGCTACAATTGGAAAACTTTGGTCAAAATTTTTGTAAAGAATACTAATTTTATCGTAATCTTCAGTATTTTTGTAAATTTCGAACCTTTTAATTTCTTTATTCCCTTTCGCCTGCTCTAAAAAAACTGAATTTTTTTTAATTTCGTTTCTAGTAAAATGATTAAGCAAACTCTCATCAATACTTATTCCATTAATCTGAAAATCACTTATATCATTCGCCTGAGACTGGATTATAAAAAAAAAGTTTAGAATGGTAATGATTAAAAGTTTTTTCATGATTAATTACCCCACGCCTCATTCATTAAAAATTTTTGGAACTCTATATCATAAACAATAACATGTAGAGTGTCCTTCCAACCCTTTTCATTTTTAATTTTCTCACTCCATGTCAGGCAATATGTTCTTGCTGTTCCATCTTTAGAAATAAAATCTGTTGAATGATATTTGCTTTTTCCACTCTTATCCTGTTTTGCATTTTGTGTGTAAGAATTCTCTTTACTATTTCCTTTATTAAGTTCTCTTAAAATATTGACTATTTTTTTTTTCTCTATTAAGCAATCTTTTTCATTTTTATAATAAATTGCTGCTTTTATTTCATGAATTATATAATCTTTTTTTTCTTCATTGAGACTTACATAAAAATTATCATAAGTTTGTAATGAAAATTTAGAAGACAAACTAATCATTTTAAATTTTTTGCTATTTGGATAGTAAGTGCCTGGAATGCTATCAATTTGATTTTTGTTAAAATAATTCAACAAACTATCACCAACGCTCATCCCTTCGATCTGAAAGTCTCGGATATTATCTGCCTGAGATGGAAATGTTAAGTATATGTTTAGAATAATTATAACTAAAAATTTTTTCATCTCAGTATTAGCTAATTATATGCGGTTTGTAGAAATTTATTAAATTCATTGGTATCCAATGAAATTGTAAATTTAT
This sequence comes from uncultured Pelagibacteraceae bacterium, assembly GCA_902596745.1. Lineage (GTDB taxonomy): Bacteria > Pseudomonadota > Alphaproteobacteria > Pelagibacterales > Pelagibacteraceae > Pelagilacustribacter. The sequence goes on along the minus strand of CACJUZ010000001.1, from coordinate 126,455 downwards.
CAACCCATTTTTCATTAAGTTTTTTACTAAAATCGTAACAAGCAATTTCTATTAAATCGCCATTGTTAAATTTAAAAAAACTTTGATAAGCATAACTATTTTTATATCCGGGGTGTTTTCTTTTACCTAATTCTATTTTCTCTGTATTTTTAAATAAAGATTTTAAATCAGCTAAAACTTTTTTTTTTTTAGCCAAGCATGAATTCAAATTCATTTCTATTTGACCCGAAATAGAATAGATTTTATAATTCTTATCATTTTTTTTTACATGAAAATGTATTGCGTCGTAAGTTTTATTTTTTAAACTAAATAAGGCAGCTTTAAATTCATCTGAATTATATTGGTTAGGATAATTCATTCCTTTTTTAATTTCATACTCGGAATAATAATCTAATAAACTATCCCCAATGCTTACCTCCTCTATTTGAAAATCTCTAATATTATCCGCCTGGGACGAGGTTATGAAGCATAAGCTTAGGATGATGATAGCTAAAAGTTTTTTCATGGACTCATCATATCCGGACTTACTAGCGGACACAATACGGACTCACCTAGCAAAGAAATAGCCGTTTTTTATGATCTAGAATTGTTGTATAATGTTAAAAGGTTAACGGCACCTGGCAACAGAACGCCCCTTCAAAAGAATCGAAACCTCTGTTAAATAATAATTTTGAAAAAGGTCTTCACACTAGTGTCACAGTGAGAAAAGAAATTTTAGTGTGAGGGGGAATTATTTGTAACCGTTATAAATCCAATTAAGAATTTCTGTTGTCATGGCAACAACATTTAAACTATCATCAAAATTATTTTTTTTTTTAATTTTTTCTGACCATACAGTGCACTCAACCCTGATATGTGGGTCGTTTTTTTTCTTTGTTTTTTTTAAGAAAAAAGTTGTTTGATGTTGTCTAGATTTTTTTGACTTATCAAAATCATGAGCCCTTTCACCTTCTTCTTTTTTAATATTGGGAAACATTTTTTCTAATTCAAACACAATTTGTTTTTTTTTAGGGAAACACATATTTTTATCATGAAAAATAAATCCACCAATGGTTCTGATTAAATATTTTTGATCTCCAGTTTTTAAATACAAATCTACAACTTCATAAGTTTCTAAATTATCTATCCTAGCTACAACATAATATTCTCTTTTTCCTTTTAAATAGTTTCTCCTATAGTCTTTTATTTCTTTTTCTGACATAAAATCTAATAGACTATCTCCAATACTCATCCCTTCAATCTGAAAGTCTCTAATATCATCTGCTTGAACTGATGATATAAAACATAAGTTAAGGATGATAATTGTTAAAAATTTTTTCATAAAATTATTATAGAAAAAAAAATTAGTGGTGTCTATGTGGTATCCGAGAAAGAGTGAGAAATAATATGAGTAAAATTTTCATTTTATTTATCTAAAAGTTTATTTTTTGCTTTTGTATATTCATCTTTTGTTATTGAACCTGATTTATAAAGTTCTGTGATTTCCACTAATTGTGTAGAAAGATCTTTTTCTTTAGACTTACTCGTTTTTATTGATTTAATTTTTGTGTTTTCATTTTTAATAAATCCTAATTGTTTTAATTTAGCAATTAGTTCTTCTCTAGAGTCAGATTTTCGTAATTTAATTTTATCATTTTCAACAATTCCGTTTCTCCATTTAATACTTCTTCCAACAGCAAAAACTTCACATTTTGACACTTTGTTTTTCCTTTCACATTGTTTATTTAATTCTTTATCACTAACAGATTGACATCTGGATGCGTTCATAGCCTGACAATAATAATACCATCCATTTCTTCCATCTAAACTTACTGAAAATTTCATCGGGGATTTATTGGGGTTTTTTACTCCTCCGGGATTTTGAATATATTGAATAAACCAATCTAACGCTTGACCTGAAATATTAAGTTCGCCACTACCATAACCAGCATTTACATGATTCAAATGAAAAAAAAATGATGTTATTAATATTACTCTAAAAGACTTGGTTATTTTTCTTTTTAAATTTAAGATTAATATTTCCATAAGATTTTTTCTGGCGACCCGGTAAAACCAGGAAATTGATCTCTACTATAAATTTCTAATGCCTTTTGGCTTACATTTTCCTTTAGATAAGCAAACATTTCTTGATTTGTAATATATCGGTCTCTATTATTGTCAGCATTTCCCTCTAAACCTTTCATCAAGTAATAGCTGAAAATACCTTGCTTGGCTTTGTCCATGCTTGAGGAAATTTGAGATGCTTGTGAGGCTGAGAAGATATTAAAATTATTTGGAATATCTAAATCTTCAGTAACTTTAACTCTTATTGGTCTTGCAGAAGCAACTAATTGTTCGCCTTTTCTTGAAACTCCACTGTAACAAGTGTCTAAAAACATTGTTACTGATTTTGGTTTAAAACCAGCTACTAGTTTAATAATTTCTTTTCTATTTAAAGCAGTATACTCTAACAGGTCTGAGTCACTGTCTTTAGCCATAAGATAAAGGTCTTTTTCATTTGCCGCTAAACCATGGCCAGAGAAAAATATGTAAACATCTGTTTCACCCTTCTTAACTTTTGATTTTAAGTGTTTAACCAATGCAGCAATACTCTCATTACGAGTAGCTTTCTCATCCACTAATGTAATAATATTATTTGATTTAGCTATTTTCTTTGCATATTGAGAAAAATATTTAGCATCTAAATTAGAATAAGGTGAGCTAACAACTTTCTCGTATTTTTCTATACCAATCACTACAGCAACGGTATTTGGATTAACATTACTTCTAACTTTTGAAGGATTTAATGGTTCTAACTTTTCAGCTAATTGAGTTTTAGTTTCTTTTATCACTACTTGCACGACGATTTCTTCTCTATTTCCAAAAATATCGGTTGCAGCTAAGGTAATCTCAGTGGAAAATGGACTATAAAGTTTTTTTGAAAATTTTCCTGTTGCCTTATTAAATTCAACATTTTCATCTGCAATTTCTAAGAAAGGTCCTTTTTTATGTTTTTTGTTATCTTCAATTACTCCTTCAATTACAAAATTAGGAGTTTTTGAGATAATTTTTAATTTTGTTTTGATTTTTGGAGCTTCTTTATCAATTACAGATTTTTTTGGCTCAAAAATATTTTGTTTTTGCATTTGTTTAGGTTTTTTTACAATTCTTGTTTCTTGCTGTTCTTCTCTAAGTTTCGCAATAGCATCGTTTCTATTAATAAAAAACCAGTAGTTTATTTCATTGCCCCTTTCATCGATCGCATTACCGCTACCCCTATTACCATTTTGCACCCAGTTTCCAATATAAAATCCATTAGGGCAATTAACGTCGATTGTGCCTGAATAAATTCTACCTGATCTTGAATTTTCCAGAACAGACAACACGTCACAAATCATTCCACCTTTTTTATAAAGATAACCTAAATTTTCTTTTCTAAACGATCTGTTATTTAATTTAATCATTTTTGATTTTGGATCTGGATTAACATAACCGATCATGGTTTGATTGTTTTTTTTATCTATTGCAAAAAAGTAAGCGGAACCACTAGGTAAATCTTTTAAAGATGAATAAAACTTTTTTTTAATGTTTTGCTTCTTTTCAACTTCTTTACTTTTTTTCTTAATATAAGACTTTCTTTTTTCTTTCTCTTTTTTAGTAATGTAATTGTTTTGTGTCACAGGTTTATCATCTTTATGAACCACCTTTACTTTAACATTGTCACATAAACTTGATGATGTGTTTGGTAGTTTTAAAATTTTAACTTTTGCTCTAACACATTCTTTTTTACTTAAAAAACCATTAGCATATAAATCTTCAATTTCTTCAATAGCTTTAGTATTATTTGATTTCTTTTTTGTTATATATTTTGATGTACTAACATATCTAACAGGAAAATTTGAATTACTATTGTAATACCAATTTTTTCCATCATTTTCCAATTTGACACCCATGGTATTTTCACAAGTTTCAAAATTACGAGAGTAAGGTTTATATAAAACTCCAGTGTTAGGCTTCAAACAATAAATATCTGATGAGTGCATAGTATTTAATTTTATTGAAGTTATATCTTTATAGTTATCGTAGCATTTTTCTCTCACAGTCATCGATATATATTTCCATCCTTTTTTTGCCTCGCAAAATTTTGGGTAAACAATTATTTTTTGACTGTTATAATTACTTTTGTTAACTAATTTTTTTTGTAAACTGTTATTTTTTAAAACAGCTGGAGCCTTACTGTTATTACCAACAACTAAATCACTTATTTTTAAAAATTCTAACCCCTCGTTATATTCAGCAGTTCCTTTAGGAATTTCTCTTTCATCATCAGTACATTTCCATTTAGAGAGTCTGTAATTCGCATTGAAGCTTTTTGAAACACAAAGTATATCACCTGATTTTTTTGTTATGTAAGCATAAGAGTTTGTAAAAGAAAATAATGAGGAAATAAAAATAAAGTTTATAATTAAAAGGGTTTTTTTCATTTTAATATCTCAGCTTTTTTTTGCTCAAATTCTTGTTCAGTAATTTTTCCATCTTTATAATCTTTAGATATTTTTTTTAGACCTTCAAGGTCTTGGTTTGAAGAAATCTCTTGTACTTTTCCATTTTGCTCAATTTTAACAGTTTTTTTTTGTATATATTTTTTTTTCTCTGTTTTTTTTATAAAATTTACAGCCGCATTATAACTATAAAAAGTCGATTCTAAAACACCATCTCCAAAGTTACAGTACAGCCAGTTACAAGATACGGGTTTATAAACATTTCTAAAAACATAATAAACGTTTCTATCATTATCATCAGATAAAATTTCCTTGTTCTCCTTCTGAAAATATTCTTTATAAGACAGTGGTAGTAATGGATTTTCCAAAATTGATTGATAAGCAAACACCGAGTTAATTTGTATTTTGCTCATACCGGGGTATATTTTATTATTTTCAATCAATTTTACGTTTGAGGCAAAACAGCCTGAAAGCATCATTAAGATAGATAAATAATAAAGTTTTTTTTTCATAATATTTAATTTTTTTCCAAAAATCTCATATTTTAAAGGCTAAGAAATATTGGAATCTTTTCTATAAAAATTATATGGTTAAAATATTTATTTTTAAAACTCATAGTTATAAAATGTATCAAATCAATTATAAAATCAAAAAAATTATAACGTTCATTTTAATCAATTTTTTCATCTTTTTGAATTTAAGTTTTTCAGTTTTAGCTAAAGAATTTGATCAAAAGATCAGAGAAATAAGGGCCGAAATAAACAGAGACGAAATAAAAGAAGCTTTGCAATTATTAGGTGAGTTGAAAATTGGAAATGAGAGCGAACAGGAAAAGGTCGATTTACTTTTTGGTGATATATACTTGAAAATTAATAAGCCACTCAAAGCTATTGAATATTACGAAAAAGCTTTTATGACATCAGATAATAAAGTTGAAAGCTTGTCCGAGCTAGGCTTGTCAGAAGCTTACTTAAGAAAAGGCAATCTTGATAAAGCAATAAACCATGCAAAAAGGTCAATTAATCTTGATGGAGATGCATTAAAAAATAAAATAGTTTTAGCTATTGCGCTTACAAGAAATGGTCAAAAAGGTGAAGCTATAGAACTATTAGAAAAATTATACATTAGTTATAAAAATAATTCAGAGGTAAATTTGGCTATAGCTGGATATTATTCAACATTCGAAAATAATAAAAAATCTATAGATATTTTGGATAAATTTTTAAAAAGATTTCCAACTAGTATTAGAGTTATGGATGAATTAGGAAATCTATATTGGATCGAAGGAAATAAGGATAAAGCTTTAGAGTTAAAATCTAAGGTTTATAAATATCATGAATTTAATAAAAATAAAAATAAACTTAAAGAGACTAAAGAATGGATATTATCAATCGATCCAGAATTTTTTAAAAAGAAGAAGGTAAAAAAAATTAAACGTAAAGATGAAGAAGAAATTCAAAAAGAAGAAGTTGAAAAATATGACAGAAGAAAAAAAGAAACTCAATTTGAAAAATTTGATTTTGCATACAATTTTACAGGAAGTGGTTTTATTGTGCAAAATGGAAAATATGTTATTACTAATAGTCATGTGATACAAGGTGCTAATAAAATTGCTGTAAGAAATGGCCTTGGAAAAATTTCTCCTGCTAAAGTTGTTGCTCAATCAAAAAGTTATGATTTAGCAATTTTAAAAATGAAAAAGCCATTTAAAAAATATTTAAAACCTAAAAATTTTGAAGATCCTGTTGTTGGTCAGGACGTAATAAGTATTGGCTACCCTATGACAGGTTATTTTGGAAATGATTTACCAGTAATTACTCAAGGTATTATAAGCAAAGTATATCCAGATAATCTGGGAATATTTTTAACAACCACAGACATTAATTCAGGCAACAGTGGTGGACCAATTTTTAATCTTGATGGTAACTTGGTAGGAATTAGTGTGGCAACATTAGATAAAAAAAAGATAATGGAGGAAACAGGTAATATTCCAACATCAATGGGCATTGGTATAAAAAGCAATATGTTAAAAGAGGTATTTAAATACAAAAAAACTATTCCAGTTAGAAATATTAAGTATAATAAATCAAAAATTTATGAAAAAATGCTTCCTATGGTAGTTTTTATTGCTGTAGAGGCAGATCCTAAAAGTAAAATTAAAAATTAATGAAAATATTTTTTAAAATTTTCTTTTTTTTATTTTTTTTTTCACAAAGTAGTGCGGAAATAATTACAACTGAGGGAGTATTCAAACACATTGGAGATATTTCTCAAAAAAGAGCTTGCAAGCTTGCTGAAAAAAGAGCTAAAGAAAAAGCAGTTAAGGAAGCTTTGGGATTAAAAGTTTCTTTAGAGGAAACACAAGTTTGTAAAGGAACAGATGGACAAGATAGATGCGAAGATAATCAAACTTCTATACTTTCATTAAATGGTGAAATAACTCAAGTTAAAATTTTAAATAAAGAAGAAGGACTGGATGAAACAATAGATCCTAAAGTATATTATTGTAAAATAACTATTAAAGCAGAGGTTCAATCTGCGTTTAAGGAAGATAAAAATTTTGAATTTCAAGTCAAACTAAATGAAATGAATTTTAGAAATGGTGACAAATTAAAGCTTAAATTTGTGGTCAGCGAACCCCTGTATCTTAATGTCTTTCAATTTTTCCCTTATAGAAATAATGAGCAAATTATTAAATTATTTCCTAATGAAGTTGAAAAAACAAATTTTTTTAAAAATATCAATTTTTTACTACCTACTGTACCGAAGAATTCAAGTTTAAAAATTGATTATATAGTTGAGTTTCCTAAAGAAGTTAAGATGGAAAGAGTTGATGAGCATTTAATTTTTATAGCCTCGAAAAAAAATATTAAATTGTTAAATAGTTATTTTTCTATGGAAGATTTAAATAAAAGGTTAATAGAAATAGGAAAAAATAACATTGTTAGAAAAGAGCAAAAAACATATACTATTATTAAATAATGTTTAAAAAATTAAAAATTTTTATTACTCTAGCAATAATTGCTCCATTGCTTACTGGGTGTCCTCAACCTGGAGCTATCAACCCGAAAAAAGAAGTTAGGGATGACCTGATAGTTCAAATACAAAATCAAATAGAAGAATTAGGTGCTACACCAATAACTGAAGATCAAGCTAAATACCAAGGCAAGTTAAATAAAGACAAGTATATTGTAGCGCTAAAAAAACAATTATCTGACTTAAAATCAGATAAAGAAAAAGATAAGGCTGCTAAAGAACAGGAACAAAAAGATCAAAAAGCAAAACTTGAAAAAGAAAAAAAAGAAGAGAACCGTAAAAATGCTATTCAAAAATATAAAAGTGAAATAATAATTTTAGGTGAAACACCATTGTTAGAGTTTGAAGTTGAAAATGAAGATAAATATTTAGTTGCTTTAAAAAAACAATTTGAAGAATCTAAAAAGCAAAAAGAAGAGGAAGAGAAAAAGATAAGAGAAGCGATACCAGACTGGTATCAAGAAATGCCCGTTGGCACTGAATTGATAATGTATGCTAGAGGAACAGCAGTTTCAAGCGATTTACAATTTTCAGAGGATAAAGCAGTTAATGCAGCTCTTTTAGCTTTAGCCAAGAAAATGCAAAATAGATTAGATTCTAAAAATAAACAAATGATTAAAGAAGCTGGTATTGGAGAAGATTTAACTTTAAAGACAAACATCGAAAGGGCTGCGAATATTGTAATTAAAAATGTTTCAATTTCTGGTTATAAAGTAGTGAAAACTAAAATGGCTCCTAGAGCTAATGGAGGATATAGGACTTATATTCTAGTAGAATACCCAATTTCTTTAACTTACAAAAATTATCTTGAAGAGATTAATAAAGGCACAAACGTAACTACTAAACTTGCTGCTTTAAAAAATACAGAAGCTTATAAAGAATTAGTTGATGCTGCAAACACATATAGCCCATAAAATTTAATTTATTTAATAAGCTTTAGTATTAAGCCAATCTAAAAATTCTTGAGAAGAAATAGAAATATTGAAACTATCTTTCCATTTATTCTCTTTCTCATATTTATCGGTCCAATTATCACAATAAATTCTTACAGAACCATTCTCAATTTTTAGATCAGTTACGTTAGCAAAGCTCTTGCCGTATTGTTTTCTATAATCACTTATATAATCATTTTGACTTTGTACTCCTAAAACATCTTTAACTTCTTTTATAGCAAGTTTTTTTTCTTCTAAACATTTATTAAATTCTATGATATTTCTTCCTCCCATGGAATATACTATGAATTTATTATCATTTTTTTTTAAATGAAAGTTGATTAATTTATAGACGCTCTTGTTACTGTTAAAATTTATTTTATAAAAATTATCATCATTATAAAAAGTTTTTTTTCTTGAACTAATCTTTTTTTTATCAAAATAATCTAACAAACTATCTCCTATACTTATACCATCTATTTGAAAGTCCCTTATATCATCCGCCTGGGATGGGGTTATGAAGCATAAGCTTAAAATGATGATCGCTAAAAGTTTTTTCATGGACGCATCATATCTGGACTCACTGGCGGACTCAATACGGTCACACTGGCTAAAAAAATAAAGGGTTTAGGTTGTAAAATAATTATCGTATAACAAGGACTAACGAAATGAGGTTCAGGGCACCTGGCAACAGAACGCCCCTTAAAAAAATATGAAAAAAATACTACAAATATTAATTCTGAGCTTATGCTTCATGCTACCATCCCAGGCGGATGATATTAGAGACTTTCAGATAGAGGGGATGAGCATTGGAGATAGTCTATTAAATTTTATGTCAGAAAAAGAAATAAAAAAAATAAAAAAATTTGATTATAAAGGAAAGTATAAAGGTATAGTTTTAAAAGAAAAGAAAAGTTCCAACTATGATGATGTTCAACTTGTCTATAAGAGCAATGATGATAAATATACTATTCATTATATAGCTGGTAGAATTTTTTATGTGAATAATATTGATGATTGTTTAATTAAAAGGAAAGAAATTGAAAAAGAAATTTCTAAAGTTTTCCCATCAGCATCAATAAAAAGATATGAAAAAGAAAAACATGCTTACGATAAATCAGGAAAAAGTTTGGTATGGCATACAACTTTTAAATTAAAAGATGGTGGCAATGCTACGATAGATTGTATGGATTGGAGTAAAAAAATAGAAAAAAATATTGGTGATAAACTAATGGTGGGAATAGAATCAAATGAATTTCGTAAATTCGCAAACAATGAAGCATATCGTTAGTATGAGAATGTTGAATAATTTTATAAGATATGGGCACCTGGCAACAGAACGCCCCTTCCATCATTTTGATTCAATATGCGTTCATAAGAAAATCTCTAAACTTAAGGTTTTTTATTGAAACTATTAGTTTGTCTGAATATGGAAATTTTTTTGACCAATCATAACATTCAACTTGTATAATTCCATTAGCTAATAATAAATTTGATTGATCTACTTTTGACTTACCAGACTTATCTATTGCATGCGGTTTAAAAAAAGTTTCAAAATTTTTTTTTGGAAATAAATTTTTTATGTCTGAAACAATAATTTCTTTTTCTTTTTGACATTTAAGCATATTGTCTTGGAAATTTATCTGACCAGCAATACTATGAACATAAAAAAGTTTTTCACTCGGTTTAATTGTTATTTGTAAAAAATCATATGGTTCCTCTTTTTTTAAAGTAGATAAAATAAGATCGGCATATTTTTTGTCCTTATAGTAATAAGATTTTGTTTTATCTTTAAGAGTTTGTTGAATAAATTCTTTGCTAAAAAAACTTAGCAAACTATCACCTAAGCTGATCCCACTAATCTGAAAGTCCCTTATATCATCCGCCTTGGATGGGGTTATGAAGCATAAGCTTAAAATGATGATCGCTAAAAGTTTTTTCATCTCACTATTATAAATAAATTCATTGTGGTGTCTATGTAGTGTCTGAGATTAAACTTCTTGACCGATGACTCCATCATCCTTTATTATTTTAATCTATACAACCATTGATTAAGTTCTTTAGTCCTGATTGATAATCTAAATGAGTCATCATATGGAAGTTTTTTCGACCAATCGTAACATGAAATTGTAATTGCATCATAGTATCGCGTGGATAATTCAGCCTTACTCCCAAACCCTATAACATAAGTATAAGTATATGAATTATTATCTGCAAAATGTTTTTCCTTACCAAAATCCCACTGCATTTTATTTTTAAACATTTCAGATAATTCTTTAATCACCTTCTCTCTTCTAGATAAACAGGATTTAATATCATTCTCATATAAAATGAAACCTTCAACAGCTACAATTTTGAATGTTTGATCATTTTTAAAAGTTATCACAGCTTCTTCATAAATTGAGGATTTTACTAACTCAAGTTTAGCATACTCCTTATTACCTTTTGCCTGTTCGTAAAATATTTTATTTTTTTTAATATAACTTTTATCAAAATATTCTAGTAAACTGACATTCACACTCATTCCATCAATTTCAAAGTCTTTAATATCTTCTGCCTGGGATGGGCTCATGAAGCATAAACTTAAAATGATGATAGCTAAAAGTTTTTTCATATTATAAAGTTATAAGATTTTATTAATGTTTGATAAGTTAAATACATTTACTTCCACGCTTCTGTTTGTAGCCATGTAGCATATTTTTTTGTATCTAAAAATATTTGCATATGGTCGCTGGAATAAGAATATTTTTTTAAAAATTCTTTTCCGTAATCTATACAGGATATACCTGCTTGGTCGCCATTATTTAAAACAAAGTAAATACCATCTTCAAAACTCTTTCCTGTTGGGTCACTTGTTTTTTTTATTGGACCATATGTTTGTTTGGAAGAATTAGGAAATAATTTAGTAAAATCATCTGAAATAGATATTTTTTCTTTACGACATTTTTGTATATCCATTGATGATCTAATGCCTGTTATTGATTTTATTTTAAATAACTCATCTGATCTAAGAGTATATAAAATTATTTGGTCGTATGGTTTGTACTTTTTTTTATCATTAAAAACTATCTTGTAATACTTGTTGCTATTAAAAGTATATGTTTTTTTTTGATATTCCCAATTACTAATTAATTTCTCTTTTGTAAAATTGTCTAATAGACTTTCATTTAATGAAAAATTACCTATCTGAAAGTCTCTAACATCATCTGCTTGGGATGAAGAAAAAAATAAGCTAAGAATTATAATAACTAAAAGTTTTTTCATCTCACTATTATAAATAAATTCTTTGTGGTGTCTATGTGGTGTCCGAGATTAAACTTCTTGACCGATGACTCCATCATCCTTTATTATCAATGATAATAGAAAGAATAATGTACCTTACTTGAAGATTTGTAATCAATAGGTTAGCAGTTCGAGTCCGTGTGAGAGCACCAAAAAATTATGACAATCGAAATATTTTTAACAATTGTTTTTTAAATACCCTTTCCTCATTTAAAATTTTTCTTTTGTATCTAGAAAATTTTTTTATTTCATTATTATAATTTTTTAATAAATTTGAAATTGTAATATTAATTTTATTTAATTCACTATATTTTTGATTAAATTTAAATTTTTTATTTATTGGAATATCGTATTTATTTTTAGCACTTCCTTTAAAATTAGTTAGGATACAATTGTCAAAAAGAGTAGCTTCTCTAGGCATCTTATCTTTTCCAGGATGATAACCAAAATCAATATAAACTTTTGTTTTGCTCATAATTTTAATCAATTGATTAGAGGTTAAGCCTTTTAATTCGATAAATTTTTTATTTGAATTTTTTTTTAATATTTGAATAAATTCATTACTTTTATGTGAAAAACAGATTAAATCTTCTTTTTTTTTTTTATTCTTATAATTTTTTAGAATTTTTTTATTTTGGAAATCAAATAAAAAAAATAAATTTTTTTTAATTTTATCTTTTAAGTAATCATATGCATAATAAGATTGCATCAGATGTGAAGATGCTTGATTTATTTCCTTCTGTTGATTTAAATTAAAAAATGTATAAAAAATTTTTAAATAATCTTGATATGTAAACACTCCAAAATAATAATTTGTTAATTTATTAAAATTATTTATGATATTAAACGGGATTTTAATAAGTGATCTTAAAACTTTGTTGTTTTCATAACGAAATTTGTAACCAAAGTAATTATCTATACTCAACCACCAAATTATTTTTTGAATATTATTATATTTTAAACCATATCTTAGATACATAAAATGTTCAGGCATAATTAATATATTTTCTTTTTGATCTTCGATAAAATTTGCATAATTAATTTTATAATGTTTAAAATTTTTATGTACTGGATTTTTTATATCGTTTGGTAAATAGTAAATAAGAGTATTAACTTTATAAATTTTACGTATATAATAGGCTAATTGGTGCAAACATTCAGGTCCTCCAGTAAATGTATTAGCGGGTGCAAGTATATAAATTTTTGTTTTTTTTTTTAATATAATTTTTTTGTTTTTTGCATGCATTTTATTTTTATTTCCATCCATAAATTATTAATGAATTTAAAATAATTGATACGACTGATTTTAAGTTTTCTAATGTATTCAAGTTATTATGTGTTTTATTTATTTTCCATAAATTTATTATATTTGAAATTTTATTTGATGATCTGTTGTTTTTGTTTATTCGATAATAAACAAATGTGTTAAAAGTTTTAAATGACAGATTTTCATTTTTTAGTAATTCACATTTAAATAGAAAGTCTTCATGAGCAACTTCTTTAAAATAAATTTCATTAATTATCGATCTTTTAATCAAAACTGAGGATGTGCTCATTGTAGATTTGTAAATAAATTTTTTATAGTCATAAATTTTCGGTAAATTTGTAACCTTTATATTATTTTTATTGTTGTTAAAAAAATATTTAAAGTCGGTGTAGGAAAAATCATAGTTATTATTTAACATCTCTTTAATTTGTACTTCTAATTTATTTGGAGGCCAAAAATCATCTGAGTCTAAAAATGCAATATATTCACCATTAGAATTTTTAATGCCATAGTTTCTACAATAAGACGGGCCAAAGTTTTTGCTCAAAAGTATAACTTTAATTTTTTCAATTTTTTTATATTCTTCTAAAATATGTTTAGAGGTATCGGTAGAACAGTCGTCTATCAAAAATACTCTCCAATTTTTATATGTTTGGTTTAAAACTGAGTCTAAACACTCTTTTAAATAATTGCCTTTATTATAATTTGGTATAATTATATCTATATTAGGTAAATTTTTCATTGAATTTTAATTGTATCAGTATAATTATAAGATCATGAAGTCTGAAAGCAATTTAAAAATATTCTTTGTCAAATTAATTGCAATTACTTTTTCTATTATTATTATTATTAATGTTTTTTATAACGTTTTTTTGTCAGATAAATTAGATTTTTTAAATAAGCTATCAAGTTTAGATAGAGAGACTGCTGAAATGATTAAAGATAAAGTCAGATCGGAACTTAAAAGTGGGTTAGAAAAAGACAAAATTCTATCTGAAGAGGACGCTTTACTTATTAAAAAATTTATCGAAAAAATTTCATCTGAATTGAATTAAGATTTTACATTGAATAAATTTTCCAAATTTTTATCTAAGAATGAAATTTATATCAAAATCTTATTATTAACTTATGTTCTTTATTGTGCAGTGGTTATTGGTATGTCTTGGGATGAAAAGTACTATCATAAGATTGGAGAGATTAATTTAAATTATCTTTTATCTTTCGGATCTATCGAGGAAAATTTTGATCAAAAATTTAGATTTTCTACAATTTACTGGTCTTTATCAAGTTTGTTAAGTCAAGTTGTGCCTGAAAAATTTAGTGTAGAAATAAATCATATTATTAATTCATTCTTTGGATTGATGGTTTTAGTCGGTCTTTATCAAATTACAAAAAAAATATTTAATAAGTTTATAGCAAAAACTTCAGCTGTATTTTTATTTTTTGTTCCCTTTTTTTTTGGACATTTAGCTATAAACAATAAAGATATAATTATTACATTTTCCCATATATGGATTATTTATTACTTAATAAAATATTTAAAAAAAAACTTTGATTTTCGAAATAGAGTAATAATTTTATTAAAAATTTCAATTTTGTCTGCAACCGGCACAGGTATCCAACTTTTATTTCTAGGTTCCTTAATACCTGCTTTAATTATATTTTTATTTTGTCTTATTTATTTCAAAAATAGAAAAATTCACGAGTTAGTTATCGATTTTACGATATTCATCATTTTTTTTTATTTAATTTTAGTATTATTTTGGGTTGATACTCATAATGATATTTTCATACTCCCCTTTAAATTTTTATTAGATACTTTTTCATTAGATGTTGGCTGGCCTTTTAATTTGACAAATGGAAATTATACATTTTCGGGTGATGTATCTAATTTATATTTATTAATAAATTATCTCTATAAATTGCCGGAATTTATTATTTTTTTATATATCGTGTCTTGTCCTATAATTATTTTTAAATTTAAAAAATTAAACAAAGAATTCGATAAATTTTTATTAAAAATTTTTTTACTGATTTTAGTATTAGTATTTCCAAATCTTATTTTAGTTTTTATTATTTATCCTATTTATGATGGACTTAGGCTTTTTTTGTGGTCAACACCTTATTTAGTAATTATTCCTGCTATTACTTTTTATTCTATAATGAATGAAAAAAATTTAATTAATAAATCACTAAAATTTATTTTGTTCGGGTTATTTGCTTTTCATCTTCTAAATTTTATTAAAATTACTCCCTACCATTATACATTTTTGAATTATTTTTCGGGAAGTGTTGAAAAAAGATATCAAAAATTTGAGAATGATTATTGGTCAGTAAGTTTAAAGGAATTAATACTTTCTTCAAATTTAAAAGATGAAAAAATATTTTTTTCTGTTTGTGGAGTAAATTCATACGTAGCAAAATTTTATATGAAACAAAGGTACAAAAATGTTGAATATGTGGATATTAACACCGCTAATTATCTTATTATGACAAATAGGACGTTGTATTCTGAGAAAAATAAAAGTATTTCAAATTGTTATGATGAATTTAATTTTGAAAATGTTGCTGAAGTAAAAAGAAATGGTTTGGTTTTATCAGCTATAAAGAAAAATAAATGAAATTAAAAAAAATAAAAAATAAAAATCCAGATTTGTTAATTGTTGGTGCTGGACCTGTAGGATGCGTAATTGCTGAAAGGGCAGCAAAAATAAAAAAATGGTCTTCGTTAATTGTAGAAAAAAGAAATCATATTGCAGGTAACTGTTACGATGAAATAAATAAGAAAGGTTTAAGAATACATAAATATGGGCCACATTATATGAGATTTAAAAAAAAGCGAATTTTTAATTATGTTAGTAAATTTACAAAATGGATTAAAGGAAATTACATCGTAAAATCTTATGTAAAAGGACAATTATACCCGATACCTATAAATTTAAATACTATTGAAAAATTTTTTAATAAAAAATTTCAAAATAAAAATCAAGCAAGAAAATTTATTGAAACTTTGAAAATTAAAAAGAAAAAAATTAAAAATAGTGAAGATTATATTTTATCAAAATTAGGAAAAGAAATTTATGAAAATTTTTACAAAAATTATACGATAAAACAATGGGGCATTCATCCAAGAAATCTAAATAAAAGTGTGGTGGGTAGATTGCCAATTCGATTTAATCGAAATCCATATTATGTAAACCAAAAGCTTAAAGTCATGCCAAAAAAAGGTTATACAAATCTTTTTAAAAATATGACTAAAGATAAAAAAATAGAAATATTGCTTGATACCTCATATGAAAAAATAAAAAAAAATATCAAACCAAATTTAGCAACTATTTACACTGGTCCGCCAGATGTTTTTTTTAACTTTAAATATGGTCGACTAGACTGGAGATCTTTAGATTTCAAATTCAAAACTTATAAAAAAGAAAAAGTTCAAGAGTGCGTACAAATAAATTTCCCAAATGAAAATAAATTTACTAGAAAAGTTGAAATTAAACATGTTACTAAGCAAAAATCTAAATTTTCTACTATTTCATATGAATTTCCAAAATCTAAAGGTGATCCTTACTACCCTATTAATAACAAAAAAAATACGAATTTATTTAAGAAATATAAAAAATTAATAGGCAAATTAGAGAAAGAAAATATTTATTTTGAGGGAAGATTGGCAAGTTACAGATATTTAAATATGGATGAAGTAATTGAGGCAGCCCTTAATTTATTCAAAAGACTTAAAATAAAATACGGTTAGTAAATGGGAAATATTTTGGTAACAGGTGGTGCAGGCTATATTGGAAGTCATATTGTTGAACAACTTTTAGTTATGAAAAAAAAAGTAATAGTTGTTGATAATCTCTCTACAGGTTATAGAAAATTATTACATAAAAAGGCTAAATTTTTTCTTTGTGATATTAAAAATTTAAAAAAACTTAATAAAATATTTATTAAAAATAAAATATCTTCAGTAATACATTTGGCTGCGTGCTTAAGTGTAGGTGAGAGTCAAAAAAAACCAAAAAAATACTATTTAAACAATGTTTTGGGAACGAAAAATATTGTTCAGTGTTGTAAGAAAAATAAAGTTAAAAATCTAATTTTTTCTTCTACATGCGCTGTGTATAAAGATAAGTTAAAATTAGTTAATGAAAATTCAAAAGTGCAACCTAAAAGTATTTACGGAAAGACTAAATTTTCAGGCGAAAAATTAATTCAAACAACATTTAAGAATAAAATTAATTATGCAATTTTAAGATATTTTAATGTAGCTGGTGCAAGTAAAAGTAAAAAAATTGGGCAAATATCAAGAGGGGATCAATTATTCAAAAATTTATCGATTGCTTCATTAAAAAAAAACCCGAAAATAAATATTTATGGAAATGATTATCGTACCAAAGATAAAACCTGTATTAGAGACTATATACATGTTTCTGATATTGCAAAAATCCATATACTAGTTTTAAATAAGATTAATAAAGATAAAAAGTCTATAACTTTAAATTGTGGGTATGGAAGAGGCATATCAGTTTTAGAGGCTATAAAAGAATTTCAAAAACAATCAAAAAAGAGATTTAATATTTATATTAAAAAAAAAAGAAAAGGTGATATGGAACAGATTGTTGCAAATATATCCAAAATAAAAAAATTTATTAATTGGAAACCAAAAAAAAACAGTCTAAATTTAATTGTGAAAAGTTGTATTAATTGGGAGAGAAAACTAAATTATACTAAATAGATTTTCAATTTCTTTTAGTTGATCCCTGCTCACTAGTAGGACTACCAGATCGTCTTTTTCAAATACAAAGTCACTTCTGGGGATTAAAACTTGCTTTCCTCTTACAACTGCACCTATCCTAGTGTTATCTGGAAGGTTACTTTCTTTAATTGATTTATTTAAAAGTTCTGATTTTTCAAGAACTTTTGCTTCAATAAATTCATAATCACCGTCAAGTAAAGAATAAACCGTTGCTATAGTACCTCTATGAACATGTTCCATTATTCTGGAAACTGTAGTCATTCGAGGGTCTACTAAATCATCAATATTTAGAGAGCTTTGTAACAAACTGTAATTCGATTTATTTACTATTGCTATAGTTCTCTTTGTTTGACCAGCTTTTTCTGCTAATACGCATGCCATAATATTATTTTCATCATCATTTGTTAGAGCAAGAACTGTTTCGGACTCTTCAAGATTTGCCTCTTTCAATATTTCTTCATCAAGAGCATCTCCATTAATTACAATTGAGGAGGTTAGCTCTGCGGCTATTTCCTCCGCTCTAGTTTTATTCTTTTCTATAATTTTAATTCTTGCGCCTTCAAAATTTTCCTCAACCATTTTTGCTAAATGAAGACCAATATTTCCTCCCCCGATAATTAAAATTTTTTTAGAAGTTTTCTCTTCATGTCCAAAAGCTTTTAAAATTTCGTTTAATTGATCACTGCTAACGACAACATATACATTGTCCCCTTCTATTAACTTATCGTCTTTCTTCAAAAACTGAAATTTTCCATTTCTTACCAAACCGACTATATTAGCTTTAAAATTTGGAAATTTTTCCGTTAATTTTTTTAATGGCATATTGATAATTGGACAAGATTTTTCAATCGCGATTTCGAGCATTTTTACTTTATTACCTGCGAATGGTACATTATCGAGTGCTCCAGGTGCCTCTAGTCTTCTAAATAAAGATTTTGCTACTTCTTTTTCTGGAGAAATAATTACATCAATAGGAATATTTGATTTGTTGTAAAGTTTACTCCATTTACCCTCTAAAAAATCTTTTGTTCTTATTCTCGCTATTTTTTTTTGTATATTAAATAAAGAACTTGCTAATTGACAAACCACCATATTAGTTTCGTCGTTTCTAGTTACAGCTATAATCATATCGGTATTTTCAGCCCCTGCATTTTCCAAAACTGATGGTAATGAAGCTCTACCAACTATACCCTTTGCGTCTTGGGTATCATTTATTTTTTTAATATCTTCTGAAGATTGGTCAATAACAGTAACTGAATGTCCTTGGGAAGATAACTGCTTACTTATAGAAAAGCCGACTTTTCCAGCACCGCAAATAATTATATTCATTTTTTAATTAATACCCTTAATACCTAATTGTTTTAATTTTCTGTGAAGAGCTGATCTCTCCATGCCAATAAAATCAGCTGTTTTTGAAATATTTCCGTGGTTTTTTTTTAATTGAATAGTTAAATATTCTTTTTCAAATTTCTCTCTTGCCTCCTTTAGTGGAGACGCAAATGTATCTTTAAAACCTACATTAGTGTCAATAGGTTTTTTGTTATTAAGTATATCGCTTATAGATTTATCAACGTTCTCTTTGCTTTCATTAGCTGAAACTATAGTAATTCTCTCAACTAAATTTCTAAGCTCTCTGACATTTCCAGGCCAATTGTAAGTATATAATTGGTCATTTTTAGTATTAATTTCAATTTCTTGAACGCCATTTATTTCTGAAATCTTTTTTTTGAAGTAATTTATTAACTCAGGAATATCCTCGGTCCTTGATATTAAAGGGCTAAGTTCAATAGGAACAACATTTAGTCTGTGAAATAAATCTTCTCTAAATCTACCTGATACAACTTCTTCTGACAGATTTTTAGATGATGAAGATATAATTCTAATATTTACATTAATATCTTTTTTTCCATTAACTCTTTTAAATTTTTGATCTATTAAAACCCGTAAAATATTTGCTTGGGTTTGAATTGGTATTTCAGTAACTTCATCTATTAACAAAGTGCCTTTATTTGCTCTATCAAAAACACCAAATGACATTGTGCCATCTCCAAATTCTTGACCAAACAACTCTTTCTCATATGTTGCTTCTTTCAATGAAGCAGCATTAATAACGACGAAAGGTTTCTTATTTCTTGAAGAAAGTTTATGGATTTTTCTTGCTACTAGTTCTTTGCCTGATCCAGTTGGTCCAGTTATTAAAACTCTACTTTCTGTGTTAGATAATTTTTCAATAATTTTTTTTACTTTTACTATTGATGCGCTTTTACCTATGAGTTCGAAGGAGTGAAATAGTTTGTCTTCTATTATAGCTTTTTCTTCTTTTAAATTTGCTGTTTCTAAGCCTCTATAAACATAATTCAATAACTTATCAGTTGAAAAAGAAGCTCCTTTTTCAATAAATTCGTAAGCGCCAAGTCTAATTGATTCAAGCGCTATCTGGACAGTAGCATGGCCTGAAATCATTATTACGGGAATTGCATTATTCTTTTTCATAATTAATTTTAGTAAATCTATCCCATCTTTTTCAGCTCTATCGAGCTTAATATCTATAATAGCTAAATCAGGTAATTTTTTATTTATTTCTAATACTGCTTGATCAAAGTTTGCTGCAGATCTTATGCTAAAGTTTTTTTCTTTTAATATATTGCATATTAAAAATCTAATATCTGGATTGTCGTCTATAACTAAAACTTCTTTATTCATAAGCTAAATACTAGGTAACCAAATTTCTATTTTTGTACCCTTGCCACTTTTAATAATAAATTCACCAGAGTGTTCATTAATAATTTTATTAACAATTGGCAGACCTAAGCCTGTTCCCTTTTTTTTAGTTGTAAAATAAGGGGTCATTACTTTTTTAGTATCTGAAATTCCTTCGCCATTATCTTTTAAAACAGTGACTATATAATCATTATTTTTGAAAATATCTATGTCAATTTTACCCTCAAATTTAGGCTTTTTACTTAAAATTTCAATAATAGATTCTTCCGCATTTTTTATAATGTTGATAAAAACTCTATAAAGTTGATCTTCATCACCCATTATAAAGTTTGGATTTTTGTTTTTATGAAACGTAATTTTACTCTTTGAGGAAATTTTGAAAAAATTTACAGAGCGGAGAATTATATCGTTTAAGTTAATTTTTTTTATTACCGGTCTTGGCATTCTTGCAAAATTAGAAAATTCATTAACAAGTTTTTCAATATCTTTAATCTGACGATTAATAGTAAGTAAATAATCATTAAATTGATGCTGATCTTCTTTCATTCTTGATGAATATTTTTCTTTAAGTCGATCTAAAGATAGTTGTATCGGTGTTAGTGGATTTTTAATTTCATGAGCAAGTTTTCTAGCTACAACCTCCCAAGCTTCATACCTTTCGGTAACCAAGAGTTTATCTTGCTGTCTTTTTAACCTTGTTATCATGTTGTTAAAGTTTGTGTTCAACTTTTTAAATTCATCATCTGCTTCTATTTCAGGTACTTTAGCATTAAGATCACCTTTACTGATATTTTCTGATGCACTAATTAAATTTATAATAGGTTTAGTTAATCTTCTAGCAAAGGTTATCGCAAGTGATGTTGATAAAAATAATAATAATGTGACTACTATTATATAAATAATTGCAAAAGTTATTTTTATACCTGTTTGACTATTTTCTACTGAGTAATAAAAATCAACAGCCTTTTCAGTTTCATTAAGATATTTAAGTATATCAGGATCAATATCTCTTGATATATAGAGATATGTGTCAATAAAAGAATTTAGTTTAATCATTGCTGAAGTTTTATTTTCAAAATTATCTGAAATAATTACCGGCACACCTTTTAAAGCTTCATCAAAAGTTTCTTCACCTGGTGGAGAAAAGTCACTGGATGTTATTCCTGTTTCAGATAGTAAAATATTTCCGGCACTATCTATTAAGTAAATATCATCAATTTTTCTTAAAATTTTTTCAGCTCCAACCACTCTTATAAATTGTTTTGGATTTGAATAATAAAAATTTGAAGCTCTATTGAGGCCAACACTCATTAATATAATGTCAGATTTTACATTTTTTTTGCTTTCTTCTAAATAATTTTTAGCGACATCATTTGAATTGTTAACGGCTTGAGTTATTTGATCATCAAAATATTTTTGTAGACCAAAGTTAAAAATGAATAAAGAAAAAATTGCAACAATTAGTGAGGGTATTAAAGTAAATATAGAAAATAGTGAAACATATTTTAAGTTTGTTTGAGAACCAGATTTATTTTTTTTTCCAGCATTATAAAACCGGAAAAAGTTTCTAAATATCAAATAAAAGAAAATTAGAAGTAGAATTATATCTAAAGAAAGTAGTACAAAAATATTGCTCTCTGTTAAAGGTATAAATCCTTCATTTATAAAAGTAAGAAAAGTTAAAATACCTAGAAAAATGCAGGTAAAAGAGGACAATATTATCCAATTAAAATTTTTAATTATCTTAAACATATAGTTAATTATTTATATAAATATAATATAACTTTACAATGAGTTTCTCTTTTATCATTCTTGCTGGAGGTAATAGCCGTAGATTTAGGTCTAATGTAGGCAAACCATACCAAAAAATTGCTGGTAAATCATTGATAGAGATAAACATAGATAAAGCAAGAAAAAGTAAAGCGATTAAAAAGATAGTCCTTGTCTATAATAAAAAAGACGGCCAAAGAGTCAAATCTCTCAAACTAAGGAATATTAAATTGGTTTTAGGTGGAAAAAATAGACAGCAATCTGCTTTTAACGCATTGAAATATTTAATCAAAAATAAAGGCATCTCAAAAGTTTTAATACATGATGTAGCAAGACCTAATTTTTCATTAAAATTATTTAGCTCAATAATTAGAAATATGAGAAATTCTAAAGCTGTAGTTCCAACAATTAATATTCCTGATGCTGTTAAACAAAAAATAGACTCGAGCCAAAACGAATATATTATAGGTAAAAATAGAGACAAT
The DNA here is from genome assembly GCA_902596745.1 of uncultured Pelagibacteraceae bacterium. Classification (GTDB taxonomy): domain Bacteria; phylum Pseudomonadota; class Alphaproteobacteria; order Pelagibacterales; family Pelagibacteraceae; genus Pelagilacustribacter. Next base: position 103,725 of record CACJUZ010000001.1, on the reverse strand, counting down.
CTATTTTTAACACAAACTCCTCAAGCCTTTAATCTTAAAGAAATTTATCATCTACACAAAACCAATGCTGCTAAGTATAGAGATGATGATGTCTCATTATATATGAATTTAAATAATATTAAGTTTATTGAAGGAGAAACAACCAATTTTAAGATTACAGATCAATCAGACTTTCAAAATTTAAAGAATATTTATAAATCTAAACAAAGTGTGGGCATAGGCTTTGATGTTCATAGACTTGTTCCTAAAAGAAAACTTTATTTAGCAGGACTTAAAATTAAATCAAAACTTGGGACACTTGGTCATTCAGATGGAGATCCTGTTCTTCATTCAATTACTGATGCTATCTTAGGTGCATGCCAGATGGGAGATATCGGTCAATTGTTTTCTGATAAAAGTAAGAAATTTAAAAATATTAGATCTACAATATTGCTTCAAAAAGTAATAGAAAAAATAAAAACAAAAGGTTATTTTATAAATAATATAGATACAAATATAATTACTCAAACACCTAAAATCAAAAATTTAAAAAATAAAATGATTGGAAATATTGCTAAGCTCTGTGAGATTTCCAAAAACCAAATAAACATTAAAGGTAAAACCACTGAAAAATTAGGTATTATCGGAGAAGAAAAAGCTATAGCATGTGAAGTCATAGCGTCAGTAGTAAAATATGATTAGAACTTTTAATTATTTATTTGTTACTTTTTTTGGAATAGGAACAATAAGATTTGCTCCTGGAACAATTACTTCTTTAATTACAACTGTTTTACTTTTTAGTTTATTTCACATTTTAAATTTCTCTACTAATGTAATTCTATTATTCCTCATTTTGGTTTTTTTATATTCTTTTTACGCTGTAGCTGATTATATAAAAGAAAATGAAAATAAAGATCCTAGAGAAGTTGTTATAGATGAGGTTATAGGCCAATCTATTCCAATTTATTTATTTGAGATAGCGCATGGTTCAGAAAAAAACTTTCAGGAAGCAATACTTTTTTATATTTATATTTTTGTATTGTTTAGATTTTTTGACATTAAAAAACCATTTCCAGTCAATATTTTTGATAAAAATTATAAAAATAGTTTTGGTGTAATTATTGATGATGTTATTGCAGGATTATATGTTGTTTTAACCTTAATTGTTTTTATGATTATCAAATCAAACCTTTTTACATGAATTTAAATAAAAAAATAGTTTCAATTCTTAAAAAGAAAAAACTTAAGTTAGCTATAGCTGAGTCTTGTACTGGCGGTCTACTTTCAAGTTCAATTACTTCTGTTAGTGGCGCTTCAAAAGTATTTGTAATGGGTTTTGTTACTTACTCTGATCATGCTAAAATAAATATCTTAAAAGTACCCAAAAAAATTATTCAAAAACACGGCGCAGTAAGCGTTCAATGTTGTTTGTCCATGGTTAATAATTTAAGCAAAATTAGTAAAAATAAACTTTGTATTTCTGTGACTGGTATTGCTGGTCCTAAAGGAGGGTCAAAACAAAAGCCAGTAGGTTTAGTTTATATTGGAATTAAAATAGATAAAATTGTTAAAATAAATAAATATATGTTTAAAAATCGAGGAAGAAATTACATTCAAAAAGCTACCGTAAATAAGGCTTTAAAATTAATGCATAATCTTCTCTAATAGTTGGGCCGCTAAAATATTCACTAAAAAGAAGATAATAAATACATCGATATAAAGTAAAAAAACTAATCTATTTCTGAATCTTCTTCTTCTTAGAACATTTGGTTTATCGGGGCTAAAATCTTCTTTTTTATTTGGTTTAAAATCGTAAGAAAATTTCCAGTAATTCGTATCAGTTTCATTAGGATCGCCTGTGTTGAAATATTTTATATACTCAACTAAATACCACCAAAAAACTAAAAAAATTATTATCAAAGATATAGTGCCAATCATTATTTATATAATTCTAAAGCTCTTTTTTCAAAAGCATCTGCAATTTTGTTCAAACCAAAATTAAAGGATCTTTTCATTATCGCATTTAACAAATTATTTTTTAGTTCAAAATCAATATCAAATTCAAGTTGTGTAGAATTGTTAATTTCTTTAAATTTCCATTCGTTTTTTAAATGAGAAAGTGGTCCTTCAATATTAGTAACTAAAATTTTGTCTTTTTCTTTATAATAATGAACTAAGCTTGTGTAAGTTTCATTAATTATACTTTTTCCAACTTTTAAATCAGCTTTTATCTCAACTAAATCACTACTCTCTTTTCTTGTATGAACTTTACCACCTAAACACCAAGGTACAAACTCGGGATATTTATCAATATCAAGAACCATTTCAATTAGTTGATTTTTTTTACAAGGAATAATCTTTTTTATTGATGCGGATGACATTCAAGCTGTCTATTTCTTGCGTCCTGTAGTTTTTTAAAATCTTCATCAGCGTGGTAAGAAGACCTAGTTAATGGTGATGATGATACTAATAAAAAACCTTTCGTCTTTGCTATTATCTCAAACTCCTTGAATTCTTCCGGAGTATAATATTTAAACAGAGGGTGATGTTTCGGTGAAGGTTGTAGATATTGACCAATTGTAATAAAGTCTACTTCAGCAGATCTTAAATCATCCATAACCTGAATTATCTCGTCTTTATTTTCACCTAAGCCAACCATTATTCCAGATTTAGTAAAAACTTTTTTGTTAAATTTCTTTGCATTTTTTAACAATTCTAATGATGCAAAATAACGAGCTCCTGGCCTTACTGCAGTATAAAGTCTTGGCACAGTTTCAATATTATGGTTAAAAACATCTAAATCTGCCTCTAAAATTTTTTTGTATGAGTCACCTTTTCTCAAGAAATCTGGGGTCAAAACCTCTATTGATGTTTGGGGATTTTTAAGACGTGTAGCTTTAACAACTTTAAAAAAATGTTCTGATCCTCCATCTTCTAAATCATCTCTATCAACAGATGTTATTACAACATGTTTTAAATTTAAATTATTTACAGCCTTTGCTATTTTTATAGGCTCAAAAATATCAAGCGCTTTTGGTTTTCCAGTTTTTACATCGCAAAACGCACACGCTCTAGTGCATGTATCTCCCATTATCATAAAGGTTGCATGCCTTTTGCTCCAACATTCTGTTATATTGGGACAGTTGGCTTCCTGGCACACTGTAACCAAATTATTTTGATTAACAATTTTTTTTGTTTGAAAAAAAACTTGGGAGTCAACCATCTTAGACCTAATCCATTCAGGTTTTTTTTTAATAGGATTAATGGGTTTATTAATTTTTTCTGGATGTCTTTTATCTCTATCAATCATTTTAATTTAATAATTATTTCGTCTTTTTTTCCAAATTTTAATTTTTCTCTATAAATCATATCAACATAGTCAAAATTTAAATTAGTCGATAAAAGTTTATTTTTTTTTTCAAATTCATTGATTTTTAATGTTAATAATTTTTCTTTTTCGATTAAATTATTTTGTTTTTTTTCTTTTTCGTAATACGAAATCAAACCTCTTTCACCGCCTATCATATTAGTTGCTATATAAAGTGTTAATAAGATGTTTAATAGCAGTAATTTCTTTTTTATGAAAAAGTTAAAAAGTCTCATGTTTGAATTTTAGCCATTTTTGAAAGATTTCCAAGCTTCTCTTCAATTCTTAAAAGCCTATTATATTTAGCTACTCTCTCCGATCTAGCCAAAGAACCTGTTTTAATTTGAGAAGAATTAGTTGCAACAGCTAAATCAGCAATAAAAGTATCTTCTGAGTCGCCAGATCTATGGGAGATGATAGTCTTAAAATTATTTTCTTTAGCTAGTTTTATTGTTTCAAGAGTCTCGCTTACAGTTCCTATTTGATTTGGTTTTATTAAAATTGAATTTGCAGACTTTTCTTTAATTCCTTTTTTAAGTCTTTTTTTATTTGTAACAAACAAATCATCCCCAACAATTTGAACCTTAATTTTTTGAGTTAAATCCCTCCAATTGTCCCATTCATCCTCAGAAAAAGGATCCTCGATAGAACTTATTGGATATTTTTTGACGAGTTCTAAGAAATATTCAATATTTTTAGGATTTTTAAGCTCATTTGCTGCTACATCTAAACAAATAGAAATATCTTTTCCTGGATTAAAACCTGATGCTGATATCGAATTTATAATAACTTCTATGGCTTCCTCGTCAGAGCCTAGTGAGGGCGCAAATCCACCCTCATCCCCCACACTCGTTGAAATTTTTTTATTTTCTAAATTCTTTTTTAAATTTTGAATAACTAAAAAAGACATTTGCATACATTCTTTAAAATTTTTTGCTCCATCAGGCCTAATCATAAATTCTTGTATTTCCAATGAATTATTGGCATGTGCTCCTCCATTGATAATATTCATTAAAGGATAAGGCATACATTTGGGTTTTTTTTCGTTGTTTATGAATTCATAAATTTCTTTTTTTGAAAATTTTGCAGCAGCTTTTAAATTTGCTACTGAGACCGATAAAATTGAGTTTGCACCTAAATTTGACTTGTTTTCAGTTCCATCCAAATTTATTAATATATTGTCAATTTCACTTTGATTAAGTGAGCTCTTATTAATTAATATTTTTGAAATCTTATTGTTTATATTGTTTACTGCATCAAAAACACTTTTATTTAAATAATCTTTATTTTTATCTCTAAGTTCATGAGCTTCGTAGCGACCTGTAGAGGCTCCAGAGGGGACTATTGATTTCCCAATTGTACCATCTTGTAAAACTACCTCTGCTTCAACCGTTGGGTTGCCTCTACTATCAAAGACCTGTCTGCCTTTCACACTTTTAATAATTGACATTTTATTTAACTAATTTGTCGATTTCGGTTAATTTTTTTAATAAATCTTTTAAATCTTTTAGTGGCAACATATTTGGTCCATCAGATGGTGCATTATCTGGGTCTTCGTGAGTTTCAATAAAAATTCCACCGACTCCAACGGCAATCGCTGCTCTTGCAAGATATGGAACAAATTCTCTTTGTCCACCGCTCTTCTCTCCCATTCCTCCTGGTTGCTGAACTGAATGTGTTGCATCAAATACTATAGGAAATCCAAATTTTGACATTATAGGTAATGCTCTCATATCTGAGACAAGAGTATTATATCCAAAACTTGCTCCTCTTTCCGTTAGAAGAATATTCTTATTTCCAGAGTCTTCTATTTTTTTAATTACATTTGTCATATCCCAAGGTGCTAAAAATTGTCCTTTTTTTACATTTATAATTTTACCCGTTTTTGCTGCTGCAACTAATAAATCTGTTTGACGACACAAAAAAGCTGGAATTTGTAAAACGTCAACATGGTCAGCAACCTCTGAACATTGTTCAACAGTATGTACATCAGTTAAAACAGGCACACCAATTTCTTTTCTTATTTTATCAAAAATTGGTAAAGATTTATTTAATCCTAGGCCCCTTTTACCCTTTAAACTAGTTCTATTAGCTTTATCAAAGGAAGTCTTGTATATAAGGTTTATTCCAAGCTCATGAGTTATTTTTTTTAATTCAGATGATATTTTAATTGCGTGTTCTTCGCTTTCTAACTGACAAGGACCGGCAATTAAAGTAAATGGATTATTATTAGCAATTTCAAAATTAGAACATTTTACCTTAAAATTTTTCATTTTTTCGAATAAAGTTTTGCAGCTTGAATAAAAGATGAGAATAAAGGATGCGGTGATAAAGGTCTAGATTTAAATTCAGGGTGAAATTGAACACCAATAAACCAAGGATGATCCTTCAACTCTATTATTTCTGGCAATTTATTATCTGGGGACAAACCTGAAAAGATCATACCTTTATCTTCAAAATCCTTTTTATAATTAATGTTGACCTCATATCTGTGTCTGTGTCTTTCATTTATTTTTAATGATTTGTATATTTTGCCTACTTTTGTGTCTTTTTTAAGTCTAGCTTCATAGCTGCCCAAACGCATTGTTCCGCCTAAATCTTTGTCGGTTCCTTTCATCAATTTACCATCTTTAGTCCACTCGCTCATAAGTCCAACAACTGATGCTTTAGATGGTCCAAATTCGCTTGATGTTGCATCTTTAATATTTAGTTTGTTCCTTGCAAATTCAATCACAGCCATTTGCATACCAAAGCAAATACCCAAAAAAGGAATTTTATTTTTTCTAGCAAAGTTAATCGCTGCTATTTTCCCCTCGGTCCCTCTTTTTCCAAAACCTCCAGGAATTAGGACACCTGACACATTTCTTAATTTAACTTTTACATCACTTGGTTTTAATTTATCAGACTCTATTCTTATTAAATTAACTTTTAAATTATTGCTAATTCCTCCATGAGTTAGAGCTTCATCCAAAGATTTATATGCGTCTTTTAACTCAACATATTTTCCAATAATTGCAATATTGACCGAATTTTTTGTGTTAAGAACAAGTTTGGTAATTTTTTTCCATGGATTGAGATTTACCTTTTTTTTAGATTTGATTTTAAAAAACCTTAAAACTCTTTCGTCTAATTTTTCTTTATTGAAACTAATTGGTGCCTCATAAATTGTTTTTACATCAACAGTTTCAATTACGTCCTCTATTGTAACATTACAAAATAAAGAAATTTTCTTTCTCTGATCTAATGGAATAGTTCTTTCTGACCTACAAATTATTATATCTGGTTGAATACCGATACTTCTTAGTTCTTTCACAGAATGTTGTGTAGGCTTTGTTTTTATTTCATCTGAGGCCTTCATATATGGAACTAAAGTTAAATGAATAAATAAAGTATTTTTTCTTCCTATTTCATTTGAAAACTGTCTAATAGCCTCTAAAAATGGAAGGCTTTCAATATCACCAACTGTTCCACCTATTTCACATATTACAAAGTCTTCAGTTTCGACCTCATTATTTATAAATTCTTTAATTCTATTTGTAACGTGAGGAATAACTTGAACTGTTTTACCTAAGTATTTACCCTGACGCTCTCTTTTTAAAACATCATTATAAATTTTTCCTGTTGTAATATTATCAGATTTTTTTGCGGATATGCCTGAAAATCTCTCGTAGTGACCTAAGTCTAAATCAGTTTCTGCTCCATCATCTGTAACAAAGACTTCACCATGTTGGAAAGGACTCATAGTTCCTGGATCCACATTTAAATATGGGTCTAATTTTCTAATTCTGACCTTGTATCCTCTAGATTGCAACAAATACGCAAGAGATGCAGATGATAATCCTTTTCCTAGAGATGAAACCACGCCGCCAGTAACGAATATATATCGCGCCATGGAAGTATGTTATACTTTAAAATTGTGTTAAAAAAAAGTTTTATTTATTAGAGTCTGGTATTTGAGGCAAGTCAGAGTTCTGCTCTTCCTCTAGTTCTAAAACTGATTGGGTTTTTCGAATCTCATCCCTGTTGATAGCCACTAAAATGATGCTGCAAATTATAAATAAAGAAGCAATAATTGCTGTTAATTTTGTTAAAAAAGTACTCACTGATCTAGATGACGTGAAATTATCTTGTGAAACACCTAGGCCTAATGCTCCACCCTCAGATCTTTGCAACAAAACAACTACAACTAATATGATCGCAAGTATAATATTTACAATAACAATTATATTTTCCATGATGCTTATCTATAGTAATTCTTTATTATATCAATAAATTTCTTTGAAGATTTTGAAGCTCCACCTATAAGAAAACCATCTATTTCTTTAATTTTTTTAAGCATCTTAACACTGTTTCCGTCCACAGAACCTCCATATAGCACTGCTGGACTTTTTTTAAAAATACTTTTTAAAACTTTTTTAATTTGAAAAAGTGTATTCTGAAGCTCATATTCTGTTGGGGTTTTACCAGTTCCTATTGACCATATGGGTTCATAAGCAATAATAATATCTTTTTGATTAAATTTTTTTTCTAAGACTTTAATAATCTGTTTCTTTAAAACGTTGAAAGTTTTTTTCTATTTTTCTGTGTTTTATTCTCTCCTATACAAAAAACTACTTTTAAATTATTCTTTAAGGCAAATTTGACTTTTGCCTTTAGCATTTTATCGGTATCACCTTCACCTCTGTTATCTGAATGACCAACTAAAGTATATCTGGTCCCGATCTTTTTCAGCATATAAGGACTAATTGCACCAGTATTAGATGAAAAATTATCTTTTTGGTAACAGTTTTGTGAGCCAATTAAAATATTTTTTTTTTTAAAATATTTAGAAAAATTCTCTATAAGGGTATAAGGAGGGGTAATAACAACCTTATATTTTTTTCTATTTTTATCCTTCGAATAAAAGGTATTTATACTTTTAATTATATTGATTGACTTAGGAATTCCGAACATTTTCCAATTTCCAATAAAATATTTCATGTTATTTTTATAATGAGTTTGATCTATTTGAATTAATAATTTATTAATTATTTAAAATAATAAAATGCTAAATTCAATAAAAAAATATTCAAAGACCTTTCTATTCAAAGTACTTGTGGGAATAATTATATTGCCTTTTTTATTTTGGGGTATGGGTGATGTTTTTAGCGGTGGAAGCCAAAATGTCGTAGCTAAAATTGACTCTGAAAAGATCAGTACTCGAGATTTTGTAAATTACCTAAATATCTTAGATTTAAGTGAACAAGATCGAAAAGATTTACCTAAAACAAATTTAATTGATAAAATTTTATCCGATTATATCGGAAAAAAAGTTCTTATTTTAGAATTACAAGATTTAAATGTAAATCTCGAAGACTCTTCTTTAAAGGACATAATAATTAATGATAAAACATTTTTTAAAGATAATAAGTTTTCAAGAACAGAATATGAAAAGTTTTTAATTTCTAATAGTTTAAGTGCTCCTCTGTTTGAAACAAATATAGCCGAACAAGAAAAGAAAAGGCAGTTATTGGATTACTTGTCTGGAGGTATTGAAATTCCAAATTTTCTTGTGCAACACGAATATAATAAAGAAAATCAATCAAAAAAAATAGAATTTATAAATTTGGAAAAATATTATTCAAAACCTATTTCAGAAAAAAAAATAAATGAGATATACAATAAAAATAAAGACTTTTATTCCGAAGAAGTTAAAGATTTTAAATACGCCGAATTAACTCCAACAAATATAATTGGTAGTAATGAGTATAATGAAAATTTCTTTAGTAAATTAAATGAAATTGAAAATAAAGTTTTAGATAGTAAAAGTATTAATGATTTAGCATTAGAGTATAATTTAGATATAGAAAATACGGGATTGATTAAAAAAAACAATAACAATAAAATATCGGATAAAAAACTACTAGAAGGCTTTTTTAAAATAAAAAACAAAAATTCACTTGAATTTTTAAATATAAATAAAAAATACTATTTAGTTGAAATTACAAAGTCTTCTAAAATTCAAAAAGATAAGAATGACAAAAATGTAAGGGAGTCGATTGTTGCTCAAATTATTATAGAAAATAAAATTTCAGAAAATAGTAAGTTAGCTAAAGAAATAACAAATAAAAAGTTTTCTAGATCTCAAATGGATATCTTCGCCAAGGAAAATAATCTCGAAGTCCAATCGGCAACTTTAACTAATATTAAAGACAGTAATATTTTCAGTCCTGGTGTTATTAAAAGAATATTCGAGACTGATGACAAAAGCTTAAATTTAATAACTGATAATATGCTCAAAGATAATTTTATAATTTATATTAAAGAAACAAAATTACCAAAAATAAATAAACAAAATGAAAATTATGAAAGTTTTAAATTAAAGGCAAAATTAAGACTTGCTAATAATATTTACAATATTTATGACCTTAGTCTAAATAGAAAGTACAATGTTGAAATTAACAACAAAACTTTAAACCGTATTAAAAATTCATTTTGATGAAGATAAATATCAGTTTTCAAAATTTTAAAAAGAATCATTTAAAAAAGCATAGTCAAGTTCTTTTTGTTGAAAAAAAGTGTTTAGACTACAAAAAGATTGAAAATTTATTTAATTTTATTTTATCAAAAAAAAATAGTTTTATTTTTGAATCTGTCGAAAGAGGAAAAGTAAGAGGTAGATATACCATCATTGGATATAATCCAGATAAAGTATGGGATTTTAAAAAAAACAATCTAAATATATATTTTGATAACAAGTTAAAGAAGCAAATAGTTGATCCCTTAAAATACATTAATAATTTAATAAAAAATTTTAAGTTAAAACTACCTAGAAAAATACCTTCAATGTCGTCAATGTTGGTAGGATACTTTTCCTATGATATTATAAGATATATAGAAAAAATTTCCGATACATGTGTTGATGATCTAAAGATACCTGATGTAAGAATACTCAGGCCAAGAAATTTGATAATATACGATAATTTAAAAAAGAAGGTTTTTTATCTTAACAATACATTTTCAGATAGTAAAATTTTAAATCATTTAGATGAATATAACAAAATTTTAAATGAATTTAATTTACTTAATTTTTATGAGGAAATAAATTTTCCAAAAAAATTTACGTTTAAAAATAACACTAATAAAATAAAATCTAATCTGACAAAAAAACAATTTAAAAATAAAGTTTTAAAAGCAAAAAACTACATAAAAAAAGGAGATATTTTTCAAGTAGTATTAAGTCAAAGATTTGAGCGAAAATTTGAAAAAAAACCTATTGAAATTTATAATTATTTAAGAAGATCAAATCCATCTCCTTTTATGTTTTATTTTAACTTTAAGGATTTTAAAATTCTGGGAAGCAGTCCTGAAATTTTAGTTAGACTAAGAAATAATCAAATTACTGTAAGACCTATAGCTGGTACAAGGCCTAGGGGTAAAAACAAGAAACAAGATAACAAGTTTAAAAATGAGCTTTTAAAAGATAAAAAAGAATTAGCAGAACATCTTATGTTGTTAGATTTAGGAAGAAATGATGTAGGAAAGGTATCAAAGATAAATACAGTAAAAGTTACTGAAAGTTTCAAGGTAGAAAAATATTCACATGTTATGCATATTGTTTCGAATGTTGTAGGTAAATTTAATAAAAAAGTTTCAATTTTTGAAGCTTTACTTGCAGGCTTTCCGGCTGGAACAGTTAGTGGAGCGCCTAAAATAAGGGCTATGGAAATAATAGATGAATTAGAAAAAAATAGAAGAAATTTATATGCTGGTGGAATTGGATATTTTACACCTAACAACGAGTTTGACACTTGCATAGCTCTACGAACGGCTTTAATAAAAAATAATAAGTTTTATGTCCAAGCTGGAGCAGGAATAGTTGCTGATAGTCGACCCGATAAAGAATTTTCTGAAACTATAAATAAAGCAAAAGCGTTAATGAAAGCTGTTGATTAAATGAAAGTTTTATTAATAGATAATTACGATAGTTTTACTTATAATTTGTATCATTATATTTCTAAATTTAATAAAGATGTAGACGTAATTAGAAATGATAAAATAAACAGTAAAATAATTTTAAAAAAAAAATATAAAAAAATAGTTATATCGCCAGGCCCTGGAAATCCAAATCAAGCTGGAAATTGTCTTAAAATCGTAAAAGATGTTTATAAAAAAATTCCTATTCTAGGTGTCTGTCTGGGTCATCAAGTTATCGGGCAAGCTTTTGGTGGAAAGATAGTGAGTGCAAGTAATTTGATGCATGGAAAAACAAGTAAAATTAAACACATAAGAAAAGGTTTGTTCAAAAATATAAGAAATAATTTTGTAGCCACTAGATATCATAGTTTGGTTGTTGATCGTAAAAGACTGTCAAACAACCTAATAATTACTGCAGAGACAAAAAACAAGACTATTATGGGCCTAATGCATAAAAACTATAATATTCATGGCTTTCAATTTCATCCTGAGAGTATTAGTACTAAAGTAGGAATGAAATTAATTGAAAACTTTATAAAAAATTAAAATGTCAAATATCAAAGAAAAGTTAAAAAAAGGTCAAAACCTTTCTTTTGAAGAAAGTAAAATTCTTTTTTCAGAGCTTATGGAAGGGAAACATAACGAGAGTTCAATTATAGATATACTAGAAAATCTTTTAGCAAAAGGTGAAACAAAAGATGAGCTTGCAGGTGGTATCTACATACTCAGAGAAAAAGCGAGCAAAGTAAATACAGATAAAAATACTATAGATACATGCGGCACTGGTGGTGACGGTCAAAACTCGCTTAATATTTCTACTGCTGCAGCTATAGTCTTAGCTAGTATGGGTGTAAAAGTTGCTAAGCACGGTAATAAAGCCGTCTCATCAAATTGTGGTTCTGCAGACGTACTTGAGGCTTTAAAAATTAATATTAATTTGAGTCCTAAAGAAGCCGAGGAAAATATTAAAAAATTTAATTTTGCTTTTATGTTTGCCCCAAATTATCATTCTGCAATGAAATATGTTGGGCCTGCTAGAAAAAAAATGGGAAAGAAAACGATTTTTAATTTAATTGGACCTTTAAGTAGTCCTGCGCAGGTCAAAAGACAAGTGATTGGAGTATTTAATAAAAAATGGATGAAACCATTTGCAGAAGCTTTAAAAGAAAATGGTGTTGTCCATGCATATATTGTGCATAGTGATGATGGAATGGATGAAATCTCACCATTTGAAAAAACAAATGTGGTAGAACTAAAGGGTAATAGTATAAATCAATTTTCAATAGATCCAAAAAGTCTTGGCTTAAATTCTACTAACAAAGAAAATTTAAAAGGAAGAAATGCTGAATATAATTCTGAAAAAATTATTGAAATCTACCAAGGAAAAAAAAATGAATTTTCTCAAGCTGTAGCTTTAAATGTTGCTGCGGGTTTAATTGTTTCTGGTAAAGAAAATGATTTTAAAACATCTTTTAAAAATGCTACAGAACATTTGAATTCAGGTAAAGTGTTTCAACATTTAACTAAAATTCAATCTAACCAATGAAAAATATATTAGAAAAAATTATAAATGATAAAAAACAATCTTTAGAATTAATCAAAAAAGATAAGTCTTTAGATGCGCTAGAAAAAAATATAAAAAATCAAAATTTTTTTAATTTCAAGGAAGCAATTCAAAAAAATAATGGTATTTCCATAATATCTGAGATTAAAAAATCAAGTCCGTCCGCTGGCATTCTTATTGATAATTTCAATCATTTGGAGATAGCAAAAATGTATGTTGAAAACGGCGCTACTTGTCTTTCAGTATTAACGGAAGAAAAGCATTTTTTAGGTAAATTAGAGTATATTCAAGATATAAAAAAAAAATTTAAAATACCTATTCTTGCAAAAGACTTTTTCATTGATCCTTATCAAATAGCTTTAGCCAAAAGTTATGGAAGTGATTGTATATTAATCATTATTGCTGCTTTAAATGGTAGTCAAGCTGATGAAATATATTCAGAGGCTTTAAAGTATAATTTATCTGTTATAGTAGAAGTGCATGATCTTAAAGAGGCTGAGATAGCTTTAAAATACGATCAAGCATTAATTGGAATAAATAATAGAAATTTGAAAAATTTAGATGTTTCTATTAATAATACGATTTCAATTTTTGAAGTTGTTAAAGCACATAAAGGGCCTCTATTATCTGAAAGCGGAATTAAGGATGAGAATGACGCAAAATACATTTACGAAAAAACAGGTATTAAAAATTTTCTGATTGGAGAATCACTTCTTAAATCCGACAAACCTGGTGAATTAATGAAAAGATTAATTCAAATAACTCAATAAATCTAAGGCTTATTTGAAGTTGTAATTTAAAAAGAACTTTTATAGAACATAGATGTACGAGGTTTGTTCTATGCTTACAAAAAAACAAAAAAACTTATTAATATTTATTAATAAAAAAATTAGATCTTCTGGAATTTCACCATCTTATGAGGAGATGAAAAATTCACTCAACCTGAAGTCGAAATCTGGTATTCACAGATTAATTAGTGCTCTAGAAGAAAGGGGCTTTGTTAAAAGATTGGCTCACAAAGCAAGAGCTTTGGAAGTGGTCAAGCTCCCAGAAAATGCAAGTGCTAATGATATCTTTAATTCTTTCACACCAAGCGTAATTAAGGGTGGTTTAGATAAATCTAAAAGCAACTCTTCTAAAGTTTCTGTCTTGGGAAGTATTGCAGCTGGTACTCCAATAGAAGCTATACAACATGAAGTTGATAAAGTTGCTTTACCAGAAGATTTGCAAAAAAATGGCGAATATTTTGGTTTAAAAGTTAAAGGCGACTCTATGATTGAAGCTGGAATAAATGATGGCGACACAGTAATTATAAAAAAAACTTCTACTGCTGACACAGGGCAAATTGCTGTAGTGCTAATTGATGAACAAGAAGCTACCCTGAAGAGAATAAGAAAAAAAGGTAACACAATTGCTTTGGAAGCCGCTAACAAAAATTACGATACTAAAATATATGCTTCTAATAGAGTAAAAATCCAAGGAAGATTAATTTCTTTATATAGAAACTTTCACTAAAATAGTCTAAAAATACTGAATGTCTTTTAATTGTAGGTTTGCTCCATCCCCTACCGGTCCACTTCATATCGGAGGTGTCAGAACAGCTTTATTTAATTGGTTGTTGGCTAAGAAAAATAAAGGAAAATATTTTTTGAGAATAGAAGATACTGATAAAGAAAGATCTAAGGAAGAATTTAAAAAACAAATTATTTCATCATTAGCGTGGTTAGGTATTGAACATGAGGGCGAAGAATATATTCAATCAAAAAATATTTCTAAACATGTGACTGTAGCAGAAGATCTTATAAAAAAAGGTTTTGCATACGCATGTTATTGCTCAGAGGAAGAAATAAATGAACAAAAAGAAAAATGTAAAAAACAAGGAATACCATACGTATATAATAGAAAATGGAGAGACGCTAAAGATTTAAAAATACCAAAAGATGTTAAACCAGTAATAAGATTTAAAAGTAAAATATCTGGAAATTCGATTATAAAAGATTTAGTTCAAGGAGAAAGAAATATCTCAAATTCTACTATTGAAGATTTTGTCATATTAAGAAAAGATAAATCTCCTACCTATCAGCTATCAGCAACTGTAGATGACCATGAGATGAAAATTACTCATGTGATAAGAGGTGATGATCATATGATTAATTCTTTTAAGCAAAAACAAATTTATGATGCAATGGGATGGGAAGTTCCCAAATTTGCTCATATACCTTTAATTCATAGTGAGAAAGGTAAAAAACTTTCCAAGAGAGATAATGCCTCAACAATAAATGATTATATTAAAATTGGTATCATACCAGAGGCTTTAAGAAATTATTTATTAAGATTAGGTTGGTCTTACAAAGATAAAGAAATTTTTTCACTTAAAGAAAGTATAGAGTTATTTAATTTTGAGGGGATAGGTAAATCACCCTCTAAATTAGATATGTCTAGAATTTTATCAATGAATGAAACTTATATAAAATCTATGAACGAAAAAAAATTGTTCGATAAATTGTTAGAATTTTCTAATAAATTCAAAATAAATATTGATAAATCTAAAGAAAGCATAATCTTAAAGTCATTAAATTTTTTAAAAAATAAAGCAAAAACACTTGAAGATATCTATAATAACTCAGGCTATATACTTAATGATAACTTAAAGATATCAAGTGAGGACAAATCTTTGATTGATAAAAAATCTAAAGATATTATCAAAAATTTCATAGAAGACTTTGAGGCATTAAAAGATTTAAATAAAACAAGCTTAGAGCCAATTATTAAAAATTTAATCAATAAACACAAAACTAACTTTAAAGGTGTTGGACAACCATTAAGAATTGGCTTAGTTGGTACAAAATTTGGGCCTGGTATTTATGACACTATTTTATCTTTAGATAAAGCTACTGTAATAAACAGGTTAAAAAAATTAGTCTAATGTCGAAACCATATTTATTTAGTCCAAGTGAATTTGCATTTGGATACTCAGGTTGCAAAAGATGTTACTACGATCTAAAGGTAAACGATGTAAGAATAAATTTTGGTTTCCCGTCTATATTTTCAAAGATAGATTCAATTCAAAAAAAATTTTATCACAATAAACCCTCAAAATTTTTGAATTCTAATAAAGTGCCTGAGGGAATAATAAAAACAGATTACGCCAAGCTACATAAATCTGAAGTCCTTTATGACCATAAAGATAGAGCATTTCAATTAAGAGGTAAAATCGACGCTTATATTGATCATAAAGATTTTTTTTCAATAATAGATTTTAAGGTTACAAACATAAATGAAAAAAAATCATTAACATACATGACACAATTAAATAGTTATGCAATTATGTTTGAAAAACCAGATCAAAACTATTTAAAATTAGATCCAGTAAAAAACCTGGGAATTTTTTGTTTTGAGCCAGAAAATTTAGTATTAAAAAATACACCAGCACTTGAAATGTCTGTACAATATTTTGAAATTAAAAGAAATGATGATTTATACTTAAAATTTATAACTGAAGTAATCGATTTTTTAGAAGGTGATATCCCAGCTTTAAATAACGAATGTAGTCTTTGTAATTTAAAATTACAAACTTTTCATAATTGAGTCCGCAGCTAAATCAGTTGGGAGGTTTTTGGTTCTAAAGCTTTCTAAAACTTTTTCAGTATTAGAAATTTGTTTTTTTATTTTATTTTGATCTTCTAAAAAACTAGAAACTAATTTATAAATTTCTTTAGGGTTACACTTTGATTGTAATAATTCAGGAATAATCATCTGTCCTGCAGCAATATTTAATATATTCGCATATTTAATTTTTACTAACATTTTTACAATTAAAAAGTTTATAAAATTCATCTTGTAAATAATTATTGAAGGTATTTTTCTTTTACTTATTTCAAGTGAAATAGTGCCAGATTTTGAAACAGCAAAAATTGATTTTTTTAGTATATGATCTTTAATCTTATCATCAGAAATAATTTCAATATTATTAATTTGGCTTTTATTAATTATATTTTCTAAATTAGATCTTTGTGCTTTTGTCGAATGAAAAACATATAAAAAATCTTCGTACTTTTCATTCATGAGTTTAATAAAGTCTAATAATATTGGAGTAAGTTTTTTAACTTCGCTATCTCTACTTCCTGGAAAAACAGATATAATTGCTTTATTTTTTTTGATAACTTGATTAAGTTCAATCTTGTCTTCCTTGCTGTTTTCTAAAAGTGGATGACCAATAAACTCACAACTTACATTTTCCTTTTCCCAATATTTTTTTTCAAATTTAAATAAAAGCAAAATATGATCGATAAATTTTTTAATTTTCTTTACTCTTCCCTCTCTCCACACCCAAACCTGTGGGGCTACAAAATGTATTGTTTTTATATTTGGTGAATTATTTTTTACCTTTTCAGCAACTCGTAATGTGAAATCTGGACTGTCTACTGAAAACAAAATATCTGGTTTAAACTCTAATATTTTTCGAGAAGTTTCATTTATTTTTCTCTTAATTGTAAATAAGTTTAATAATACCCGAGTAAAACCTAAGTATGTTACCTCGCTAAGTTTTGAGATTGAATTTATTCCTAAAGATTTAAGTTCTTCTCCACCCAAACAAAGATAGGTGATGCTTGGATCTTTAATTTTTAGTTTAGAGATAACTTTAGCAGCTAATTTATCTCCTGAGGGTTCACCTGTTAAAATAAAGATTTTCTTCATTTAAACATTCTCCAAATACTGCCGTTATCAGAAATTAAGTAAATTTCTCCTGTTTTTTTATGAATTTTAATATCTCTTATTCTTCCAATATTTCCCTTAAATATTATTTGTTCAACAACAAATGAGTCTTTATAACTAATTTTTCTTAATGACTGATCTTTTAACGCTGTAACAAGTGCATCTCCGTTCCATTCCTTAAATTCTTCCCCTTTGTAAATCGCAATTGCACTTACTGCTATAGATGGTACCCAGTATTTTATAGCCTTGGTAAATCCTGGCTTCCATTTTGGACCAATTTTTGTTCCACTATAATTAGTCCCACCCCATCCTAATATTTTCCAACCATAATTTTCACCATAGTTTGCTGTACCAAACCAGTCACCTCCCTTTGCGCCATGATTACTTAAATAAATTTTATCATCAAAAGGTGATAAAGCCATTCCTTGAGGATTTCTTACACCTATCTGGTAAATTTCAGGTAACCAATTATTTTTATTTTTAAACTTTGGATTATCTTTTGGGATAGACCCATCTAAATTTATTCTAATAATACTGCCAGGATGCTTTTGAGGATCCTGGGCAATCATTCCTTCACCTCTTTCCCCAGCTGTAATAAAAAGTTTGTCTTTTTTTATAACTAATCGTGAACCAAAATGGTATCCAGAATTAATAGGGGGTTCAGCTCTAAAAATATTTTTAAAACTTATATTTTTATTGTTGAATACTCCTCTTGCAACAGACGTGCTAGAATGCCAATTACCTCTATTTTCAGAATATGAAACATAAACATATTCATCATGAAATAAAACATCTAACAAACCACCTTGTCCATCTTCTAATACGGATAAATTATGTTTAATGACCGATTTTGTTTTATCTTTTAAATTTACAACTAAAAGATTTCCAGGTTTTTCTGTAATTAAAATATTAGTTTCATCAATGAAAGATAAACTCCATGGTTTGTTCAACCCATCGAATATTTTGATAAGTTTTATTTCTGATGAAAATGAGTAGGAAAAGGTGAAATATATTAAAAGTGATAAGAACGTTTTTTTCATTTTGATAAAATAAACATTTTGTTTTTATTTGCAAAATTAATACATTTTTTTCTCTCTAAAAAAATATTTTGCTTATTCTTTACAACAATACCTTTTAAGCCTGCTAACTTACATTGTTTTAAAGTTTTCAATCCAATAGTTGGTAAATCAACTCTTAAGTCTTGTTTTTTTTTGGGAAATTTGACTAGCACTCCATTATTTTTAAATTTTTTATTTATTGATCTTTTTAACAAATTTTGAGTGCCTCCTCTTCCTTCAATAGCTATAAGTTTATTATTTCTGACTACTGTGCCTTGGCTGAAGTTATATTTATTCAATTTATTTAATATCAAAATAGCCTTATTAATATCAGCATTATCAACTTTGTTTGGTTTAATTTTTGTATAGATACCTTTTTTTAAAGTTAGTTCTGGACTAAAAAACAAAGAACTTATGGTAATAATCTTTTCTCTTTTAAAGATTTCAATTATTTCTTTTAAAATAGCTGCATCACCTATCCTAGAGCTTTTTATAATTCGTGGAATGTAATAAACACCCTTAAAGTCTAGTCTTAATTTAAAAAAATTGGGTTTTGTTACTTTTCCTGCAAAGAGTACCTTTTTGCATCTATTTTCTTTGAGTAAATTTATAATTTTTCCGAATTGACCAATAGATACTTTTCTAGAGTTTTTATCTTTTTTAAATGTCCTTTTTTTACTTAAATCTATAATTAAATATTTTAATTTTTTTCTTTTAATTTTTTTTAGTATTTCTTTTGGAAAATCAGTATCTCCGAAAATTAGTCCAATCATTATTTAGATAATGGTGTGCAAATAGGTCTTTTTTTATCCTTTGCTATAAAATCTATAACTTCTTTAACTAAATCATTTGTCTTAAATTCACCGTTTATTTTAGCTAAATTTTCGTGAAGTTTATCTGACGAGAAGATTTTTTTATAAGCTGTATCTAATTCTAAAATTTTTTTGTTTTCATATTTTTTTCTTCTTAGCCCAATTAAGTTTATACCCTGCAAGTAATTTCTATTACCAAATGATAGTCCGAATGGAATAACATCTTTAAGTACTCCGGTCATACCTCCTATCATTGCCAATCTTCCTATTCTTGTAAATTGCTGTACTGCTGAATTTCCTCCAATAACAACTGAATCTTCCAATGTAACATGTCCTCCTAATGGAACGTTGTTAGCTATAACAACATTATTACCAACTTTACAATCATGAGCTATGTGTGAGGAGATCATGAATAGACAATTGTTTCCAATTTTAGTTTTGCCTCCTCCTCCTTTTGTGCCTGGATTTATTGTTACATATTCTCTAATAATGTTGTTCTCACCGATTGAAACACTATTTGTTTCTCCTTCAAACTTTAAATCCTGTGGATTGGTTCCTATACTTGCAAATGGGAAAATTTTTGTACCTTTGCCTATTTTAGTATTTCCTTCTATGTGCACATTAGAAATTAATTCTACGTCTTGTTGAAGCTCTACGTTGGGTCCAATATAACAAAAGGGACCTATTTTAACATTATTTCCTATTTTTGCTTTTTTATCTATTACGCTAGAACTATGTATCATTTTATTTCCTATCAACTATTGTTGCTGACCATTCCGCGTCTGCCATTCTTTTTCCTTCTACTTTAGCTGTTCCTTTATATTTCCAAACCCTTCCATGAGATCTAATGGCTTCAATTTCTAAATGAAGTTCACAGTCAGGTAAAACTGGATTTCTAAATTTAGCTTTCTCTACGCTCATTAAGTAAACTAATTTATTATCGTACTCTTTAGGATCAATGCCGCATGCTGTTAACGCTGCTGCTGCTTGGCCAAATGCCTCAACTATTAGAACTCCCGGCATAACTGGTTGTCCTGGAAAATGTCCTTGAACATAAAATTCATCTTTTTTCACGTTCATAATTGCTGTAGCAGATTTTAGGTGAACAATTTTAGTAAGCTTATCTATAAGTAACATTGGAGCTCGATGAGGTAGCAGCTTTTCAATTTCTTTTCTATCAATTGTATCTTTTTTAATCATATTATTTTTTTTTTAAAAATTCTTTAAGCGGTACTGCTGGATATCCCATCACAATAGTATTATTAGGAATATCTTTAACAACGCCGCTGCCTCCACCAATTTTTACATTATTTCCTATTTTTAAGTGCCCTGAGACTCCAGCCTGCCCTCCTATTGAAACATTGTCTCCCAATGTAGAACTTCCTGCAAATCCAACTTGACCGGCTATCATACAATTTTTTCCAATTTTTACATTATGCGCTATGTGAACTTGATTATCTAAGAAAGTATTTTTTCCTATTATGGTATCACCAATTGATCCTCTATCAATTGTACATGAAGAGCCTATCTCAACATTATCTTCTACGACAACTTTTCCAATGTGTGCAATTCTTAAGTTTTTTTCTTTAAGAGGAATAAATCCAAAACCTTTTAAACCAATTTTTGATCCATCTTGGACAACAACATTATTCCCTAAAATAGAATTTTTAATCATAATTCCTGAACCTATTGTACAATTTTTTCCTATAGAAACATTTTTTTCAATAATTGTATTACTTCCGACTAGTGTTGATTTACCAATTTTTACGTTTTTTCCAATTAAAACATTGTTACCAAATTTTACTCCAAGAAATTTCGATTTATTTGGTTTTTTAAGTGTATTATCGGGATAATCTAAATCAGCATAGGGGTAAAATTTTGAAACGACTCTTGCTAGTTCAAATAATACGCTTTTTACACATATAGCTTCACAAGATAAAGGTAAATATTTTTTGAGGTTTTCTTTCGTTATACAGCAACTCGCTTTTGTTTTTTCTGCTAAATCTTTATAATTTAATGAGTCAAAAAAAGTTAAATCAAATTTTTCTGCTTTATCTAAAGACTTAATATCTTTAATACTTATTTTAGAATTTGAATGTTTAGGAAATAGTACATTTGATTTAAAAGGTCCTTTTCTTTCAAAAAAAATGTTTTTTGACATTAATTTAAATTAATTGATTTAAATTCCTTATTTAAAATTTCAATAATTTGAGATGTGATTTCAAATTTTTTGTCTCCCATTAAAACATTTTTTTTATCAATCACCACTGCAATATTATTATCTTTCATATAATTTCCTAATATCGGGTTGAGGTTTTTTAACATTTCATCACCTGCTTTTTTTCTTTTAGAAGCTACTTCTTTTATAGATTGTTCTCTTTGTTTATTAAGTTCAAATACTTTTTTCCTTAAAGCGTCTGCCTTTTTTTTATATTCTTCTTTGGAAAGAGCATTTTTTTGACTAATAATTTTATTTTCTTCCTCTTTTAATTTTTTAGCTGTTTCATTAAATTTTTTATTTGAATTAGTTAAAAGTTTTTTCAAATTATCTTGAGCTTTTTTTCCTGCAATACTCTCATTCATTACTTTAGAATAATCTATAAAATATATATCGCTTGCTAAAAGATTTTTTTGGACAGAAAAAAAAAGTATTAAAATAAAAGTAAATATATAAATTAAATTTTTCATTAGAATGTTGTTCCTAGTCTAAAGTTGAAAGTTTGATCTACGTCGGTTGATGCCTTAGTTATATTTTTTGAAAAAATAAAAGATAATGGGCCTGCTGGCGATAGCCAGCTCGTATTAATTCCTAGCGTGGATCTCAATTCATTTGAGTCATCAATTGCATCGCTGTAATCAACGCCCCATACATTTCCAGCATCAAGAAAAAGACCTACTTCAGCATTACTTTTTTCAGGGAAAAAATTAGGAAAATTTGCCTCTAAATTTAAGTATGTTGAGTAATTACCTCCTATGAAATCATCTCCATCTTTTGGTCCAATTTTTCCTGACTCAAAACCTCTTAATTTTCTTGTGCTTAAATCGAGTCTCTGACTTATTCTAACATCTTCATCATTAATACCATTAGCTGCCGATGCTCCAAATTTTAAAGCTCCAATTAAGTCCTCGCTAAATTCTTTGTAATGATTAGTTGTAAAACTATTTTTGATGTGCGCTTGATCTGAATAAATTGGGAGTTCTTGAAAAAATGATGTCAAGTGTCCTGCTGTAGGCATAAATTTTCTATCTCTTTTATCGGTAGTAAATGCGTAATCAAACATAAGATCTACAGCATTTCCAGATTGTTTTTGTAAAAGTTCAGATGCTGAACTATCAGTAGTTATGTCATCATATGTTAAACCTATTCCTGGAGAAAAATAAATGTCTTTAAATCTTTCATATGATAGTCCTATACCGGTTCCAAACACTCTATTTTCATACCCAAGTTCAGATTTATCATTCTTCACGTTTTTGACATAATAAGATAATTCTTTACCAGAAAAATTATAATTTGGATCTGTAAAAGATAATGAACCTCTGACAGAGTCTGTGCTGACTTCAGCTGCAGCAGATACTTCAACTCCCTTTCCTAACCAATTGTTTTCTGTAACACTAAAAGCAAATGAGCCTCCATCTGTTCCTATACCTGCTCCTGCGCTTATTTCTCCTGTCGGCATTTCTTCAACAACAATCTTTATTTTTTTTGAATTTGGTATTGAACCATCTGAAGTTGTTTCTTTAACAGAAGCAAAAATTCTTTTACTTTTAATTTGAGATATGGACTTGTCCACCTTTACTTTACTATATGGATCTCCCTCGTCAATTAAAAGGCCGCTTCTAATTACTGTTTCATTGGTTACAGAATTACCTAATATATCGATTTTTTCCACAATGATTTTTTGACCCTCGATAACATTTATTACTAACTCAATAGTTTTGTCTTTAATAATTTCATTAACATTATGCTCAATAAATTGAAGATCCTCATTACTTATAATTAAATCCAGCTCATCTAATAATCTTTTGACTGTAAAAGGGGAATAATAACTTCCAACTACTTCACTATAAATTTTATTTAAAGGTAAAAATAATTCTTTATCTAATACAGGATCAACTTTGGTGCTTATCTTACTAATCTTATATCTTGTTCCAGCGTTAATATTGAAAGTTATATCAGCTAGAAAATTATCTTTTAATTCTACTATTTCTGATAAAACTTTAACATCATAGTATCCTATTGATTTATAGTAATTAGTTAATAACCTCTTGTCCAATTCAATATTATTTTGATTTAAATTTGTATTTCTAGTCAATACTTTCCAAAATTTTGACTCTTGAGATGTAATTATATCTCTTAGTCTCCTATCTCTAATTTTTCTATCACCTTTAAAGTTTATTTTAGAAATTTTTGTTTTTTTTCCTTTTTCAATTTCAAAATAAACATTTACTCTCTTTTTTGGAAACGTTTCTACTTTTGATTTAATTTCTAAAAAATTAAATCCCAACGATGAATATAATTTTTTTATAGTAATTTCATCATCTGATATAAGCGACTTTACAAATGGTCCATTCTTTTTTGATTTAATTAATTTCTTAATCTGTTCTTTATATTTATTGGCATCTTCACCAACTATTATAATCTCATTAATAACGGGGTATTCTATTAATTTAACAAATAACGTACCGTTTGAGACAGTAACATTTATGTCTTCGAAGAAATTTGTCGAGTATAAATTTTTTATAATTTCATTTATTTTTAAACTGTCTACATTTTGATTAATTGCTATATCACCATAAACTTTAACAGTTTCGTCGCTTACTCTATCATTCCCAGTAATCTCTATCTTTTTTACAATTTCTGCTGATAGAGTATTAGTTAATAATATTAGAAAAGTTATAATAAAATATTTTTTCATTCAGTTTTTTTATTTATAATCTTCATAGCTCGGTCTCTAGTCCATTTATCAATAGTTAAAATAGTTTTCAAATTTGAGGGTTTTTTTATAGCATATTTTCTCATTTTTGGGTCTTTTAAAAGTATAAATATATAATTGATAATTGAGCAAAAGCTCATATTTTTTTTTAGAAATTGATCAACAAATATTTCATTAGCTGCATTTAAGATAATAGGTATAGATTTATATTTGTCCAATATAGGTTTTAACTTTATTGCTGGAAATTTTTTTTGATCTACTTTGAAAAAATTTAAGTTTTTAATAAGATTATTTTTTTTAAATTTACTGTTTAAACTTGAAAATTTTTTAATTTCAAAATCATTTTCGAATAGCGCATTACCTATTGGGATAGACATATCAGTCTCAAAATACAAAAACTTATATAAACCATTTTTAAATTTTACAATTGCGTGAACTAGTGATTGGGGGTGAATTAGAATATCAATTTTTTTAAGATCTATTTCAAAAAGTTTATTTGCTTCAATAACTTCGAATATCTTATTTAAAAGGGTTGCAGAGTCTATTGATATCTTTTTACCCATTTTCCACTTCGGATGATTTATTGCTTGAGTAGGTTTAATATTATCCATTTTTTTTAAGGGATAATTAAGAAAAGGTCCCCCTGAAGCGGTTAGGTAAATTTTTTCAATACTCTTTTTATCTGATGTGTTCATTAATTTCATTACCGAAAAATGTTCAGAGTCAACTGGTAAAATTTTAACTTTATGCTTTTTTGCTATTTTATAAATTAAATTCCAACCACAAATCACTGACTCTTTGTTTGCGATAAGAATCTTTTTACTTTTTTTTATAATATCTAAACTTGGTTTAAGTCCAGCTATGCCTGGAATTGCTAAAATTGAAACATCTGATTTTTCAAATTTGTGGGTATAAAAATCTTTTGAGTTTAATATTTTAATTTTTTTTTTTTTAAACTCTTTTTTAATTTTAAAGTATGTTTTGTCGTCAAAAATTACAAAAAATTTTGGTTTATAATTATTAATTAAATATTTAATTTTCTTATAATTTTTAAAACCAGTTAATATGTAAAAAGTATATTTTTTATCTTTGTTGCTTAATAACTTGAATGTTGTATCACCAATTGATCCTGTGCATCCGAAAATTGAAAGTTTTTTTTTCATCCTGTAAATATCAATATTAAAATATAAATAAGACCAATTGGAAGTCCTAAAAGAATACCGTCTATTCTGTCAAGAATTCCACCATGACCAGGTAAAAAATTGCCAGTATTTTTCAAAAAAGCTTTTCTTTTTAAGAATGAAAAAAATAGGTCTCCCAATTGGACACTTAATGAAATTAAAAAACCTAAAAGAAAATTATCGACTAATTCAGTATTGAAAATATAACTCATTAGTAATGTGCTCATACAGATTGAAAGAAAAAATGATCCTATTGATCCGCTAATAGTTTTATTAGGACTTATTTTTGTTAATTTTGGACCTTTGAAAATTTTACCAAATAAGATCCCGCCAATATCGGATGCAATACAAATTAGTAAAATAATAAATAGAATTACCTTAAAATGAATGTCATTGAGTCCGAAAATAAATATTAAAAGAATTGCAAATATATAAAGAGTGAAAATTACATTTATAAAAAAAAGTTTTAATAAATTCTTTTTAAATATTAATTTTGATAATTTAGAAAATTCTACAAATGACAATGAAAAAATAATGATAAATAAAAAAAGATAAACTATTTTACTTATGAACATTAAAATTAACAATAACATTAATAACAGACCTGTATTTATTCTTGTTGTAATTTCAGTTTTCAATTAGATACCCCCAAAATTTCTCTTTATTTTTAAATAATGATTTAAAACTTTTTTTAAATCTTTTTCTTTAAAATCAGGCCATAATTTATCTAAAAAATATAATTCAGTATAGGCTAATTGCCATAACATAAAATTACTTAATCTTTTTTTTCCTCCAGTTCTTATTAAAATATCAGGGTCTGGAATTTTTTTAGTGTATAAGTAATTATTTAAGTTTTTTTCAGTTATCTTTTTTAACTTTATCTTTTTGAATGCACTAATTAGCTCTCTTTTTGAACCGTAATTTAATGCTAGATTTACTAAAATTTTTTTATTTTTTTTTGTTTTTTTTACAGTTTCTTTAAGTATAGATTTTAATTTTGATGGCAATCCACTCAGCTCTCCAATAATATTTATTTTTATACCATTCTTAATTACATTGTCTAATTCTGATTTGAAATAAGAGTTAATTAAATTAAATAAAAAGTTAATTTCTGTTTTTGGCCTTTTCCAGTTTTCAGTTGAAAAAACATAAAATGTAGCTACGGGTATTTTAAGTTTTATTGATATCTCAACAACTTTTTTTACTGTCTGCACCCCTGCATAATGTCCAGAATTTCTATTTCCTTTTTTTTTCTTCCCCCATCGCCCATTTCCATCCATAATGAATGCAACGTGGTTAAGTTTATTCATAATTGTAAAACTTCTTTTTCTTTTTCTGCAGTTATTTTGTCTATCTTTGATATATGGTCATCAGTAAGCTTTTGAGTACTTTTTTCATAATTCTTGTTTTCGTCCTCTGTAATTTTTTTTTCTTTAAGTTTTTTTTTTAAATCTTCGTTGGCTTCTCTTCTTATATTTCTTATAGAAACTTTATTTTTTTCTGTCATACCTTTAAGAATTTTAATTAATTCTTTTCTTCTCTCTTCGGTTAAATCTGGAATTCTTATTCTTATTATCTGTCCATCTATTTGTGGATTAACGCCTAAGTCCGATTTTTGAATAGCACTGTCAATCAAACTGACATTTGATTTATCCCATACCTGAACTGTAATTAATCTCGCTTCAGGCACTGAAACAGTAGAGAGCTGATTGATAGGCGTCATTTGTCCATAAACTTCAACTTTAATCATATCTAACATTGAAGAGTTGGCTCTACCTGTTCTTAACGTAGAAATTTCTTTTTTGAATGATTGAATTGTTTTATCCATTTTATTGGAATAGTTTTTTTCATTAAACTCCGAACTCATTTAAACTCCTTCACCTACTTTAAATCTGATAAAATCAATTATTTTAATATCATTTTCTTTTTTATTTTCTTTAAGTATATCAGAAACCTTTTTTTTGGGGTCCATAATCCAAACTTGATTTAAAAGAGTGTTTTCAGATATAAACTTATTGATTTTACCTTTTGATATTTTTTCTGCGATATCGGCTTTTTTTCCCGAATTTGTCAATTCAGCTTTTATAATTTCTAATTCTTTATCTATAATATCTTTTTTAAGTCCTGTCTCATCTAATGCTAGCGGGCTTGAAGCAGCGATATGCATCGCAATTTTCTGACCTAGTTCTTTATCATTATTATTTGAAATTTTTACAACAGAAACAATTTTTCCCACATTTTTTTCTACTGCTGAATGTATATAAAAATAGTTTTTACCACCCTTGTTGTCAAAAAACTTAGATCTTCTTATTGTTATTTTCTCTCCAATTTTCGATATAAGAGCAATTAGATTATCACTGACTGGCTTTCCGTTATTCATTCTAGTTGATTTTATTTTTTCGATATCACCCGATACATCAAAATTTATTTTAGAAACTTCTTTACTAAAATTTATAAAATCTTTATTTTTTGCTACAAAATCTGTCTCACTGTTAATTTCAACTATAGCTACTTCATCTGCTTTATCATAAACGAGTGCCAAACCTTCTGACGCATTTCTACCCATTTTTTTTGATGCTTTAGCTATTCCTTTTTTTCTCAAAAACTCAACAGATTTTTCGATGTCTCCATTGTTTTCCTCAATTGCAATTTTGCAATCTTTAAAACCTACACCTGTTAACTCTCTAAGTTTTTTAACACTATCTAATAAATCTTTATTTGACATTTAATTTAATTTTAAATTATCTTTTTTGAGGACTTTTTTTTTCTTGCTTAATTGTTTTAGATTTTACTTTTTTAACTTGAATTTTTGATGTTGTTTTTTCTTCATTTAAATTTTTTTCAATAAATTTTTCTGCGTCTTTAATAGTATTATTCAATAAATCACAATATAAATTAATTGATCTTCTTGCGTCATCATTTCCTGGTATAGGAAAATCTATACCCGTTGGATCTGAATTAGTATCTAAAACTGCAATAATTGGTATACCTAACTTTTTAGCCTCATTAACTGCTAGAGACTCAATATTTGTATCAATAATGAAAATTAAATTCGGCAGTTTTTTCATTTCAGATATACCACCTAGAGATCTTTGGAGTTTATCACGCTCTTTTCCAAACTTTATAATTTCTTTTTTAGTAAACCCCATATTATCTTTAGAAAGTTGGTCATCTAGATGTTTAAGTCTTTTGATTGAATTCTGA
This sequence comes from uncultured Pelagibacteraceae bacterium, assembly GCA_902596745.1. Lineage (GTDB taxonomy): Bacteria > Pseudomonadota > Alphaproteobacteria > Pelagibacterales > Pelagibacteraceae > Pelagilacustribacter. Next base: position 74,954 of record CACJUZ010000001.1, on the reverse strand, counting down.
ATTGTGTTCCAGTTAGTTAACATACCACCTAACCATCTATAATTTACAAAGTATTGTGAAGTTTCTTTAGCCAATGCACTCACTTGCTCAGATGCTTGTTTTTTTGTTGAGACAATTAATATTTTACCACCAGCTGAGATGCATTTATGAACTTCAACTAATGCTGATTTAAGAAAATTAACCGTTTGAGTTAAATCAATAATATGAATAGAATTTTTTTCTCCAAAAATATAGTTTTTCATTTTTGGATTCCATCTTAATGTTTTGTGGCCGAGATGAACGCCGGCTTCTAATAGTTGTTTTATGTTTACTTCAGGTACTTTCATTTTTTTCCGGTTAATCCACCACAACTGCTCCAAATTGGACCGGGGGGCAATCACCCTTAAAGTTGTGTGCGAAATTAAGTTTTATTATAATTTATTTATCTAAAAAGCAAGTATTTAAAAAGTTATTTTTTTTACGTATTCTCTATTTTTTACCTCATTAAATAACTTTAGATCGAATTTTCTTGGATTCTCAAGTTTTATGGTAAATTTTGTATCTTTTTGTCTAATAACTAGTTGGACTTCAGTTTCACCCTTTTCCTCTAAAAGTTTTTTTAATTCTAAGAAATTTAATTGTTCATCTATCTCAATAGATACCTTTTTATAGTTGTGATTTATTAAATTATCTAAAGAAATAATTTTTTTAACGTTTATTCTTTTTTGATCGCCGCCTGTGTCTTTAAATAAAGTTATAACAAAAGACTCTCCCTCTTTTAATATTTCTCTATTTTTAATTAATATTTCAGAAAAAATAAATAATTCATACTCACCAAAATTATCACTAAATTTTGCTATTGCAAATGGAGTACCTTTTGAACTTTTTTTTTCTTGAATAGTCATTAATGTTCCTGCGATTAAACCGTCATTTTTTTTATCAATAATAAATTCTTTAAATGGTTTGATGTTTAGTTGTGCAAAAATATTTTTATAATTATTTAAGGGATGATCAGACATATAGAAGCCAAGTGACTTAAATTCCTCACTCAAAAGTTCTTTAGTTGTCCATTTATCTTCAGTATCAAGCTTAAATTTCTCATTTTTAGTCGAATCCCCTTCTTCAAAAAGATTGCTTTGTTTGGAAATTTTATCTTCATGATAAATTTTGTTTAATTGTATAATTTTCGGTATTGTATCAAAAATACCTTTTCTATTTTTTTCCAATTTATCAAATGCTCCTGATTTAACTAAACCTTCTAATTGTAGTTTATTAATATCTTTTGGGTTGGCCCGTTTAATAAAGTCAAATAATGATTTAAATTTTCCGTTGTTTTCTCTCTCTTTAACAAGATTTGATACAGCCTCACTACCAACATTTTTTATAGCGCCTAAACCATATAAAATTGATTTATCTGAGGTTTTAAAATCAGTAAAACATTCATTTATATCCGGTCTGACAACATTTACTTTTAGCCTTTTTAATTCATCAACAAATTCTCTTAGCTTATTGGTATTTGTTGTTTCTGTAGACATAGTAGAAGCAATGAATTCCTCTTTATAATAGGTTTTTAAAAAAGCTGTTTGAAATGCGATTAATGCATAAGCTGCAGCATGACTTTTGTTAAAACCATATTCTGCAAAAGGCTCAATTTTTGTAAAAATATAGTTTGCGAGATCTTTTTTAATACCATTTTTTATTGCCCCGTTTACAAATCTTTCTTTTTGTCTCTCTAACTCTGCTCGTTTTTTTTTACCCATCGCTCTTCTTAAAATATCTGCCTCTCCAGCAGAGAAACCAGCTAGTGTTTGGGCAATTTGCATTACTTGTTCTTGATAAATTATTATTCCATATGTTGGTTCTAATATATTTTTTATACTAGGGTGTATATATTCAGGAACTTTTAGGCCATTTTTACAATCGTTGTATATTGGTATATTGCTCATAGGACCAGGTCTATACAATGCAACCAAAGCAATAATGTCGTCAAATTTATTCGGTTTCATCTGTTTTATCGCTTCTCTCATTCCGGTGCTCTCTAGTTGAAAAAGGCCAGTGGTTTCACCTGTTGAAAGAAGGTCAAAAACTTTTTTATCTTTTAAATCGATTTTTGAAATATCTAAATTATCTTTTTTTTTGTTAATCATTTTTATAGTTTTGTCTATTACGGTAAGAGTTTTTAAACCAAGTAAATCAAATTTTACAAGACCAGCATTTTCTGAGGAGTACATGTCATATTGAGTAGAAGGAAGTGGAAGTTTTGATGAATGATCTATGTATAGTGGTATTTGATCAGAAAGTTCTTTTCCTGCAATTACAACACCTGCAGCATGAGTGGCCATATTCCTATTTAGTCCCTCTAATTTTAATGAAAGTTCAATTAATTTTTTTACTTTTAAGTTTTGATTAATTTCATCTTGAAATCTTGGCTCCCTATTTATTGACTCCTGTAAAGTTAAAGGGCGAGAGGGATCAAAAGGTATCATTTTACAAATTTTGTCAACATGTCCATAAGGTAAACCTAGAACACGACCAATATCTCTTAAAGCCATCCTAGCTTTAAGTTTTCCAAATGTAATAATATGTGCTACGCCATTACCATACTTTTGTTTAAGATATTCAAAAACTTTATCTCTTTTTTCCTCGCAAAAATCTATATCAAAATCTGGCATTGATATTCTGTCTGGATTTAAAAATCTTTCAAAAATTAAATTAAATTCTATAGGATCTAAGTCGGTAATATCGAGACTATAAGCTACTAAAGATCCAGCCCCAGAGCCTCTTCCAGGACCTACTGGTATCGAATTTTTTTTTGCCCATCTAATATAATCAGAAACAATTAAAAAATAACTTGGATAATTCATTGAATTAATAATATTAATTTCATGGCTTAGTCTATCCTCATATACTTTTTTTAATTTATCTGGATCTTTATTTTTATTTTTCAATAATATAAAATTTTTAAGTCTATTATCTAAGCCAATTTTAGCTTGGGTTAATAATTCTTCCTCGGGCGTTTTATTTTTACTCAACGTGAGATTTGGTAAAATAGGTTTAGTTTTTTTTGGTTTAAAACTAAATTTTTTTGGAAAATTATAATTATTTTCCAGTGCTTCTGGAATATCTTTAAATAAATTTTTTAGATAAGGTGAACTTCTTAAATAATGATTATTTTTGAATTTTTTTCTATTTTGATCATCTACAAATGATTTTTCACCAACACAAATTAAAGCATCATGGGCTTCAGCCATTTCCTCTTTTATATAAAAAACCTCCTGTGAAGAAATAAGCGGTATCTTTAGTTCTGATGATATTGAGATTAGAAAATCTTCAAAATTTTTTTCATCGACCTCTGAATGTCTCTGAATTTCAATATAAAAATTGTTTTGGAAAATACTATTAAGTTTTTTTAATAAGCTTTTGATGACCTCTAATTTATTTAATTTAAATAACTTACCGATTAAGTCGTATATAGTTCCTGAAAGAACCAATAATCCATCTGAATTTTTATATAAATTTTCTAAATTATTGTAAGGGTCGGATGTAGCTTCGCTTTCTAAATAACTTATGGAGGATAATTTTGTCAAATTTTTATAACCCTCTTTTGTTCTAGCAAATACTGGTAGTTTACCTATTATATTTTCAATCTTAAAATTTATCTGGGATCCAATAATTGGTTGAGTTCCAACTTTACTTATTTTCTCTGCAAATTCTAATGCGCCGCATAAGTTAAAACTATCACATAAACCTATTGCTTTTATTTTATTATCTTTGCAATATTCAGCTAATTTATCGATTTTAACTGCACCTTCACAAATAGAGTACTGAGAATGTATTTTAAAATTAATAAAGTGACTCTCATTTTTTTCCATTTACTCTTTTAATATTACCATTCGAAATACTCAACTTATAATCAGCTTTGTTAGCAAGTTCTCTATTATGAGTTGCAAATAAAATTGTTTTATTCATTTTTTTTAATTTTATAAAATAATTGAATATTTCTTTTGAAGTTTTAAAATCCAAATTTCCTGTTGGTTCGTCAGCCAAAATTAAGTCTGTTTTAGCAATTAAAGATCTTGCAATTGCAACTCTTTGTTGTTCTCCTCCAGATAAATCGTTTGGAAAAAAATCCAATCTATTGGACAGATTAACTATTGAAAGAATTTTTTTGGATTTATTATAACTTTCCCTATAATCCTCATTCCTTATTAAAGTGGAAGCATAACATTTTCAATTACATTTAAATCTGAAATGAGATTATGATTTTGAAATATTAATGAGATATTGTATTTTCTAATTTTATTAACTTCATCCTTTTTTAAATTATTAATATTCTTTCCCAGGAGAGATATTTTTCCAGAGGATGGTTTTTCAAGGAGTGCAATTAAATGTAACAATGTAGATTTCCCAGATCCAGATGGTCCCGTCAATGCAATTAGCTCACCTTGTTTCAAAGAAAAACTTAAGTTTTTTAGAACTTCAACTTTTTTATTTTTATGTTCAAAATTCTTTTTTAAATTTTTAATATTTAAAACAATTTTATTCATATTTGAGAGCATCGGTAGTTTTCATTTTAGAAATGATTTTAGCAGGAAAATATGAAGCTAAGGAAGTAATAACCAAAGACAAAAAAAATATAATACCTATAGAAATTGTATTAATCTCGCTTGGCATTTTTTCTAAATAATAAACATCTGAAGGAAAAATATTAATACCAAATACCATAGATAAAAAATTTCTAATTTCATCGATATAAATTGAAAAAATAACTCCAAAAATTACACCGAAAATAGTCGCAAAAAAACCAATCGTGAAACCAGTTAAAAAAAATGATTTAATTATTGAGCTATCAGACAACCCTAGACTTTTAATAATAGCAATTTCTTTAGTTTTGTTTTTAATTAAAATTGTTAACCCTGAAATAATATTAAATGCGGCCACAATTATTATTAATGTGAGAATAATAAACATTACATTTCTTTCTACTTTTAGAGCATTAAAAAATGATTTATTATTATCTGACCATGTTGAAATGAAAATGTTTTGATTTAATTTATTAATTTCTTCTTTGTATTTTTCTGCTAAAAACGGGTCTTTTAAAAATACTTCTAAATCTACTTTTCCTTCCTCTAAATTAAAAATAGATCTACTATCATTTAACTCAAGATAAATTAAATTTTGATCAAATTCATAAAAGCCACTATTAAAAAAACCGGCAATTTTAAAATTATCTTGCTTAGGCACACTACCAAATGGAGTATCTAAAAAAGACGAAGAAACAATATTAATTTTATCTCCAATTTCTAAATTTAAATTATAAGCAAGCTCACCTCCGATCATTACATTGCCTTTTGAAAAATCATTCAAACTTCCTTTTGTAATTTCCTTATTTAAAAAGGATTGTGATTTATCTTTATTACTAATTCCTTTAATAATTATTCCTTTGGCTTTATTTTTAGTTAGTATGATACCCTCTCCTGTAATAGTTTCAGTTATATTAACCTCTCTATATTTTTGAGAGACTATTTTTTTAATACTTTCAGGATCATTTTCTTTTTTTAATTGAATAATTAAATGTGGGTTTAAACCAATGATTTTTTCAGTTAAATCAGCTCGAAATCCATTCATTACAGACATTACAATTATTAAAATAGCTACACCTAACATTATTCCTAAAAAAGAAAATAAAGAGATGATTTTAAGAAAACCTTGTTTCTTTTTAGGTCTTAAATTTCTAATAGCTATTAGTCTTTCAGTCTGATTAAACAATTTAACTAATTAGTTTTGATTTAATTTCTTTCAAATCAATAAATGAACTTTCAGAATTGATTTCTTTAAATTCAAATTTATCGCTAGTAGATTTTGATCCAACAATAATTTGATATGGTATTCCAATTAAATCGTGTTTTTTAAATTTTTGAGACATGCTTTCATCAACATCGTCTAACAATACGTCAATATTTTGTTTTTTTAGATCCTCATAAATTTTCATCGATTTGGTAAGGTTTTCTTTATTATTTTTGCTAAAGCTCGGAATTATTACAACATCAAATGGAGAAACTGATCTAGGCCATTTCATTATCTCATTGTTATATTTTGCCTCTATTATTGCCCCTACCAATCTTGAGACACCAATACCATAAGACCCCATTTTTACAGCTGTTTTTTTTCCACCTTTGCTATCAACAAAACAATTCAGTGGCTTTGAATATTTGTCACCAAAATAAAAAATGTGCCCGACTTCAATACCTTTTGTTACCATTTGATTTTCTTTTGACACTTTTTGATCGAATTCATCTTTTTTAAATTTATCATCAGTCACTGCATATACGGACGAGAAGTCTTTTATCATTTTTTCTAAAGAAGTGTCATTTAGGCTATAATTTTTTAATTTAATTTCAAATATCTTTTTATCAGTATAAATTTTACTCTCACCAGTTTCAGCTAAAATTATAAATTCATGTGAGAGATCTCCGCCTATTGGTCCAGTGTCAGCCGCCATTGGGATAGCTTCTAACCCCAATCTTTTGAAAGTTTTGAGATATGAAAAAAACATTTTGTTATAGGAATTTTTTGCACTCTCGTCATCTATGTCAAATGAATAGGCATCTTTCATAAAAAATTCTCTACATCTCATAACTCCAAACCTTGGTCTAATTTCATCTCTAAATTTCCATTGAATGTGATAAAGCATTTGAGGTAAAGATTTGTAAGACTTTATTGAAGTTCTAAATATATCGGTAATTAGCTCTTCATTAGTAGGTCCATAAAGCATTTCTCTTCCTTGTCTGTCTTTAATTCTTAACATTTCTTCACCGTAGTCATTATATCGTCCACTTTCTTTCCATATGTCAGCCGATTGAACAGTAGGCATAAGTAGTTCTTGTGCTCCTATTTCATTTTGTTCCTCTCTTACTATTTGTTCTATTTTTTTCATTATCTTTAGACCTAATGGCAACCAAGAATAAATACCTGCAGAAGATTGCTTTATCATACCTGCTCTCAACATTAATTGATGTGACTTAATCTTTGCATCAGATGGAAGGTTTTTTGTAACAGGTAAAAATAATTTTGATAAAAGCATTACTTAATAAATTCTCTTAAATTAAAATGTTCACTATAAACAATATAATATATTCCAACAAAAATTACTGTAGTAATTAGGGTTGTGTATAAAAATTTTTTAAAAATATTTGGGTTTTTCGGAGCTCCTGGGTCAATACCTTCTAAATTATTCTCAAATGGCTTTGAATTATGTTTTATACCAATTGGTAAAACTGAAAAAAAAACTACCCACCAGATAATGACATATACAACAATCGAACCTGTTATACTCATCAAACCCTAGCTATATTCACGTTTGTAAAAGGTCTTTTACCAGTTTTTTCTTTTACTATTTTTCTACAGTTTTGCTTAATTGTGTCTATTAAATTTTTTTCTTGTTTAATATTATTTATGGCAAAACTTTTACAAGTTTTAGTAATTTCATCCTCTAAATCAAATTTGAACGTTTCATTAGTTTCTCCGTCTGGTATACCTCTAAATGATATTATTGGTTTCTTTACCTTGCCATTATTTGATATTATTAATGTTATCTCTAATAAACCATTAACAGAGATGTTTTTTCGCTCTTTGATTGAAGATGAGTCTAGACTAACTGCAACACTCCCATCTAAATAAATTTTTCCAGTTGGTGCTTGATCAACAATTTCTGGTTTTTGATCTCTTGAAATTTTGATAATATTGCCGTTTTCAACCTTTAAATTAAATGGTATTTGCATTTCTTTAGCAAAGCTAATGTGTTCTTTCATGTGCCTATGTTCACCATGAACAGGAATTACACATTTTGGTTTTACCCATTGATACATATCTTTAAGATCTTCTCTGTTTGCATGACCAGAAACATGTACAAAAGCGTTTTCTTCAGTAATAACTTCAACATTTCTTTTGACAATTGAATTTTGTAAAGCATAAAGTCTTTTCTCATTTCCAGGAATTATTTTTGATGAAAATATAACAGTGTCGCCACTCTCAATATACACATCAGGATGTATATCATTTGCTATTCTGTTTAATGCACCCATAGGCTCTCCTTGACTTCCTGTACATAAAAAAATAATTCGGTCTTTTGATATTTCACTAGCATCTCTAGGGTCAATCGGCTCTATTATATCTTGTAAATAACCACATTGTCTTGCTGCTTTGAAGATTCTATTCATTGATCTTCCGACTAGTGAAATATTTCTTTTAGTTTCTTTGGCAATATAGAAAATACTTTCCATCCGAGCTACATTTGAAGCAAATGAAGTAACAAGCACCCTTTTTTTTTGACTTAAAATAATATTTAGTAGACTTTCCCTTACGTCTTTTTCTGATCCAGCTCTTCCTGGACTAAAGACGTTAGTGGAGTCACATATCATTGCTATTACACCCTTTTCACCTATCGATCTAAGTTTTTTTTCATCCACTTTATTCCCAATTAACGGGTTGGGATCCACTTTCCAGTCTCCTGTATGTAAAACCACTCCTTCAGGTGTTGTAATGCTTAATCCATTCGGCTCTAAAATTGAATGAGTTAATGTTACAAAATCAATTTCGAAAGGACCTAATTTAATTTGGCTATTAAGTTCTACAATTTTTAAATATTTACTAATATCAATTTTTTTTTCTTTAAATTTTTCTTGAATTAAAACTGCTGTAAAAGGAGTTGCATATATTTTACATTTTAAATTTGGCCATATATGTGAGATAGAGCCTATATGATCCTCATGTGCATGTGTAAGAATAATTCCTAACAGATCATCCTTTTTTTCAATTATAAAACCTGCATCAGGATAAATAAGATCGACACCAGGAACTGTGTCGTCTGCAAATGTAACTCCCATATCTACAATTATCCATTTTTGATTTTCTTCAGTTCCGTAGGCATAAAGATTCATATTCATGCCAATTTCACCAGAACCTCCGAGAGGACAAAATAATAGATTTTCTTTCATATTGAATCTACCAATCGTAATAAACCTTTGATCGTCAAATCTCTATCAATTTTAATTTTTTTTTTTATCGTATCTTTAAATAAATGTGAAAGACCCCCAGTAAATATAATCTTAAAATTTTTTTTATATTTTTTTTCAATAAGATTTATCATATTTTCAATTAAACCTTGATAACCCCAATAAAATCCTGATCTAACAGCATTTTGAGTATTTTTTCCTATAATATTTTTTATTTTAGTCAATTTAGTATTTGGGATTAATTTTGCCTTTTCTACTAAAGTTTTTAAAGAAAGATTTACACCTGGTGCAATAATACCACCTTTGTATTTATTCTTTAAAACTACATCAAAAGTTGTAGCAGTTCCAAAATCTAAAATAATAAAATTATCTTTATTATTTATAGCGCTAATAGCATTAGCTAATCTATCTGAACCAACCTGTCTAGTGTTGACTTCTATTTTTAATATTTTTTTTAAACTTAATTGTTTTAACTCTTTGATCTCTACTCTTAGTTTTTTCTTGATTGTTCGTTTAATATTTTTAAATACATTAGGAACTACACTGCTAAACATTGTTTTATCAATTTTTTTTCTATATGCATTTAAAAATTTGAATTTTTCACTTAGATTAGTATTTTTGAAATCATAAGTATCAAATACCTTTTTTTTTAATAGTTTTTTTTTATCGTTAAATAAACAAATTTTAGTTTCTGTATTTCCTATATCGCCAATCAAGTACATATTTTTAAATGAATTTTTCAAAATTATTTTTAATTTTTTTATAAATATCACTCTTTTTAATTCTATTGTTATTATATTTTTGTAAAAAAGAAACCTGTTTATTATTGATTTTTGGTCCTTTAACAAGGTTTATACCGATTCCTATGATAAAAAATTTATTATTATTATAATTAACAGTCTCTTGTAATATGCCACAAACTTTTGATCCTTTAATTAATAAATCGTTAGGTAACTTAATTGTTATTTTTTCATTTACAAATTTTTCTAAACTTTTTTTTATTAATTTATAAACTTTTTTTGATAATGTTTTAATTTCAATTTTTCTTTTTAAAGAAAAATAAACAGTCATAAAAATATTACCTTTGTGCGAAATCCATTTTCTTCCATACTGACCTCTGCCCTTTTTCTGAGATTTTGCAATTATTAATGTAGGTTTAATTTTCCCTTTTTTTATTCTTCTTAAAGCTACATTATTCGTACTATCTACACTTTCAAATTTAATAATTTGTATTTTCATTAAATAAATAGTTCATTCAACAAAGAACCTATAATCGATGGCGAAATGAAATATAAAGATAAAAATAAACAACTCAAAAAAATTGTTGCTTTTATACTTAGATTTCTGACATCATCAAATTTAACCTTGTTATCATCAAAATAAATAATTTTAATAACTTTTAAGTAATAGAAAGCTGAGATAACAGTTGTTAACAATCCAATAATTGCTAAAGCATACATTTCGCTCTCAATTACAGACATAAAAACAAAAAATTTAGCGAAAAATCCACCTAATGGTGGTATTCCAGCTAATGAGAAAAATAGAATTAAAAAAGAAAAAGCTAACATTGGTCTTTCTTTTGAAAGTCCAGACAGGTCTTCAATTTTTTCAGAGTATTTACCATCTGTTTTCATTAAATATAGACAAGCAAAAGTACCCATATTCATAATTATATATATTGTTATATAGATAATTGTTGAGGTGTATCCTGATACTGTGCCAGTAGCCACACCTGCTAAAGCGTAACCCATATGGCTTATAGAGCTATAAGCTAAAAGTCTTTTAATATTTTTTTGACCTATAGCTGCAACACTTCCAAGTATCATAGAAGCAATAGATATAAATATTATGATTGTTTGCCACTCTCCAATAATATTTTTAAAAGGTAAATCCATAAATCTGATAATTATTGCTAATCCAACTGCTTTAGGGACTACAGCAAAAAAATTAGTTATGGATGTTGGCGCACCTTGATAAACATCTGGCGTCCACATATGAAAAGGTACAGCAGATACTTTAAAGGCTAAGCCTACTAAAATGAACACCATTGCAAAAATAGCTCCAGTATTCTGAGTTATTAAGCTAACACCAATTTCATCAAAATTTGTAGAACCAGTAAATCCATAAAGTAAAGAACACCCATATAAAAGCAGTCCTGAGGAAAGTGCGCTTAATACGAAATACTTTATACCAGCTTCTGAAGAAATGATGTTGTCTCTATCGATAGAGGCCAAAACGTATAAGGCAAGTGATTGAAGTTCTAATCCTAGATAAAATAAAATTAAGTCGTTAGCACTTAACATAAAAAACATACCCAAAATAGAAAACATTATGATTATCGGGTACTCAAATTTGTTTAATTTTTTATCTTTTATAAACTGATCAGCAGAGATAAAAATAAAAATACTTGATACTAAAATTAATATCTTAAAATAATCAGAAAACTTATCGTTTTTGAAAGAGTCTAAAAATATTTTTTGTTCTCCTCCCCAATTAGTCAAGATCAAATAAATTACTCCTAACAAAATTATAATTGAAAGTTTCATCACTATAGAAAAACTATTTTTAAAAAAAACTCCAACCATCAAAGCTAGGCAGATTCCGAGAAATAGCGTAATTTCAGGTATTATTAAGTTTATATTTTCCATATTTATTTATTTAACAAATTTACTGTTAGCTCGTTTTGGTGATTTTGGATTATTCCATTTACCGAAATATCCATAGTATTTAGTAATGGTTCAGGGTAAAACCCGAAAATTATACTTACCAAACATAGTACGATTAAGATAGTTGCTTCTAAAAAATTGATATCCTTTAATTTTGTAACAACAGCATTATTAGCATTTCCAAAAACTACTCTTTTAGCCATCCACAGCATATATGCGGCACAAAGAACAACTCCGGTACTTGCCAGAATTGCAACCAAATAATTAATTTTGAACGCGCCCAATAGTACAAGAAACTCACCAATAAAACCTGTTGTCCCAGGTAAGCCTAATGCTCCAAGCACAAAAATAATAAATATTAATGAAAAATTTGGTAAATAATTAACTACCCCACCAAAACTCTTAATCATTCTTGAACCAGTTCTATCATATAAAACACCTACGCATAAAAATAATGCGGCAGATATTATTCCGTGACTAATCATTTGAAACATGCTGCCCTCGATCCCTTGTTTATTGAAAGTAAATATACCCAGAGTTACAAAACCCATATGTGCAACTGAGGAATAAGCGATCAGCTTTTTCATATCATCCTGCATTAAAGCTACTAATGAAGTGTATATAATAGCGATAATACTTAGAGCAAAAACCAAAGGAGTGAAAAATTCTGAAGCAATTGGAAACATTCCTAAAGAAAACCTCAAGAAACCATATCCAGCCATTTTTAAAAGAATAGCTGCTAGAATTACAGAGCCTGCAGTGGGCGCCTCAACGTGAGCATCTGGTAACCAAGTATGTACAGGCCACATAGGAGTTTTAACAGCAAAAGAACTAAAAAAACCCAACCATAATAAGTATTGATATTCTCTAGCTATTTTTAATTTATATATTTCAGTATAATCAGTTGTTCCAACAGCCCAATAAATGAAAATAATAGCTGCCAGCATTAAAACTGAGCCTAGTAAAGTAAATAAGAAGAATTTATAGGCTGAATAGATCTTTCTAGGGCCTCCCCAAATACCTATTATTAAAAACATAGGAATAAGTCCTGCTTCAAAAAATAGATAAAAAATAATTAAATCTAAAGAACAAAATACACCTATCATAAAAGTTTCTAGAATTAAAATTGCTATTAAAAACTCATTGAGTCTTTTTTTCACACTAATAATACAAGAAATTATACAAATCGGGGTAATGAACGCTGTTAAAACTATAAATAAAATAGAAATGCCATCTATACCAAGCTTAAATTTTATAAGTCCACTTATCCAGTTTTTTTCTTCTATGAATTGGAAACCAGCAAAACTTTTGTCAAAAGAATACCATAAGAAAAAAGTTAACAATAAATTTGCCATAGATGTAAATATGGAAATATAAATTGCGCTTGAGCTTTCATTTTTTTTATTAGATATAAATATGAATAAAGCCCCAAGAAGTGGAAGAAATATAATAGTAGATAAAATAGGAAAAGTCATTTAATTTAAAATTAAGAAAGTTATTAAAGCAGAAAGACCTATCAACATTACAAAAGCGTAATCATAAATATAACCGCTTTGAAACTGTACAGCTTTGTTTGAAATAAATTTTATAATTTTTGAAATTCCGTCTGGGCCAAATCGGTCTATAGTATCTTGATCTCCTTTCTTCCAAAAGAAAACTCCAATTTTTTTCAAAGGTTTTATAAAAATAAAATCGTAAACCTCATCTATATACCATTTTTTAAGTAAGAAATTGTATAATGGTAAATTCGAATTTTTAACACCTTCTAGGATTGTTTTATCTTTTATATAGAAGAAATAAGAAAGAGGTATCGCTAACGTGATTATTATTGGAGTTATTATTATTAGCCATATAGGAATATTTTCTAATTTTACAAAATCTAAAAATAAAATTGACTCTTTCCAAAAAGTAGAATTATTTCCAATAAATAAATCTTTAAAAAAATATCCTGCCAATAAAGCCCCGATAGCTAAAATAATTAAAGGAATAATCATCACCAATGGGGACTCATGAGTTTTTTCTATTGGAATTGATTTGTTATTATATTTTCCTAAAAAAGTTTTAAAAAATAATCTCCAGGAATAAATTGCTGTTAAAAAGGCAGTAAACACTCCTACTGAGCAGGCATAATATCCCACTGATGAATCTTTTAAATAAGCAAATTCAATTATTGCATCTTTAGAATAAAAACCCGATAAAAATGGGAAACCAGTTAAAGCTAGCGTGCCAATTAGCATAAGTATCATTGTATAAGGAATTTTTTTCCAAACTCCTCCCATTTTTGAAATATTTTGTTCCTCATGAAATGCGTGAATAACTGAACCAGCACCCAAAAATAAAAGGGCTTTGAAAAATGCATGAGTAAACAAATGAAACATAGCTATATGATATGCTCCTATACCTGCAGCAAAAAACATATAACCTAACTGACTACAAGTAGAATAAGCAATAATTTTTTTAATATCATTTTGAACTAAAGCTACTGAGGCAGCAAATAAAGCTGTTATCATTCCTATAATGGCAACAAGATTCATAGCAAACTGCGAGTACTCAAAAATTGGTGAACATCTAACTACTAAAAATACCCCAGCAGTAACCATAGTAGCGGCATGGATCAAAGCCGAAACTGGTGTGGGTCCTTCCATTGCATCTGGTAACCACGTATGCAATAAAAATTGAGCAGATTTTCCCATCGCACCAATAAATAAAAATACACAAATTAATGTGATAACATTATATTCTCCCCCAAAAATACTTAAATTTGTTTTTGTAAATTCTGGAACTAGAAGAAAAACTTCCTCAAAGTTTAACGTTCCAAATATTAGAAAAATAATAAATATTCCAATAGCTAAACCAAAATCACCCACTCTATTCACAATAAAAGCTTTTATAGCAGCATTGTTAGCTGTTTCTCTTTTAAACCAAAAACCTATTAACAAATAAGAGCATAAACCAACTCCTTCCCACCCAAAAAATAACTGAAGAAAATTATCAGAAACAACTAAACATAACATTGAGAAAGTAAATAAAGATAAATACGACATGAACCTTGGTTTATGTGAATCTTGACTCATATACCCTATTGAATAAATGTGAACCAAAGCTGATACGGATGTTACTACCATTATCATTACTGAACTCAATGGATCAATTTTAATTGACCAGTTAACATTTAAATTTCCAGAACTAATCCATTCAAAAATTAAATAATTTCCATAATTATTATTAATGAGACCATCATAGAAAATGAAACAAGAAATTACAGCTGATATAACTACCATTGAACAGGAAAAAATTTGAGAAAACAAGTTTCCAAAACTTTTTCCAAAGTAAGTGATGATGGATCCTATTAAAGGTAAAAATATTACTAAATATTCCATTTATCCTTTCATTTCGTGGATGTCTTCCACTCTGATAGATCCTTTATTTCTGTAAAATATGACTATAATTGCTAAACCAATAGCAGCTTCGGCTGCCGCTACAGTTAAGATCAACATTGTAAATATTTGGCCTAATAAGTCCCCTGAGAAAATTGAAAAAGAAATTAAATTAATATTTACAGATAGTAAAATTAATTCGACTGACATTAAAATTACAATTACATTTTTCCGATTTAAAAAAATTCCTATTACCCCAAGAAAGAAGATTATAGCTCCTAATGTTAAATAATGCCCCAAACCAATTTCAATCATCAATTTTTACTCCCTTATTAAATTCAACATCCTTTAACATTACTGCAGATGCTTTATCCCTGGAAATTTGTTTGAGATAACTTTGTGTTTTCACATTTTCTCTTTTTCTGTATGTTAATATTATAGCTCCTACCATTGAAAGAAGTAGAATTACACCTGATAACTGGAAGTATAAAATATAATCCGTATACATTACGCTTCCAATTGAATGAGTATTCGTTATTGATGTATCAATAACTAGATTGGAACTAGACATTATATTTTCTTTATATTTCCAGCCACCAACAACAACTAAAAGTTCAAGTAGAATTAAAACTGAAACTATCAATCCAGAAGGTATATGAGTAGATTTTTGACCAACAAACCAAGATTGTTTTTGTTGTGCAACATTTAACATCATAACAACAAACAAAAACAATACTGCAACCGCTCCTACATATACTATTAAAAGTATCATGCCTAAAAACTCTGCTCCGACCATGATAAATAAACAACCAACTGAGATAAAATCTAAAATTAAGAAGAAAACAGAGTTAACTGTGCTTCTTGAAGTAATTACCATCAAAGCAGAAAAAATCGCTAAAATAGAGAAGAAGTAGAAAAAAATTGCATGAGCTAACATTTATTTATAAATTTTGTCTGTTTTTAAATTTTTTGCTAGTACAGACTCCCATCTATCTCCGTTGTCTAATAATTTTTCTTTATTGTAGTAAAGCTCTTCTCTAGTTTCTGTAGCAAATTCAAAGTTTGGGCCTTGTACTATTGCATCAACAGGGCAAGACTCTTGGCACAGGCCGCAATATATACACTTCAACATGTCGATATCGTATCTAGTTGTTTTTCTGCTACCATCTTTTCTCTCCTCTGACTCGATAGTAATAGCCTGAGCAGGACACACTGCTTCACAAAGCTTGCAAGCTATACATCTTTCTTCACCGTTTGGATATCTTCTTAACGCATGCTCACCTCTGTACCGTGGGCTAATTTGACCTTTTTCAAATGGATAATTAATTGTTTTTTTAGGTCTAAATATTTCTCTAATTGCTTTAGTTATTGCTAAGAAAAATTCAGTTAAAAATATAGTTTTTAAAAATCTATTTAAATTCATTAAAATGAACCTTTCGGTAATTTATCAAAATAAAGTAAAAAACTTGCAGTTAAGACTACATAAATAAGTGAAAATGGTAAAAAAACTTTCCATCCTAATCTCATTAATTGATCGTAACGATATCTTGGTACAATTGCTTTAATAATTGCAAATAAAAAAAACAGGAATAAAATTTTAAATATCATCCAAAAAGGTGCTGGAACAACATTAAATGGGTATATGTCTAGTGGGGGTAGCCATCCTCCTAAAAATAAAATAGATCCCATTGCACACATCAAAAGAATATTTGCGTATTCCCCCAACCAAAACATTGCATACATCATTCCAGAATATTCTGTTTGATATCCTGCAACTAATTCTGCTTCTGCTTCTGGTAAATCGAAAGGTGGTCTGTTTGTTTCTGCTAATGCAGATATAAAAAATACAACAAACATTGGGAAAAGCGGAATAACATACCAAAGATTTTTCTGGGCCAATACAATATCGTTCAGATTTAGAGAACCAACACATAATAATACATTTATGATTATTATGCCTATTGAAACTTCATATGACACCATTTGAGCGGCAGACCTTATAGCACCCAAAAAAGGATACTTAGAATTAGAGGCCCATCCTCCCATTATGATTCCATAAACTCCTAAAGAGGAGATTGCAAAAAGATAAAGTATTCCAACATTGATATTTGATAATACTAATGTTTCGCTTAAAGGTATTACAGCCCAAGCTACTAAAGCTAAAGTCATTGTTATTATTGGAGCTAGAATAAAAATTGTCTTATTTGCGCTTGCTGGAATAATTATTTCTTTAAAAATATACTTTAAAGCATCTGCTAGTGTTTGAAATAAACCAAAAGGTCCTACAACGTTTGGGCCTCTTCTTTTTTGTACTAAACCCCAAACTCTTCGATCTAACCAAACAATCATTGCTACAGAGACTAATATAGGAATTACTAAAAATATAATTTTATATATTTCATTTATCAAAATATTTAAATATTCCATTTAATTATTTGTCCCCGACTTTTGAAATTTCAATTTTATATCTCGGCACTCACTCATTACTTTTGAAGCTCTAGATATACTATTTGAAAAATAGTAATCAATTGGATTAATATATACACTCTCCTTTTCAAAATTATTATTAACTTTTTTTGACGGTTCTTTATACTTAGGTAGTTTGTTTAAAGACTCAAAGTTTACTATTTTTTTTAAAACTTCATCTCTTAAAGTATTAAAACTACTAAAGAGATTTTTATTTTTATAAACATTTGTTAATTTGTTAAGTACCTTCCAGCTTTCTATAGCTTCGCCAGCAGGGTAAGATGCCTTTCTACATTCTTGAACTCTTCCTTCTAAGTTTTGGTAAAACCCATTTTCTTCTGTGTAAGCAGCGCTCGGCAGAATTACATCCGCTATTTCAGCTCCACGATCACCGTGGCTCCCTTGATAAATTATAAATTCATTATTTTTTTCAAATTTAAGATTATCTGAGTTTAGCAAATATAATATCTTAAATTTATTATTTTTAATATTGTTGAAAAACTCAAAATTGTTTTTATCTTTATTAATTATTTTAAGATCTAAAGCCCCAACCGTTGAAGCATTTTGAATTAAAATATTTAATGCATTCCATTTTTCATTAATCAATTTTTTTTGATATAGAAAGTTTTTAAGCTCTTCAAAAATAAATCCACCAGAGTTCAATTCTAAAGCCGACTCTCCTATTATAATTAGAGGTTTTTTTGCGGTGTCAAAAACTCTGTTAAATTCATGTTTTTCCTCAATAATGTCTTTAATTGTTTGGGTGTTGTCCCCTATAATTTTATATTCGTAAGTCTGATCCCCAGGGTTCCCAATTGAAAAAATTGGCGTTTTATTGTTTCTAAAAGCCTTTCTTATTCTGGCATTTAAAATAGTGGCTTCGTGTCTTGGATTACAACCTACCAGTAATATTAAATCGGATTTTTCTATTCCATTTATTGATGAATTAAACAAATAATTCATTTTATCTTCTGAGTTGATATAAAATTTTTTTTCCCTGAACTCTAAGTTGTTACTTCCTAATAATTCAAAAAATTTTTTAAATGCCAGTGTTGTTTCTAGACTTACAAGATCTCCTATATGACCAGCGATTTCTGAATTTTCAGTTTCATTAAACTTTTTAAAAATCAAATTTAATGCTTCGTCCCAACTAGATTTTACTAATTTATTATTTTTTTTAACATACGGAGTATCAAGTCTTTGCTTTAATAATCCATCACATGAGTATCTTGTTTTATCTGAAATCCATTCTTCATTGATATCCTCATTTAATCTTGGGAGAATTCTTTTCACTTCCCATCCATAGGCGTCTATTCTTATATTTGAACCGACAGCATCTAAAACGTCAATGCTCTCAGTTTTTTTTAATTCCCAAGGTCTAGCAGAGAACGCGTAAGGTTTTGAAGTTAAAGCTCCTACTGGACATAAATCTATTACATTGCCTGATAATTCAGACTCCATAGATTTTTCTAAGTAAGTTGTAATCTCCATGTTTTCACCTCTACCTATGGCTCCTATCTCTGGCACTCCTGCAACTTCAGTAGCAAATCTCACACATCTGGTGCAATGAATGCATCTGGTCATTTGAGTTTTTATTAAAGGACCCATATATTTTTCTCTTACATATCTTTTGTTTTCTGAAAATCTCGATTTATCTACTCCATAATAAAGTGACTGGTCTTGAAGATCGCATTCACCACCCTGATCACATACTGGACAATCTAAAGGATGATTGGCTAAAAGAAATTCCATAACACCCTTCCTCGCTTTTTCAACCATTTCAGTATTAGTTTTAATATTCATACCTTCAGCTGCCGGCATTGCACATGACGCAATTGGTTTCCGCGATTTATCCATCTCTACTAAACACATTCTACAGTTACCAGCGATTGAGAGTCTTTCGTGATAACAAAATCTTGGTATCTCTGCACCAGCTAACTCACATGCTTGAAGTACCGTCATACCTGACTGGAATTCTATTTCTTTACCGTTGACAATTATTTTAGGCATTTTTTTTTTCTAGTAAATGTTGATCGATTAAATAAGGGACATCTTTCTTCTTTTTTATAAGAGGGTCATTGCTACATTTTTTATCAACCTCTTTTCTGAAATGTCTTAATAAACCTTGAACAGGCCAAGCTGAACCTTCTCCAAAAGCACAAATTGTATGACCTTCAATTTGTTTGGTAACATCTTCTAATAAATCTATGTCACTTAGAGTTGTTTCGCCTTTCGTTGCTCTGTTTAAAATTCTCCACATCCAACCAGAACCTTCTCTACAAGGAGTGCATTGGCCGCAACTCTCGTGTTTGTAGAACCTTGCTATCCTTGCCATGCATGAAACAATATCTTGGTCTTTATTTATGACAACTATACCTGCGGTGCCTAAACCGCTTTTGTTTTCTATTAGAGAGTCAAAATCCATTTTAATTGTTTCGCATATTTTTTTAGGTAATAAAGGCATTGAAGATCCACCTGGTATAACTGCTTGTAAATTATCCCAACCTCCAACTACGCCTCCAGCATAATTATTTATTAACTCTTTAAGAGGAATACCCATTTCTTCTTCAACGTTGCATGGTGAATTTACATTTCCAGATATACAAAAAATTTTTGTACCAGTATTTTTTGGTCTACCTAAGGATGCAAACCATTTACCACCACGCCTCAAAATTGTCGGTACTACTGCTATTGTCTCGACATTATTAACTATAGTTGGACATCCATATAAACCAACTAGTGCTGGAAATGGAGGTTTTAACCTTGGTTGACCTTTATTTCCCTCAATACTCTCTAAAAGCGCGGTTTCTTCTCCACAAATATAAGCTCCAGCACCGTAATGAATATGAACATCAAAATCCCAGCCCGAACCGCAAGCATTCTCTCCTAAAAAATTTCTTTTGTAAGCTTGATCTATTGCATCTTGAAGTCTTTGGCCCTCAAAAGAATATTCGCCTCTAATATAAATATAACAAACATGTGCTCCAGTTGCATAACCTGCAATCAAACATCCCTCTATTAATTTTTGAGGCTCAAATCTTAATATATCACGATCCTTACATGTTCCAGGTTCGGACTCATCGGCATTAATAACTAAATAATGTGGTCTCGAGCCAATTTTTTTAGGAGCAAAAGACCATTTCATACCAGTTGAAAAACCAGCACCTCCTCTACCTCTTAGTTCTGAAGTCTTCACTTCATTAATAATCCACTCTTTTCCTTTTGAAATAATTTCTTTTGTATCTTTCCAATCATCACGTTCTATAGCTTTATCTATTTCCCATCCAAGGTTATTATATAAATTTTGAAATATCTTATTTTCTTTTTTAAGCATGTTCTGTACCATTAATTGTTTTTACATTTTCAGGAGAAGTATTTTTTCTTCCTCTATAAGAGCCGGGTTTTAATAATTTATCTTTAAATATGGAGTCTATTATTTTAGCAGTGCTTTTTTCATCTAAATCTTCATAATAATCATTGTTAATTTGCATCATTGGAGCATTAACGCAAGCACCCAAACATTCCACTTCTGTCCAAGAGCACTCACCATTTTTAGAAATTTGATTTTCTTTATCAGATATTTTTTCTTTGCAAACTTTTACTATTTTATCAGCACCTCTAATCATACATGGTGTCGTTGTACAAACTTGAATAAAGTATTTGCCTACTGGCGATAAATTAAACATACTATAAAAAGTAGCAACTTCATAAACACTGATGTAGGGCATTGATAAATATTTTGAAATATATTTAATTGCAGCAAGAGGTATCCAATTATTGTTTTGTTTCTGAGCCAAGTATAAGAAAGGCATTACTGCACTTTTTTTATTTTTTTCTGGATATTTTTTTAAAATTTCTTGAGCAATGTTCTTAGTTTTTTCATTAAACTCAAAGGTCTTAGGTTGTTCGGGATTTACTTTTTTAATACTCATCTATCAACCTCTCCAAAAACTATATCAAGTGACCCTAAAACAGCTGGGACATCCGCTAACATATGCCCTTTTATTAAATAATCCATTGCCTGTAGATGTGAAAATCCTGGAGCTCGTATTTTACATCTGTAAGGTCTATTACTTCCATCTGATATTAAATATACTCCAAATTCTCCTTTAGGGGCTTCAACTGCTGAGTAAACATTTCCTGCAGGAACTCTAAATCCCTCTGTAAATAATTTAAAGTGATGAATGAGGGCTTCCATAGACTGTTTTAGATCATCTCTATTAGGTGGAGAAATTTTTCCATCAACAGTTTTAATCGGTCCTTTAGGTAAACTTTCTATGCACTGTTTAATAATTTTTATACTCTCTCTCATCTCTTCTATTCTACAAAGATATCTGTCATAACAGTCCCCGTTTTTACCTACAGGGATTTTAAATTTTAAATCCTGGTAACATTCATAAGGTTGAGATTTTCTTAAGTCCCACGGTACTCCGGAGCCTCTTAGCATTACCCCAGTGAAACTGTGATCCAGTGCATCTTTTTTTGATACCAATCCAATATCAACATTTCTTTGTTTAAAAATTCTGTTTTCTGTTAACAGGTCCTCTAAATCGTCAATAATTTTTGGGAAAGTTTCACAAAACTTTCCTATATCTTCAACAAGCTTAGTTGGTAGATCTTTGTGTACACCACCAGTTCTAAAATAATTTGCATGAAGTCTTGAACCTGAAGCCCTCTCATAAAAAGTCATAAGAGTTTCTCTCTCTTCAAATCCCCACAAAGAGGGTGTTAAAGCTCCTACATCCAAAGCTTGTGTAGTTACATTTAATATATGACTTAAAATCCTTCCAATTTCACAAAAAATTACTCTAATATATTTAGCTCTTATAGGTACTTCTATTTTTAATAATTTTTCTGTTGCAAGAGCGAAAGCATGCTCTTGATTCATTGGGGCCACATAATCTAATCTATCAAAGTATGGTAAAGCTTGAGTATAAGTTTTATTTTCTATTAACTTTTCAGTTCCTCGGTGTAATAAACCAATATGCGGATCAGCTTTCTCAACTATTTCACCCTCTAGTTCTAGTATGAGTCTCAAAACTCCATGTGCCGCAGGATGTTGAGGGCCAAAATTTAATGTCATTGATTTGGTTTTCTTCATTTTTTATTAGTTTCTTTTATTTCTTTTAAATACTTTGTTCCTTCCCAAGGACTACTAAAATCAAAATTTCTGTAATTTTGTTCTAATTTAACTGGCTCGTATATTACCTTTTTTTCTTTTTCACTGTATCTCACCTCATTAAATCCTGTGAGCGGGAAATCTTTTCTTAAAGGGTGTCCTTTAAAATTGTAATCAGTAAGAATTCTTCTTAGGTCAGGATGATTGATAAATCTAATACCATACATATCAAAAATTTCCCTCTCCATCCAGTTGGCTGAAGGAAATATCTTTACGATAGATTGTGTTTTTTCATTTGTTTCTAATCTAATAGATATCTTAGCTCTAAGATTATTTTCTATTGAAAGCAATAAGTAAACTAATTCAAATCTTTTTTCTTCATTAGGGTAATCAATTGCTGCTATATCAATCAATTGCTTAAATTTTAATCTTTCATCAAGTTTTAGAAATTTAATGACTTCTATTATTTCGTTTGTTGAAGTTTTAAATAATAACTCCTCAAAAACTATTTCAGAACCAGATATTTTACTTGAGAGTTCTGAATTGACCAATTTTTCTATTTTTTTCAGTTTTTCTTTAATCATTTTTATCTCGTAATATCACCTTCTCTTCTAATTTTTTTTTGAAGTTGTAGAATTCCATACAACAGAGCTTCAGCAGAGGGTGGGCACCCTGGAACATAAATATCAACTGGTACAATTTTATCACAGCCCCTGACAACAGAGTATGAATAATGATAATATCCACCCCCATTAGCGCAACTACCCATTGATATAACATATCTTGGTTCTGGCATCTGATCGTAAACTTTTCTTAAAGCTGGAGCCATCTTGTTGGTTAGTGTTCCAGCGACTATCATTACATCTGATTGCCTTGGTGAAGCTCTTGGAGCAGCGCCAAATCTTTCTAAATCATATCTTGGCATCGAGGTATGCATCATTTCTACTGCACAACAAGCTAAGCCGAAAGTCATCCAGTGTAACGATCCCGTCCTAGCCCAATTTATTAAGTTGTTTGTTGAAGTAGTAATAAATCCTTTTTCTGCAAAATCTTTTGCTATTTGTTTAAATTCATCTGGAACTTTTTTAAGTCTTTCGTCTGAGTCTAATATTCTCATTCCCACTCCAAAGCCCCTTTTTTCCATTCATAAATAAAACCTATGGTTAAAACTGATAAAAATATCATCATGGACCAAAATCCAAATACTCCAATCTTTCCTAATGTGATTGCCCAGGGAAATAAAAATGCTATTTCTAAATCGAATATTATAAAAAGAATAGCAACTAAATAAAATCTTACATCAAATTCCATTCTAGAGTCATCGAATGCTTCAAAACCACATTCATAAGCAGAAAGTTTTTCAGGATCCGGGTTTTTTGGAGAAGAAATAAAGTTTATTAAGATAAAACCAATGCTTAAAAATAAGGCAATAAATAAAAATATTATTATTGATAAGTAATCTGTTAAAAAGTTATAAATCATTTTAATCAATATCTACCCCAATACACATAGTTTGAGGATTTTTATATTAATTTTACTTTGGACTTATATCATATCTAACGATGAGTCTAGGACAGTTATGTAGCAATTAGTTGATAATGATTCTCAAAACCTTTAGTAATTCTTAATAAATAAGTATTAAAATTGAGTTTTTCTTAATCAATTTCTAACTTAAATATAGGAATGTTTTTTTTAAAAGAATATAAAGCAAGAAAAATCAAAGCTCCAAATAATTTTACTAATAGACGTAGAATCATGTTCAGTAATAATAAAAACTTAATTTTTCTTTTAGATAAACGATTTTCTTGGATGAAAAAATTTATCAAAGGAAAAAAAACAATAGTAGAGCTAGGTTCTGGAAATGGGTGTATAAAAAAAATTATAAATAATAAGAAAATTATACTTACGGATATTATTAAATATCCATGGATAGATAAAAAAGTTGATATGCTAAAAATTAATTTAGAAAAAAAATATAAAAAAAAAGTAGATGTGTTTATAATTAACCACTCACTCCATCATTGCGCTAATCCAGCTTTAACACTCAATAGAATATCGAGTTATTTAAAAAAAAATGGATATATACTCATTAACGAGCCAGAAACATCTTTCTTTTTAAAATTTATTCAAGTTGTACTTGATGATGAAAATTGGTCTTTGAAAGCCAATGTTTTTAATCGTAAAAACATCTTTAATCCCAAAAACCCCTGGATATCAAATACCGCTGTTGCACAACTCCTTTTTAAAAATGAAAAAAAATTTCATAAAAATTTTCCACAGTATAAAATTATAGAAAATAAGTTATCAGAATTTTTTATATTTCTTAACTCCGGGGGAGTAAATTCAAGTTTTTTTCATGTGAAACTAAATTTTTTCTTTTTAAAATTATTAAATTTAATTGACAACGTTTTAATCTTTTTTTTGCCAAATATTTTTGCTTTAAATAGGACAACAATATTAAAAAAAATAAATGAAACTAAATAAATATTTATTAAATTTTTTACCTAATTTATTTTTAATTTTATTTTCAATTCTTTTCAACCAATATTATGGATATGTAGGGATATTACCTATAGACAGTTTTTTAATTTTTAATTCAGGATATGATCTTATGAATGGATACTATCCATTTAAAGACTATTGGACAATTAAAGAACCTTTTATTGATTTTATTCAAGCAATCTTTTTTAAAATATTTGGTGTTTCTTGGTTTTCTTATGTTTTACATGCATCAGTTTTTAATTGCCTCATAACTATCTTTACCTTTTTTTTATTGAAAAGTTTTAAACTTGATATCAAATATTGTTTTTTCTATTCTTTCTGTGTTGCTGTTTTAACTTATCCAACCGCGGGTACTCCTTTTAGTGATCACCATACTTTAATTTTATGTTTGTTATCTCTTTATTTTTTTATTTTAGCAATTTATGAAAAGAAAAATATTTATTGGTTTTTGGTTCCTATTTTTCTTGGATTTTCTTTTTTATCAAAACAAGCTCCTACTGTATATGTAATTTTTCTCGTTTCTTTTGTATCTATAATTTTTTTTATTAAGTTCAAAAATTTATCAAATTTTATTTCAGCCTTAATTGGTGGAGTAACGGTAATAATAATATTTTTAATTTTACTTTTATTAGCTGATATAAATTTTAAAGACTTTTTTATTCAATATTTTTTATATCCCCAATCGCTCGGTCAAAGTAGATTGGACTGGTTATTTCCTTTTGAATTCAAAAGAATTATTTGGCGTTTTAAATTACAGTATTTATCAATATCAATTTTAATTTATTTATTTTTAAAATTTTCTTTTCTAAAGAAGAAAGTTCTACTGTCTGATTATTTAGTTATTATTACTTTAGTCTTATTTTGTTTTCTTAAAATAATGCATCAACTAATGACGATAAATGCTATATTTATTTACTGCTTATTGCCAATTTTTTGTGGGTTTTCTCATATTTTTGCAAAAAAATATCTAAAACAAAAAAAGATATTAGGACGTTTCTTAATTATCTTAACACTGTGTTCAACTGTTTATTATTATTTTAGTTATATATCAAATCGTACGTTTATGGACTTGAGAAATGTAAATTTAAACAATTCTGTAGATGGTGAAAATATACATCCAAAATTGTCAAATATTAAATGGATAACAATGTTCTATCCTAATAATCCAGATAAGGAAATTTTAAATATTAAGTTAGCTTTTAAAATATTGAGTGAAGATAAAAATAATAAAATGATAATAACCGATTATCAATTTATTTCAGTTTTTTTACAACAATATGATTACTCCCCTACAAGATTTTGGTACGATTTTCATGGATATCCCTCAGAAAATAATATCTATTTCGATTATTGGAAAAAATTTGTTCTTAATAAAATAAAAAAAAATAATATTAAAAATATTTATGTTTTAAATCCATTACATGGAGAAACTAAACCATTAGAAAATATTTTAAAAAATTGTTATCAAAAACACAACTATTCAGAAACATTCTATAAATTAATATTAAATAACTGCTAAATTTTAGTGGCGGGAGTGACGGGACTCGAACCCGCGGCCTCCTGCGTGACAGGCAGGCGCTCTAACCAAACTGAGCTACACCCCCAAATGGTGGGCGGTAAAGGACTCGAACCTATGACCCTCTCGGTGTAAACGAGATGCTCTACCAACTGAGCTAACCGCCCTAAAATTTGTTCGAGATATACAATATAATTCTTGTAAAGTAAAAATGTATTTATACAGCTACAAATAAGCTGTATTATTACTAATTATGATTCTTGAATGTAAATCTTGTCAAAAGAAATTTATTGTTCCAGATAGTGCTATTACAAGCAATGGAAGATTAGTTCAATGTAGCTCATGTGGTAATAAATGGACCCAATTTCCAATTAAAAAAAAATCAATAACTAAACCAAAAATTACTTCTACAAAAGTTCAAAATGAGAAAATAGTAAGTTCAATAAAAAAGAAAAAAAAACAGCTAAAAAAAAAAATTGGACCATCTATTTATTCCAAAGAATATCTAGAAAAAAAACACGGTATTAAAATCGATGGAAATAATCCTAAAAATAGAAAAAGTACAGCTGTAACTAAAGCCCCAAAATCTTACTTCGGATTTTACAGTTATTTAATTTTATTTATAGTGTTTACGTTGTTTTTATTAGGTGTTTTAAACCTAACAAAAGAAGTCTTGATCTTTAATTTTCCGTTTACAGAAATTTACATAGAATATTTATTTGAAAATATAAACAATTTTATAATATTGTTAAAAGATGCTTTAAACTTAAATTAATTTTCTAGATCTTTAATATTTATAAAATTTTTTGATAATTTTAAGTTATTTTTTTTTATATCTTTAAAGAAATTCCAAGCTAATACTATCATTACGTTATTATCATTTTTAATACTTTTCTTACTTTTTATTGGTATTTTTACTCCAGGAATATATTTGTTATGTTTCAATGAATTATCTTCAACAATGAAATCAATTTGATTAGAAATACCATAGAAATTAAGTGCAGTTGTGGCCTTGGCTGGAGCTCCGTAACCAATAATTTTTTTATGTTTTTTTTTTATCTCATTTATATTTTTTAAAATATTTTCTCTTATTTTATATACTTTTTCACCAAATTTTTTATATGTTTCAAATTTTTTAATTCCAAATTTATTCTCGGCTTTTATTAATTCTTTTACATTTTTTTCAACTTTTTTATTTTTATCTTTTGAAACGTATATTCTTATTGAGCCACCGTGCGTTTCTACTCTCTCAGACCGATAAATTTTTGCTTTTAATCTTGAAAAAAAATTATCTAAAGACGTTAATGACCAATAATTATAGTGTTCATGATAAATATTATCAAAAGTTAAATCTTTTAACGTATTTAATAAATATTGAACTTCGATAATTATAGTTCCATTTTTATCTAATAATTTAAGCATACATTCAGCCATTTCTTGTAGATCATCAGAGTGTGCAAATACATTTGAAGCTAAAATTAAATTTGCACCCTTTTTAATTTTTTTTAAGTTTTTTTTATTTAAAAAACCATTAAAAGTTTTAATTTTATTTTTATTTGCAATTTTTGCTAAATTTTTTGCTGGTTCTACTCCTAAAATATTTTTATAGTTTAAGTCCTTAAAAGGCTTAAGTGCAACTCCATCATTACTTCCTACATCAATAATATAGGATTTTTTTGATTTGAGTTTAAATACTTTAATATATTTTTGAGCTGCTTTAACAAAATGATTTCTAAAAACTTTTGAAGTAGAAGATGTATATAAATAATTTGAAAACATTTTTTTTGGATCTACAGATACTGATAGCTGGCAATTATGACATTTTCCACAATAATTCATTTCTAATGGGTATAGTTCACTTTTTTCATTTTTACTTTTTAATAAATTATTTGCTAAAGGTTGATAACCTAAAGATACAACTCTTTTTAATTTAGTATTTCCACAAGACCTGCATTCGAATTTATAATTTTTCATTAACATTTTTTTTTCTTGCTCTTCTACAAATACATGCTTGACTGTGTGAGTAATTCCATAGTTATCATGCTCTCTTTCTCCTCTTACTAAATTTAAAAAAGTTGAATCTTTTGTAAATACCATTGTATGAGCGACATTTGGTTTTATGATTGATAATTCTCCCTCGTTAACAACTTGAGTCATTTTTAGTGATCCAGGATTTATTATATCTTGAAATACTTCAATAATTTGACCTTTTGTAAATAAGCATTTCTGTTCTTGTTGCGGGTGGTAATGATTTGCTCTTAAAGTTCCTTTTTTTGAATTTATTAATCCTATCAAATTGATTGGTTCAGTAAGTTCATGATTGCTTATTTTTCCTCTTTGATCTACGAGTTCATTTTGACCAGTTTTAATATATTCTAGATCTTTTACTAAATTTTGGCTTGACCACTTAGCTATCATTTCTTTAACACTTTCATCTAAGTTATAAAGAAATCTAAATCCTTTATTTTTTATCTTTTTGTTTGATAAAGAAAAACCAAGATTTGGTATCTCATCATTTGTTTCTCTTAAACTTACTTTAGGGTTATATTTTTTACAAATTTCAGCGACCTCTTTGACAGTTATAGTATCTTTAGTTAAATTAAATAGCTCTTTGTTAATATCTTTTCTCTCCTCTATAAATTTAAAACATCTTGCTACATCTATTAAAGGGACTAAACTTTTTATTTGTTTTCCTCCTGAAAATAATTTTAAAACCCCGTTTTGAGAAGCTATTTTTGAAAATAAGTTTGGCATAATATCAATTCTCATAGTGTCGCCTGAGTATCCATATACTGAGCCAAGTCTTAATATCACATAATTTTTTCCAGAAGTTTTTAATTGTTTTTCATTATAATCTTTTGATTTTGCGTAGGATAATATCGGAGAAGTAACCTCATCTTCTGATATATCTTTTTTAACTATATTAATTCCTTCGTATACTACATGGGTTGAAGGCAAAATTATTTTACATTTTTCAGACATAGAGTCTAAAATATTTTGTGTTCCTTGTTCAGCAATAAGTTTGATTTCTTTATCTTCTCTGTCATTGCTTTCACTTTTAACTCTTGGAACTTTTGTGATACCAGCTAAATGATGAATTATATCTGCATTACAGCAATAATGATTTATTAAATCTTTGTCTAAAATATCACCTTGAACAAAATTAATATTCCAGTTACGTAATTGGTTTACTCTTTCTGATACAAACCTATTATCAATTACGGTAATTTCATCATTCCAGCTATATCCTGAATATATTTTACATAACTCGGTGCCTATATAACCTAAGCCACCAGTGATGATAATTTTCTTTCCCATGAAAACTAAATCTACTCTAAATATTATTTATAAACAATAATCTTAATATAAATGCTTAATTAATTGGTGCTTTTGACTCTTCTTTGGTTTTATTTTTTGGTAATTGCTCTACTTCTACCCAATCTACCCTTTTAAGATTTTTTGTTAAAGCAATTTTTAAAACCTCATCAACATTTTTAACAGCTATTATATCCATATTTTTTTTAATTGAGTCAGGTACCTCAGTTAGGTCTTTTTTATTCTCTATAGGTATCAAAACCTTTTTGATCCCAGCCCTGTGTGCTGCTAAAAGTTTTTCTTTAAGTCCACCTATTGGTAAAACTAATCCTCTAAGTGTAACTTCGCCTGTCATTGCAACTTTTTTATCAACTGGAATTTCAGTTATTGCTGAAACAATAGATGTGACCATAGCTATTCCTGCAGATGGTCCGTCCTTCGGTGTTGCTCCCTCAGGAACATGTATATGGAAATCTTTTTTATCAAATACAGGAGGTATAATTCCAAATTCTAGACTTTTAGATCTAATATAAGACTTCGCTGCTTTAACTGACTCTTGCATTACTTCACCAAGTTTACCAGTAATTTGCATTTTCCCTTTACCTGGCATTACTGCTGATTCAATTTTTAAAATTTCACCTCCAACCTCTGTCCAAGCTAATCCTGTTACGACTCCAATTCTATTTTCTTCCTCTATCTCACCATATTTAAATTTTTGAACACCTAGAAAATTATTTAAGTCTTTCTCATTTAACGATGTATTTACTTTTTCTTTAGCATCTATTTTTTTAACTAATTTCCTAGCAATTTTAGCTATCTCTCTTTCTAAGTTTCTTACTCCAGACTCCCTAGTGTAGTTTCTTATTATTTTTCTATTTATATCTTCACTTAGTTCCCATTCATCTTTTTTAAGACCATTATTTGTACTTTGTTTTGGAATTAAATATTTTTGAGATATGTTTACCTTCTCATCCTCCGTATAACCTGAAATCCTAATTACTTCCATTCTATCTAAAAGTGGAGGAAGAATATTAAGAGTATTTGCCGTAGTCACAAACATCACATCTGAGAGATCATAATCAACTTCTAAATAATGATCGTTAAATTCTTTGTTTTGTTCAGGATCTAATGCTTCCAATAAAGCTGAAGAGGGATCTCCTCTGTAATCATTTCCAACTTTATCAATTTCATCTAATAAGAACAAAGGATTTCTACTTCCAGCTTTTTTCATCATCTGAATTATTTTACCGGGCAAAGAACCTATATAGGTTCTTCTATGACCTCTTATTTCTGCTTCATCTCTTATTCCTCCTAATGAAATTCTTATGAATTTTCTATTTGTTGCTTTTGCAATTGATTTTCCTAAGGAAGTTTTACCAACTCCAGGAGGGCCAACCAGACATAGAATTGGTCCTTTCATTTTTTGAATTCTTTTTTGAACAGCCAAAAATTCAATTATTCTCTCTTTAACTTTTTCTAAGCCGTAATGATCCTCATCAAGAATTTTTTGTGCTGAATTCAAGTCAGTATTTATTTTTGTTTTTTCTGACCAAGGTAGATCAGTCATCCAATCAAGATAGTTTCTTACGACTGTTGCCTCCGCAGACATAGGACTCATCGACTTAAGTTTTTTCAATTCTGAAAAGCATTTTTCTTGAGCAGCCTTCGGCATTTTAGCTTTAGTAATTGCTTTGGATAAATTAGCAATTTCATCTTTGCCTTCATCTATTTCTCCAAGTTCTTTTTGAATAGCTTTAAGTTGCTCATTCAAATAATATTCTCTTTGAGTTTTCTCCATCTGATTTTTAACTCTTCCACGGATTTTCTTTTCAACAGATATTACGCTTGTTTCTTTGTTTACTATTTCATAAATTTTTTCTAATCTTTTTCTTAAATCTCTCATTTCAAGAATTTCTTGTTTTTGGAAAATTTTTATATTTAAATTTGCTGCTATATTATCAGCTATTATTTTTGCATCTTTTGAATTTTTAATTATATTTAAATTTTCATTAAAATCTTTTTTATTTAAAACAATTAATTTTTCGAATCTTTTTACTAGTCCTTGGGCATAAACATCTAAATCTGTTGAAATATTAATGTCTTCAGCAATCTCTACGTCACATTTTAAAAAACTAGACTCATTTTTTATTTTATTAATTTTTACTCTTTTTTGTCCCTCTACTAAAACCTTTACTGTGCCATCGGGTAATTTCAAAAGTTGTAGTACTTTACTTAAACATCCGAAAGAAAATAAATCTTTTTCTGTCGGATCATCAGTTTCTGAGTTTTTTTGAGCTACAAGAATAATTGATTTATCTGTTTTCATAGCTTCTTGTAAAGCTTTGATTGATTTCTCCCTACCTACAAACAAAGGTACCACAATTGATGGGAAGATGACTATGTCTCTTAGAGGTAAAAGAGGTTTTGTATATGTAACGTCCATATATCTTTATATGATAATTTTATAGAAAATTTCAAGGAACAAATTAACTTATGCTACTGATGTTGATTGTTTTTTTCCATAAGTGATAATTGGGTCACTATCACCTTTTGCTGATGATTTATCAATAGTCACTTTCAAAACATCCTCTTTATCTGGTAATTCAAACATAGTTTTCAACAATATGTTCTCTAATATAGATCTTAGTCCTCTAGCACCAGTTTTTTTCTTTATAGCTTTTTTTGCTATTTCGAGAACTGCGTCCTCTTGAAATTCAAGTTCTACATTTTCAAATTCAAATAATCTTTTATATTGTTTAATTAAAGAATTTTTAGGTTCTTTAAGTATTTTTATTAAAGACGATTCATTTAGCTCATCTAAAGTAGCGATTATTGGCATTCTTCCAATGAACTCAGGAATTAACCCGTATTTAATTAAATCTTCTGGCTCAAGAGATTTCATTAATTCAGATAATGGTAATTCTTTATAACTTTTTACCTTAGCACCAAATCCTATTGAGCTTCCTTTGCCTCTACTATCAATTATTTTATCTAAGCCTGCAAATGCCCCTCCACAAATAAATAAAATATTCGTTGTATCTACTTGTAAAAATTCTTGTTGAGGATGTTTTCGTCCACCTTGTGGGGGAACACTAGCAATTGTTCCTTCCATAATTTTAAGTAATGCTTGTTGAACACCTTCACCTGAAACATCTCTTGTTATTGATGGGTTTTCAGATTTTCTACTAATTTTGTCTACTTCATCAATATACACTATTCCACGTTGAGCTTTTTCGACATTGTAATCTGCTGCCTGTAATAGTTTAAGTATAATATTTTCTACATCTTCACCTACATAACCAGCTTCAGTAAGTGTTGTAGCATCGGCCATTGTAAAAGGCACATCAAGTATTTTTGCTAATGTCTGAGCTAACAAAGTTTTACCACAACCCGTAGGGCCAACTAATAAAATGTTAGACTTTGACAATTCCACGTCTTTATTATTTTTTACTTCATGATTAAGTCTTTTGTAGTGATTGTGCACTGCAACTGATAAAACTTCTTTTGCTTTTTTTTGTCCAATTACGTAATCATCAAGGACACTACAAATTTCTTTTGGTGTTGGAACACCATCTTGGTGCTTAATAAGAGAACTTTTATTTTCCTCTTTAATGATATCCATACAAAGTTCAACACACTCATCACAGATAAAAACAGTAGGACCTGCAATTAGTTTTCTTACTTCATGCTGACTTTTGCCGCAAAAAGAACAATACAATATATTTTTATTATTTTTATCACTCATAACGAATCAATAAATTGATAATAAAGTTGAAACTAATCCTTATCAAGTCCAAGTTGAAATTTGAGCTATATATTGTGTGTTATTTTCTTTTTTCCACAACAGAGTCAATCAATCCAAATTTTTTTGCTTCTTCTGGTGTCATAAAATTATCTCTTTCCAAGGCCTTAGAAATTTCTTCTACAGACTTTCCAGTATGCTTAGAATAAATTGTATTAAGTCTGTTTTTAAGTGATTGTATCTCTTTAGCATGAATTTGTATATCTGTAGCTTGACCTTGAAATCCTGCAGAAGGTTGATGAACCATTA
This sequence comes from uncultured Pelagibacteraceae bacterium, assembly GCA_902596745.1. Lineage (GTDB taxonomy): Bacteria > Pseudomonadota > Alphaproteobacteria > Pelagibacterales > Pelagibacteraceae > Pelagilacustribacter. The sequence continues at coordinate 40,949 of CACJUZ010000001.1, read as the reverse complement.
TTCGAGAATTTGGAAGTGAATATCTTTTTCCTTTTGCTCCTGCTGATAATAAAAAAGATCCCATAGAAGAAGCTTGACCTATACATAAAGTTGAAACAGGTGAATTTATATATTGCATAGTGTCATAAATACCTAGGCCAGATGTAACAAGTCCTCCGGGGCTATTTATATAAAAACTTATTTCTTTATTTGGATTTTCAGACTCTAAAAATAGTAATTGTGCAGTTACTAATGAAGCAACATTGTCATTTACTGGTCCAACTAAAAAAACTATTCTCTCTTTTAAAAGTCGAGAATATATATCATAGGCTCTTTCACCCTTGCTTGATTGTTCAACAACCATTGGAATTAAATTGTTCATTTTTTCTTCGATATCGCGACTCATAATTTTGTTTTATACAACTATTAGTTACTTTTTGCTAATTTTTTTTGGTTTTTTTAGTTTAGTTTCTTTCTTTTTTACGTCTGAACTTGCTTTTGGTTTATTATTTTCATTCAAACTTGTAATCATTTTTTCAGCTTCATTGATCGTCAATTCTTTTTTTTGTAACTTTATTTTAGATTTAATAAAATTTATAATTTTTTCTTCGTATAGTGTGCTTTGTAAATGCTGAGTAGCTGAAGGATTTTTTTGATAATATTCAAAAACAAACTTTTCTTGGCCAGGCATGCTTTTTACTTGTTTTTGAATTTCATTTTTTATTTCATCTTCTGTAATCTTTATATTGTTTCTTTCACCATACTCATTTAAAATTAAACCCTTTCTAATTCTTTTTTCAGCCGCTTTAGAACTCTTGTTTTCATTATTTGTGTTTGGATTATTTGGAATGGATTTAATTTCATTTTCAATCAAGTTTTGTGGTACGTCAAATATATGAGTTTTTTCTAATTGATCTAATATTTCATTTTTTATAATTGATTTTAAAGCGATATTATATTGGTTTGTAATTTGATTTTTTACTTTTTCTTTCAAATCTGTCAAATCTTTAGCTCCTATTTTTTTTGCAAATTCATCGTCAAGATTATTTTTTTTAGGACTTTTTACGTTTATAATTTTACACTGAAAAATTGCTTTTTTATTTGCGAGTTCTTTTTTAGGATGGTTTTGGGGTAAAATAGAGGTAATTTTTTTATTATCGTTTTTTTGTACACCGACTAATTGTTTATCAAAACCTTGTAAGAATAAATCTTTTCCAAGCTCTATTGCAACACCCTCACCTTTGCCACCTTCAAATTCTTTGTCATCAACGGTAGCGTGATAATTAAATACTACCTGATCACCCAATTCAGACTTAGAACTATTTTTTTTATCTTCAAAAGATTTATATTCATTTTTTAAATTGTTTAATCTTTCATCTAATACATCTTTACTTACTTTTATTGAATAATCCGTAGCCTTAAATTTTTCAAGCGATTGTAATTTTATTTCTGGCAATAAATCTAATTGTAATTCAAAATTTAAGTCTTTACCTTCTCCAAAAGTTTTAAGATCAATTTTAGGTTGGCTAGCAATCTTAAGTTTTTTGTCTTGAATTGCTTTTGCAGTGCTTTCTTTTAAAACTTTATCTATTACTTCTCCATATATTGCTTTGCCAAATTGATTTTTTATGACTAATGGTGGTACTTTTCCTTTACGGAAACCTTTAAGATCTATTTCATTTTGTAATTCAATAAGTCTTATGTCTAGTTTTTTTTTAATCTCTTCTTTATCAACAATTATTGACAAAGTTGTTTTTAAACCCTTTTTTGACTGTACTTGTACCTTCATAATTTTTTGGTGGGCAAGAAGAGACTCGAACTCTTAAGCCTTGCGGCACTAGTTCCTAAGACTAGCGCGTATACCAATTCCGCCACTTGCCCACATTAGTTTAAGTGTTTATATATCAATTTTTTTTTTTACAAAACTATTAAGTCTGAAATAAGTAAATAAATAAATAATTATTAAGCAAAAAAACCAGTACTTACATAGCGTTCCACTTTCTTTAACCAATATACTTGGTAAAACAAGTGCGCAATATATAGAATTTATAAATATAGTATTTAAATAGTTACAGTCTTTACCTGGATTTTTAATAATTAAAATTTTATAGGACAACATATGCAAATGTCTACTATCTGGTTTGATAGGTGATTTTTTTTGAATCAATTTTCTAAAAAATGAGAAGAAAACCTCAAAAAATAAATAAAATAATATAATGCAATAAAAAAAAGATGAAATATTAGGATTAAGGTTATTTGTTTCAATTACATTTAATGCTGTAAAAGTTCCAAAAAGATAGGCTCCTCCATCACCCATAAAAATTTTTGCAGAGGGAAAATTAAATAATAAAAATATCAATAAAATTATTATCTGAGCTGTAATTAATATAGAAAGAGATTGAAACTCATTTTCTATATTAATATACAATAGTAATGAATTAATTATAATTAATTGGAAAGCTAACAGACCATTAAAGCCGTCAATTAAATTAGAGCCGTTTATTATGAAAAGAAAACATAAAACTATAAAAAAGATATATATTATATTTAATGAAAGTAATTTATTTAAAAAAATTAAATCTATTTGATTTATTTGGATTGAAAAAATTTTTACAAATATTAAAAGGAAAAAAGTCATTAATATAAGTCTTGCTTTTGGACTAAATCTAATTTTAATATCATCCAGAAAACCTATAAGGAAAAGGCCTAAACCAAGTACCAAATAATCCAAGTATAAAGTTGAAAATAAAAGATTATTTAATAAAACGAATATAAAGAAAGATATAATACTTGCTAAACCCCCGCTTCGTGGGGTTTCATTTCGATGAAAAGCTTGAGGTTTTTCAAAATCGTTATCAAAAAGTGATCCTCCAAGTAATTTATTAGATAATTTTTGAATCACAAAAAAGGTAAAAAAACTAAGAAACGAAAAAATAGATAATAAGCTAAATTCTAGTGACTCGCCCTGCATCAATATTTTATCCTTTGTTATTTTTTTTAAATATAAAAATCCCTGTAAGAATTATAACCAATGATATTAAAACTCTCCATGTAATTATTTCATCCATTATAAAATATCCAAAAATTATTCCAAAAATAGGAATTAAATATGCTACTTGTGTTTGAAAAACCAAGCCGTTTACTGTCAAAATTCTAAATCTAATAAGCCAAGCTAATCCGGTAGCAACTACTCCTAAGTACAATAAAGATAGTGTAGAGGCTATTGATGGATTTGAACTCCATGGTGCTTCAAAGATAAAAGAGAATGGGAGTAAAAAAATTACGGACCATAGTGTTGTTGAAGTTGTAACGTTCTCATTTTTCTTATCCTTTAATTTTAATGTAAGCAATCCACCTATACAGTAGAAAGTTGAACCTACAATCGTAATTAAAGCATAAATATAGTTTTCGCTATTAATTATTACTTTGTCAAAAAATAATAATACTATTCCACTAAATCCAATAATAACTCCTAAAGACTTAGGTATTGACAATTTTTCGTCCTTTAAAAAGAAATGAGCTAAAATAGACCCACTCAACGGTGTTGTGCTCATTAAAATTGCTGCTAGATAACTATTAATTTTTGCAGTCCCAATAGCAATTAAAACAAAAGGTATTGCAATATTACATAAACCTATCAAAGCATATAGTCTCCAAAACTTACCAAAAGCTTCAATTTTAATTTTCATTAATTTACATAAAATTAATAAAGGTATGCTTGCAAAAACCACTCTTACTAAAGCTAAGGTAAAAGGGTCATAAGAATAAGTAGCAATCTTTATATTAAAGAAAGCAGAACCCCAAATTACTGCTAGCAAAATCAATAAAGACAAATCAAATGTGTTGGCTTCTCTCATATTATGCAATTAATAATTGTACTGATGCTGTAAATGCATAGCTGATATCATTTTATTAGAGGTTATTCTATAACTATATTCTGTTAAGTAATTTCAAATTATGAGTGCTAGTAAAATAAAAAAATTAATGAGCGACAAAGAGGTTGAGTACGTTGACCTTAGGTTCACTGACCCAAGAGGTAAACTACAACATCTTACAATGGATAGTTCTGTGGTGGACGAGGAGATGCTGGAAAAAGGTGTATTTTTTGATGGTTCATCAATAGCTGGTTGGAAAGCAATTAATGAGTCAGATATGATTTTAAAACCTGATTTGTCTAGACCTATTTTAGACCCATTTAACTCTCACACTACCTTAAATATTTTTTGCGATATCATGGACGCTGTTAAAAAAGACCCCTACGGTCGTGATCCAAGAGGTACAGCAAAAAAAGCTGAAGCATATTTGAAGACAACAGGTATTGGAGATAAAGCTTATTTTGGTCCTGAACCAGAATTTTTCGTCTTTGATGATGTAAGGTTTAAAAATGAGATGAATGAAACAAGTTTTTCTATAGACAGTTCTGAAGGTCCTTATAACACTGGTAAAAAATATGAAAATGGCAACCTTGGCCATAGACCTGGTATTAAAGGTGGTTATTTTCCTGTTCCACCTGTTGATAGTGCTCAAGATATGAGAAGTGAATATTTAAAAGCTTTAAAAGATATGGGAGTAAAAGTTGAGAAGCACCACCACGAAGTTGCTCCTTCACAACATGAATTAGGAATGTATTTTGGTACTTTGACAGACATGGCAGACAATGTTCAATTATACAAATACGCAGTTTTAATGGTTACAAACTCATTTGGTAAATCTGCAACATTTATGCCAAAACCTGTAAAGGGCGATAATGGTTCCGGTATGCACTGTCATCAATCAATTTGGAAAGGCAGCACTCCATTGTTTATGGGTAAAGAGTATGCTGGTCTTTCAAAAACAGCTTTACATTATATTGGAGGAATACTAAAACACGCCAAGGCTATCAACGCTTTTTCTAATGCTACAACAAATAGTTATAAAAGATTAATCCCAGGTTTTGAGGCCCCAGTAATTTTAGCATACTCCGCAAGAAATAGATCAGCATCTTGCAGAATACCAATAACAATGAGTCCTAAAGCAGCAAGAATGGAAATAAGATTTCCAGATGCCGCTGGAAACCCATACTTAACTTTTGCTTCAATGTTAATGGCCGGACTAGATGGAATAAAAAACAAAATAGATCCTGGAAAAGCTTTTGATAAAGATCTTTATACTCTAGGAGAAGACGAAGTAAAAAAACTCCCTACTGTTTGTGGTTCTTTGAGAGAAGCGATGGAAAGTTTAGATAAAGATAGAAAGTTTTTAACTCAAGGCGGGGTTTTTACAGATGATCAAATAGATGCTTACATAGATTTAAAATTCCAAGAGATTTACAAATTTGAGCATACTCCTCATCCAATTGAGTTTGAAATGTATTATAGTCAATAAAAGTTATACTTTAAAAGACTCTCCGCACCCACATCTTTCAGTTTCATTAGGATTCTTAAATACAAATTGAGATGAAAACTTTTCTTTTTTATAGTCCATCTCTGTGCCTAGAAGATAAATAATAGCTGCAGGATCGATAAATACTTTTACTCCTTTATCCTCAATAACTTCGTCATTTGCTTTTTTATCTTTAGCATATTCCATAGAGTAGCTCATGCCGGCGCATCCTCCAGATTTTACTCCAATTCTGACACCAATGGTTTTATTATCTGCGTTAGACATAATTTCTTTGATTCTAGCTGCTGCAGTATCAGATAATTTAATTATTTGTTCGTTCATAAATTTAATTCTAATTTTGCCTCTTCGCTCATCATATCTTTTGTCCAAGGAGGACTCCAGACTAATTTTAAATCTACTTTCTTTATTTCCTCTATGGAATTGATATTTTCTTTTACCATCTTAGGTAAACTGTCAGCTACTGGACAGTTTGGACTTGTTAATGTCATTTCAATGTAAGCTTCGTTCTCATTTTTGACCTCAATATTGTAGATTAAACCTAAATCATAAATATTTACCGGTATTTCAGGGTCATAAACTTTTTTAATTTCAGCAATTATTTTTTCTTTAATTTTCATTATTTTTTCTCCAAAACTGAAGATAGTGTATGCCAAGCCATTGTTGCGCACTTAACTCTCATTGGGAAATCTTTCACTCCTGATAGTGACATCAAAGTTGTCTTTTGATCTTCGTTTAAACTATTTAACGTTATTGATTTATTTTCTTTAATTAAGTTCAAAAAATTATCAGTAATGGCTTTAGCTAAATTTAAATCTTTGCCTTTCAAAATATCCGTTAAAATAGAAGCTGAAGCTAAAGAAATTGCACAACCTTCACCTTCAAAACTAAGATCTAAAATTTTTTTGTTTTTGTCCAATTGGGCATAAATATGAACCTTGTCACCACAAAGGGGATTGTGGCCTTTTGCATCACTGGTGAAATCTTTACATTTGCCGAAGTTTCTTGGATTTTTTCCATGATCCAAAATTATTTCTTGATATAACTCTTTTAATTCCATTATATTTTAAAAACCTTTTTACATTTTTCTATTGCACTAATTAAAATATCAATATCTTCTTTTGTATTATATAGTCCTATTGAGGCTCTAGCAGTAGCAGACATGCCAATTTTTTCATGTAATATTTGACAACAATGATGCCCAGCTCTTATAGCAACTCCATCATCATCAAGAATTGTTGCAATGTCATGCGGGTGAATTCCTTTTAAAGTAAATGTTATCACAGAAGCTTTATTTTTTGGATCACCGACTAAATTTATTGAATTATTTTTTCTTATTTTATCTATCCCATATCTAAGAACATCATTTTCATTTTCAGAGATTTTATCTAAACCAATTTTTTCAATAAGTTTTATTGACTCACTGAACGCAACTACTTCAGCAGTTTGCATTGTGCCAGCTTCAAATTTTGTTGGACTTTCAGCAAACGTAATATTTTCTTTTTTTACCTCATTTATCATTCCTCCACCACCTTGATAAGGAGGCATTTCATCTAACCATTTTTTCTTTCCATAAAGAATTCCTAGTCCATTAGGTCCGTATAACTTATGGCAAGATATTACATAAAAATCACATCCTAATTTTTGCATATCTAATTTTAAGTGGGGGGCGCCTTGAGTTCCATCTACCAAAACAGGAATTTTTTTTGATGAAGCAAGATCAATAATTTCTTTTAAAGGAGTTATTCCACCTGTTACATTTGATATATGAGTAATAGCTATTATCTTGGTTTTATTCGTAATTAATTTTTTTATTTCATCTATTTGTATTTCAAGATTTTCATTAATTTTTGCGAATTTTATTACTGCCTTTTTTTTATTTCTTAAATAATGCCAAGGAACATAATTCGAGTGATGCTCTAATTCTGTAAGAATAATCTCGTCTCCCTCATTAATATATTTTTCTCCGAAGGAATTTGCTACTAAATTTATTCCTTCTGTAGCACCCTTAGTGAATATTATCTCTTCCCTATGCTTTGCATTTATAAATTTTTTTACAAGATCTCTAGTTTCTTCAAATCTATTTGTTGCAGTAACAGCTAATGAATGAACACTTCTACCAACATTTGAAAATTCGTTCTCATAGAAGTAGGACATTCTATCAATAACAGATTTAGGTTTTTGAGAAGAATTAGCGCTATCTAAATAAACTAAAGGTTTATTATTTATCTTTTTTTTGAATATTGGAAAATTATTTTTAATTTGATCTATATTCATATTTTATATGCTTATTAAAATGGTTTAATAAAATATCTGTTATGTCTTTATCTTTAATTTTTTCTAGAACACTCTCTAAAAATCCTTTTATAATCATTTTTATAGCTTCTTTTTCCTTTATTCCTCTTGCTTTTAAATAAAATAAAGCTTCTTTATCGATATTTCCTGAAGTTGATCCGTGAGAACATTTTACATCGTCAGCATAAATTTCAAGTTCAGGCTTCGTGCTAAATTCGGACTCTTCATCAAGCAGTAGACCCTTGCTTAATTGATAAGCGTTAGTTTTTTGTGCTATACTATCTACAAAGACTTTACCTTGAAACACTCCTTTGCTACCTGCAGCAAGAACGTTTTTAATATCTTGATGACTTTGGCAATTTGGTTTTAAATGTTGAATATTTGTTTTAATTTCTTGATGGTTGTTAATTCCTAAAAATAATCCTGAATAGACCTCGCCACAAGAATTCATTCCATTTAGTTTTATATTGCTTTCAAATTTTCCGAATTTCATACCGGATGAGAATAAATATTTTTTAAAATTTGAATTTTTCAATAACTCAACTTTTGAAAATTCATAAAAAAAATTATTACTTTCGTTTTTATTTATGAAATAATAGTTAAGAGAAGCATTTTCTTCTAGATTAATATATTTAAATGTGTTTTTAAAAAAATTACCTTCTGACTCATCTATTAAATATTCTATTATTGTAGCATCAGAGTTCTTTGACATAGTAATAGTCTCTGAGTTATTAATTATTTTATTTTTTAAAACTCCAGTAAAATAGTTATAAATTACTATAGGGTATTTAAATTTATAATCTGATTTAATATTTAAGTAAAATCCACCTTCGTGTAATGCGGTATTAAGATTTTGCATTTGGTTATCTTTTAATTCATTTGCAAAATTCAAATGCTGATCAAGATGAAATTCATTTACTTTAAAATAATTTTCATCTTTTAAATTTTCAGATTTAAAATCAAAAGACTCTAATTTTCCGTTAACTAGTGTTATTGAATTATGACTTATTTTTAAATCTTGAATACTTGGTTTTTTATTATCAATTTGCTTATTATGCAGTTCTTTAAAATTTTCGCTTAAAACTTTTTCTAAATCAGTAAACTTCCAATCCTCTTCTTTTTTATTAGGAAAACCTTTTTTTTTAAAAGTAGATAAGTTTGCCTCTCTTAGTTTGAGACTTTCATCCGATTTATCTTTAATTTTAAAATTTAATTCCATAATTAAATTAGATTTGTGTACCCAGTTTTTTCCAGTTCTTCACCAAGTTCTTTAGAACCAGTTTTTATAATTTTTCCTGCTGACAATACATGTATAAAATCAGGTTTAATAAAATTCAAAAGTCTTTGATAGTGAGTAATAATTAAAAAAGAATTATTTTTATTTTTGTAGGAATTGACACCATCTGCAACAATTTTCAATGCATCAATATCTAGACCCGAGTCAGTTTCGTCTAAAATTGCAAGTTTTGGTTCTAATATTTTTAATTGAAGGATTTCGTTCTTCTTCTTTTCTCCACCTGAAAATCCAACATTTAAATGTCTTGATAAAAATTTTTCGTCAATACTTAGTTCTTTGGCTTTTTCTTTTACGATTTTTAAAAAACTTATGGCATCTATATCTTTATGACCTTTCGCTTTTCTAATTGAATTTAGCGATGTTCTTAAAAAGTTATTAGTATTAACACCTGGTATTTCTGTAGGATATTGAAAAGCTAAGAACATGCCTTTTTGAGCCCGCTCTTCTATTGAAATTTGAGTTAAATCTTCCCCTTCATATTTTATATCCCCCGAAATATCATATCCAGGTTTACCAGATAAAATATTGGCTAACGTACTTTTGCCCGATCCATTTGGGCCCATAATAGCATGAACTTCACCTTGACTTATTTTAAGGTTGAGACCTTTGATAATTTTTTTGTTGTTAATTTCTGCTTTTAAATTTTTAATTTCTAACATTATCCAACGCTTCCCTCTAAACTTATTGAGACTAACTTTTGAGCTTCTACCGCGAATTCCATAGGCAACTGTTGTAAAACCTCTTTACAAAAACCATTAACGATTAAACTTACTGCCTCTTCTTGGTTTAAACCTCTTTGATTACAATAAAAAAGCTGTTCCTCGTTTATTTTTGAAGTTGTAGCTTCATGCTCAATCGTTGAAGATGAATTTTTATTTTTAATGTATGGAACCGTGTGAGCTCCACATTTGTTTCCCATTAAAAGAGAGTCACACTGAGTATAATTTCTCGAATTTATTGCTTTTTTATTAATATCAACTAGTCCTCTATAAGTGTTGTCTGCTTTACCAGCTGAAATTCCTTTAGAAATAATTTTACTTTTTGTATTTTTTCCTAAATGGACCATTTTTGTGCCAGTATCTGCTTTTTGGTAATTGTTGGTAATCGCTATTGAATAAAATTCTCCAACAGAATTATCTCCTTGCAAAATACAGCTGGGATATTTCCATGTTATAGCTGAACCTGTTTCAACCTGAGTCCACGAAATTTTTGAATTCTTTCCTCGACAAGCTCCTCTTTTTGTTACAAAATTATAAATTCCTCCTTTGCCTTGCTCATCTCCTGGGTACCAATTTTGCACTGTTGAGTATTTAATTTCAGCATCATCTAGGGCTACAAGTTCTACATTAGCAGCATGTAATTGATTTTCATCTCTCATAGGTGCGGTGCAGCCTTCTAAATAACTCACATAACTGCCTTTGTCCGCAATAATTAATGTTCTTTCAAATTGTCCAGTTTGTGAAGCATTAATTCTAAAGTAAGTAGATAGCTCCATTGGACATCTTACGTTTGGTGGTATGTATACAAATGAACCATCAGTAAATACTGCGGAGTTTAATGTTGCAAAATAATGATCTGTTAAAGGAATAACTGATCCCAAATATTTCTTCACTAGATCAGGATGTTTTTGTATAGCTTCAGAAATAGAACAAAAAATAATACCTTTTTTTGTAAGCTCGCCTTTAAAAGTAGTTGCTACAGATACTGAATCAAAAACAGCATCAACTGCTACTCCACTTAGTCTTTTTTGTTCATCTAAAGGAATACCAAGTTTTTTGTAAGTTTCAATAAGTTTTGGATCAACTTCTGCTAAACTTTTTGGCTTGTCTTTTGTACTTTTAGGAGCTGAATAGTAATAAAGATCCTGATAATCTATTTTAGGATATTTTGGTTTTTGCCAATTAGGTTCCTTTAACGACTTTAATCTTTTATAAGCTTTCAGTCTCCAATCTAATAACCATTTAGGTTCCTTTTTTTCTTTTGAAATAAATTTAATTGTTTCTTCACTTAAACCTTTGGGAGCTTTAAAGCTCTCAATATCAGTTGTAAATCCGTATTTATACTCTTTATTAGTATCTATAATTTTATCGCTCATTATCTTTTGATCAACTCCTCCAATTTTATATTTTCAAAAAATCCATTAATATGATTGTCTAATTTATCCCAAAGGTTATGTGTTATGCATTTGATAGATTTATTATTACATCCTCTCTTAGAATCTTTCTTACAATTAAGAGTTTTAACTTCTTCATTTACTGCATGAAAAATATTTGAAAGTTTAATTTCGGCTGCAGGCTTTTCTAAAGCATATCCGCCTTTGACACCTCGTACACTTTTTACTAGTTTGTCCTCTTTTAAATGAATAAATAGTTGCTCTAAATATGCTAAAGAAATGTTTTGTCTTTTTGAAATTTCAGACAAACTTACTGGTTTATTCTTTGAATAAGATGCAAGATCAGCCATTGCCATCACTGCATATCTGCCTTTAGTTGTTAATCTCATAAATTCGGCTTGTTTTACAACAGTTTTGTGTTAATTCCTACTATTTTACTATGATTTAAAAAAAGATATTTGACGCATAAAAACATGCTATAAGTCTAATCTTTTATTGAAACTAATTATCATTACTATATGAAACAAAAAAGTTTAGAAATTTTTATACCTGGTCCAGCGGGAAGATTGGAAGGTAAATATTATAAAAATCCTAAATTTGGTTCACCAGTGGCAATAGTACTTCAACCTCATCCACAGTATGGTGGAACAATGAATAATAGGATAGTTCAATTAATGTATAATATTTTCTTAGAAAATGGATTCTCTGTAATCAAAATTAATTTTAGAGGAGTCGGAAAAAGTGATGGTGTATTTGACAATGGTCAAGGTGAACTTTCTGATGCAGCTGCAGCTCTTGACTGGATTGAAAGAGAAAATATGGATTACAGTCAGTGTTGGGTATCCGGTTTTTCTTTCGGTGCTTTAATTTGCATGCAACTAATTATGAGGCGTCCTGAAGTAAACAATTTTATAGCAGTATCTCCACAACCAAATGTTTATGATTTTTCTTTTTTAGCTCCTTGTCCAACCTCTGGGCAAGTAGTTTATAGTGATAATGATGAGTTAGTAACTAAAGAAAGTATTAATGAGTTAGATAATAGAATAAAAAGTCAAAAAGGTGTTGAGGTAATTTTTTCAAAAATCAAAGGCGCAAATCACTTTTTTAAAGATAAGGAAAAAGATCTTAAGTTAGAAATTGAAAAATATTTAAAAGAAAAAACAGCACTTATTTGAAACTAAATTATTTCTCCTCCACTACAAGGAGCGGAACATCCAGTTGTAGATGGAAAAGATATAGGTAAGGATAAGACTGATCTTATAGCTATATATCCAAACGCTTGTGACTCCATAAAATCTCCATCGATTTGAAAATCATCAGAGTTATGAAAAGAAAAATTTTTATTTGAATTTAGTTTTATTTGTTTAACTAAACTAATATTTTTTCTACCACCTCCACTCAGTATTATTTTGATATTTTTTTTATTGTAATCCTTTAAAATAGAATTAATTTTTGAAGATATAATTTTGGCAGAAAAAGATGTTAATGTAGCTGCCCCATCCTCTAAATTGAGGCCTCTGGCAAATGAAATATCAAAATCATTAGTATCGAGAGAGGTATTATTTTTTTTTTGAAAATTATTTTCGTGAGTTTCTAAAGCTTGTTCTAAAATTACCTCGTTAACTTTTCCTCTATTCGAAATTTTTCCTTCATTATCAAATTTTTCGTTTGTATGACTTTGAATCCAACTATTTATTAAACAATTCCCTGGTCCAACATCTTGACTAGAAATTTTATAGTCGTCCAAACTTTCTATCAATGTCAGATTTGAAATACCTCCAATATTTAATATACAAGCTGGTAATTTTATTCTTTTTGACTTGATGAGGTATTTATGAAAAATAGGAGTTAAAGGCGCACCTTCCCCACCATTTAATATATCGTTTTTTCTAAAATTAAAAACTATTTTTTTTTTTAACAATTGAGATAACAAATTTCCATTGCCTAACTGTAAAGAAATTTTTTCTTGTGGACTGTGATATATTGTTTGACCATGAAAACCGATTAGATCTAATTTAAAGCCATCGCTTATATCTCTTGCGACTTTGGCGTGAAAAATTGTAATATTTTTTTCTAATTCTTTAATAGACTCTGAAAATATTTTTAAATCTTTTAATGAATTTATCTTTTTTTTCAAACTGTGAAATGAATGAAATAGATCATCATCATACTCATAATATTTGTCTCTTAATACGAGAAATTCATTTATACCGTTTGAACGTATTACTGATGCATCTACTCCGTCCCCAGAAGTTCCGCTCATCATTCCTAAGCATGTGTATTCTTTGCTCATATTTGTATTTATTTATACCAAATATTGTATAATAGTATTTCAATAACTAATATAAATATGAAAAGCACTTTTTTGAGAGAAATGCAAGAAAGGGGTTTTCTAAATCAGTGCACTGATTTGGAAAAATTGGATGAAATAATTTCAAAAAAATCTATTTCTGCCTACATTGGTTTTGATTGTACTGCTAATTGTCTACATGTTGGTAGTCTATTACAGATAATGATTTTAAGGTTGCTTCAAAAACATGGGCACAAACCCATAGTTCTTTTAGGTGGAGGGACAACTTTAATTGGAGATCCTTCAGGAAAAGACGCTACTAGAAAAATTTTAAAACATAAAGACATAAAAAAAAATATATCAGGTATAAAAAAAATATTTGAAAAATTGTTAGTATTTAAAAATAAAAAAACTAAACCAATTTTTGTTGATAATTATTCTTGGCTCGGGAAACTAAATTATATTGAGTTCTTAAGAAACATAGGATCACAATTTACTTTAAATAAAATGCTTACCTTTGATAGTGTAAAATCAAGATTAGAACGTGAACAATCTTTAAGTTACATGGAATTTAATTATATGATACTTCAAGCATATGACTTTTATAAACTCTATGAAAAAGAAAAATGTTTGTTACAACTTGGTGGTTCAGATCAATGGGGAAATATTGTAAATGGTGTAGAATTAATAAGACGTATCCTTAAAAAAGATGCTTTTGGATTAACTAGTCCATTAATTACTTTGGCTTCAGGGGTAAAAATGGGTAAAACTGAAAAAGGTGCAGTTTGGCTAGATGAAAAATTATTTTCCTCTTATGATTATTGGCAATTTTGGAGAAATTCTGATGACAGAGATGTTATTAAATTTTTAAAATTTTTTACAGATTTAGAAATAAATGAAATCGATAAACTTAACAAAGAAAAACAAATAAACGAATTGAAAGTTACGCTTGCAAATGAAGCTACTGCAATACTTCATGGTAAAAATAAATCCTCGAAAGCAGAAAAGACAGCGGCTGATGTATTTGGATTGGGTAAAATTAATGAAAATTTACCAACAAAGAAAATATTTAAAAAAGATGTTGAGGCTGGTATTAAATTATTAGAATTACTAGTAAGCGCAAACATTATGAATTCTAAAGGCGAAGCTAGACGAGCAATTAATAATAATGGTATTAAAATAAATGATTTATTATGTGATGATGAAAATAAAATATTAGACTTGTCAGATTTTAGTAAAGAAAACATGAAAATTTCGTTTGGTAAAAAAAAGCATTTTATTTTTAAAATTACTTAGGCTTCTTATTAATTGCCTTTTGTATAAATCTTGGGGTAAGTGTTTTTATTGGATTAACGGTAGTTTTAATTCTTCCAGGATAACCTTTCATTTTAAAACTAATACCAAACAAACCTTCGCCTATTTCCTTTGGAATTAATATATCTCCAACTATTGGTAATTTAGCCAAAAACTTATTAAGAGTTTTTGCTGGGACCATTGTGCCTCTCAAACTAACTAGTCCAGTTTCAGATTCTACATATCCATCCATTAAAATTGAAATACTTGGACCAATTGCGTAAAGCTCTGTAAGACTTAAAACATTATTATTTTTGTTAATAGACATTTCTAATTTTTCAAATGACAAGCCGTCACCAGATACTGCATCAACCATACCCCCAAAGTCTGCTAGTGATAATAATTTTACCAAACCAGGCGCATCTTTAACTTTGAAATTTTCAACAATAAGATTTGTATCACTTGTTTTTGAGTCATATGTAGAAAATATTAATAATTGCCCGCCAGATAAACCATTAAAAAATTTGTAATTACTCAAAAGTGGTTTCGGTAAGTCTGAGTAAATCTCAAGTATTTTTTTTTTATTACTTTTATCAACTCTCACTGATATATCTAAATACTTTCCGTCTTTAAATTCACCTTTAGAAACAATCTTGCTAAACTTACCTTTATCAATATTTCCAATTAAATTAAAATTTGAAATTAAATCAGAATCATTTGTTGATATTTCTTTAATATTGAGAGTTATTTCTTTGCTTAATTTTTTAAAAAAGTTTGAGCCATCATTTTGATCTATTATTTTTGTTAAATTGCTTGCATCATATTTAGACCCTTCAATTTTAATTTCTTTACCAAATTTAATTTTAAAATCATTGTTATATTGGCCATTTATCAAAGTTTTTACTTGTATGTTATCGAATTTAATTAATCTTTTATTATTGATAATTAAATTATTTATATTAATTTCATTTTTATCCTCTTTAAAAAGAAATTTTTTCACGTTAATTCGATCTTTATTAAGATTAATAACAGTGCTAATTTTAGAAACTTTATTTTTGGAATTAAAATTTATTAGAGGTATATCTATTTCATTATCGAAATCTCCATTAAATATAAGCTGGAGATTGTTAGAGTCGAATATATTTTTTAAATCAAATCTTTGAAATAAATTATTATTTAACTTATATTTTCCTGATAAACTAATTAATTTCTTTTTTCCCTTATCATAATTTATTTTAAAAATTATTTTTTCTAAAACAACTTTGTTAATTTTATCTTTTAAAAATACATACTCTTTTTCTTTTAACTTTATTTCTGAATTTTGTATATCTCCTGATGACTTAATTTCATAATCAATTACTTTCAATGTCTTGTCAAAATTAATTTTAAATGAACTTTGTAATTTACCGCTTACCTTAATTTCTTTAAAATTGAACAAAGTTTCCTTTTTGAAAAATTTTTTAAAATCACTTTTGCCTAATTTTAAATCCGACTTTAAATTTCCTTTTAAATTTAATGACTCTGAATTGTTGAATTCAATGTTTCCAGAGTTTATTTGAAAACCATTTATTAATCCTCTTATATTGTCTATTTCCCCACTGTCTTTTTTGAATGAATAAGTAAAACTAGTTTTTTCAAAATTTAGATTTTTAGAAGAAGAAAAAAAGTTTTTAACTATTCCATTTATTTCATAATTTTGAATTTTATTTTCAATCAATTCTAAATCTAATTTAAAATTTAGATTTCCTGAATTAACTTCATTTAAAAAAAATTTTCTTAAATTGGAAGGTTTTTGGTACTTTATTATTTTTTTAATTTGATTAACTCCAATTTCATCAGATGTAATATTAATTTTATCAATTTTAGGCGCGCCAAGTAAAAGAGATTTGAGATTTATATATGCATCTATTTTTTTTACGTTAATTTGACTTTTTTGATAATTTATTAATGGTTTTTGGGTTGTAAGAAAAAAACTTAAATTCTTAATATCGATTTTAATTTTTATCTTATTAAGATTTACTTTCGCGTTTGGAATACTAAGATCAACTTTTTTTTCAAGAAAAGAGTTAAATTTGTCTGTTTCATAACCAATTAAAGATAAATATCCTAATATAAAAAAAATTAATAAAAATAAAAATATTGAAATCCATAAAATTATTTTTTTCATTTATTTATGTAAAACTCCTGCTTCAATAAAGCTATCAATATCACCATTTAATACCGCGTCGGGATTAGTGCTTTCTGTTTTATTCCTTAAATCTTTGACAAGTTGGTATGGCTGTAAAATATAAGATCTTATTTGATGACCCCAGCCAATATCTGTTTTAAGATTTGTTTCTTTCAAATTTTCTTTCTCTCTTTTTTGTATTTGATATTCATAAAGTCTTGCTTTTAACATTTTATAACAAGTGTCCTTGTTTTTATGTTGAGACCTCTCATTTTGACATTGAACGACTATTTTCGTTGGTAGGTGAGTAATTCTCACTGCACTATCTGTAGTATTTACATGTTGTCCTCCAGCTCCGCTAGATCTGTAAGTGTCTATTCGTAAATCTTTTTCATTTATATCAATATTTAAATTATCATCGACTACAGGATAAACCCATACGCTTGCGAAACTGGTATGTCGTCTAGCTCCACTATCAAAAGGAGAGATTCTTACTAATCTGTGAACTCCAGACTCATTTTTCATTAAACCGTACAAATTTAATCCAGAAACTTTAAGAGTAGATGATTTTATACCAGCCTCTTCTCCTTTGTGTTCACTTATAATTTCATAAGAATATTTTTTTTTATCGAACCATTTTAAATACATCCTTCTTAACATTTCTGCCCAATCTTGACTTTCAGTCCCGCCTGCGCCTGCATGTATTTCAAGATAAATGTCTAAAGCATCGTTTTCACCTGACAAAAAGCAAGTGACTTCTAATTTTTTTAAGTCTTTTAAAAGTTCGCCTAATTTTGTTTCACAATCTTTTATTATTTCCTCATTTTTTTCTTCATTTCCTAATGCATTTAAATCTTTTAAATTTTTAATATCGTTATTGAAATTCTTGTAGGATGAAATTAGTTCTTCATAAAAATTTTTCTCTTTAAGAATATTTTTTACGTTTTTTTGATCTTTCCAAAAATTTTCTTTTGAAGTTTTTTTTAAAATTATTTCTAATTTTTTAATAACGTTATTTTTTTCAAAGATACCCCCTGATATTTTCAAGTATCTTGTTTGCCAGATCTAAAGTTGTTTCAAAAGATTGCATTAGTAAAATTGTCTAAATTTAATTAATTTATCATAATTATAGTTTGAAATTAATTGCTTATTATCAAGACTGTTAATATCTTTTTGTTTAAATGCTTCAAGGATAAAATTTTTATCATCAAAATCGGTTTGTTTTCCCGTGTTGTAATTTATTGGTGCAAAGAAAATTCCGTTAGGGACATCAAATTCCTCAAACTCATCTAAGTATAAAACTCCTTTTATAAAGTTTTTAAATATTGGAAGCGCAGCTTTTGATCCTGTTTCGTATTTTCCTAAAGTTTTAGGATTATCAAATCCAATATAAACACCAACTACTAAATTTGAATTATACCCGATAAACCAAGCGTCAAAATTGTCATTTGTAGTTCCAGTTTTTCCAGCTATGGGTACATTAAGATCTCTAAGTTTTTTTCCGGTCCCTCTTGTAATAACTCCTTTTAGAATTGAAGTAATTTGGTAAGCTGTCTGCTCACTTATTACTTGTTCGCTATTTAATTTAATTTGAGGAAATCCTTCCTCCCCTTTATTTTCAGTATATCTATCACAGCCTTTACACTCGACTACTTTTGGCGTGAATATTGTTTTTCCTCTACGATCCTGAATTCTATTAATGAGAATAGGTTTGATCTTTTTTCCTCCATTTACAAAAGTTGCGTATCCAGAGGTTAAATTAATTAAAGATGTCTCTACTGAACCGAGAGAGACTGACAATAGTTCAGGTATTTCATCGTAAATTTCTAATTCTCTTGAAAGATTTAAAATTTTATCTACCCCGAGATTTTTAGCAATTCTGACTGTCATTAAGTTTCTTGAATACTCTATTCCTTTTCTTAATGTTGATGGCCCATAAAATTTTTTTCCATAATTTTCAGGTTTCCAGTCTTTCAAACCAATGCCTTGTTGCGCAATAAAAGGAGCGTCTAAAATAATTGAATTTGGTGATAAACCATTTTCAATGGCTGCTGCATAAACAAATGGCTTAAATGCGGAACCAGGTTGTCTTTTAGCTTGAGTTACTCTGTTAAACTCACTTGATAAATAACTAAAACCACCTACTAAAGCTTTTACTTCACCTGTAAAAGGATCTAAAGCAACGATGCCTCCATTTACTTTTGGATATTGTTTTATATCCCATCTACTTTTATTTTTTTTAATAAATACAAAATCGCCATTATCAAATACATCAAATATACTTTTATTTTTTAATATCCATCCAATATTAGACTTTTTAATTTCGATATTCTTATTTTTTTCTGTACTTAAAATTAAATAATTTTCGTTGATATTTTTTATTTCTGCTTTCTCCCAGTTTAACGTTTTATCAATTTCAAAATCAGTTAATTTTTTTTTCCAGTTAGAATCTTGGTATTTATTTGTAATTGGCCCTCTCCAGCCATGTCTTCTATCATAGGCCTCGATACCATTTCTCAACGCCTTAACAGCTTCGATTTGAAACTTTATATCTAAGGGTGACTTTATACTGAGGCCTTGTGTATATAATTTCTCAAATCCATATTTATCTTTTATAATTCTTCTTACTTCTTCAGTATATGAATTTGCTTCATTTACTATCTCAATTTTTCTTCTCTTAATTTTAATTTCTTTTTTCTTTAATAATAAGTATTGATTATCATCTATAAATCCATTCTGATTCAAATTTTTTAAAACTAAATCTCTCCTAAATTTAGCTTCTTTCGCGTCTTTAATTGGATTATACCTGCTTGGAGCTTTTGGTAAAGCAGCAAGTAAAGCCGCTTCTTCGTATTCCAAGTCTTTAATTGATTTGTCAAAATATTCTAAACTAGCTGCCGCAACACCATAAGTACCTTGCCCAAGGTATATTTGGTTTAAATAAAGCTCTAATATCCTCTTTTTTGAATAGGCCTTTTCTATCCTGAAAGCTAAAATTGCTTCTTTGATTTTTCTTTTTAAAGAGACTTCATTAGTTAATAGGAAGTTTTTAGCAACTTGCTGGGTAATAGTTGATGCTCCTTCTAATCTTTTATCCCCTAAAATATTTTTTATGTTGTTTATGGTTGCTCTTAAAATTCCTTTTGCATCCACACCAGGATGATTAAAAAAATTTTTATCTTCAGCAGACAAAAAAGGAGTTAATTACCTTATTAGGAATTGTGTCATAAGGTACGAATAGCCTTTTTTCTAAAGCATACTCCGCAATGAGCTTACCCTCTTTTGAATAAACTCTGCTTGATATTGGAGGTTGATAATTTGATAGTTTTTTGTAATCAGGCAATCCTGAAGAAAAATAAAAAAAAGCTGAAAAAATTAATAATATTGAAGAAATGAGTATTATAATAAGTATTTTTACTGAAAAATTAATAAGTTTAAACATGAATTACCTATTTTATATCATTAATTCTGGCTATCTTAAGGCATTTAGATTATAAGTAGGAATTAAAATTATACTATTTTACTTATGAAAATTATAATCACAAAAAAGATGAATATACTTAAAGGAATTCAAATTACATGGACAAAAATTTATACATTGATGCATCGCATCCAGATGAAACTAGAATCGTTCTTAAATCAAATCTCTCAATCGAAGAATACGAATACGAAGATAAAAATAGGGTAAATTTTAAGAACAATATTTATTTAGGAACAATAAGCAGAGTTGAGCCTTCCCTTCAAGCAGCTTTCGTAGATTTTGGAAGAGTAAAACATGGTTTTTTAGCATTTAACGACATACAGTCAGATTATTATCAAATTCCATCAGAGGATAAAGAAAAATTAAAAAATGTTGAAGAGAAAATTCGTGAGGATTTAAAAAATACTAATTTAGATGAAGTTAATAATAATCAAGAAACAATAAACAATGATGAAAAAAGTGAAAACTTAGAAGATAAAAGTAAGGACACAAATAGTTCACCCACTGAAAATAAAAGTAATTACAGAGAGAAGCTAAAAAATACTTACGGACTAAAAAAATACAGAATTCAAGAAGTTATAAAACCTGGTCAAGTAATTTTGATACAAGTTTTAAAAGAGGAAAGAGGTCAAAAAGGTGCTGCTTTAACTAGTTTTATTTCTTTGGCAGGAAAATATATTGTTTTAATGCCAAATACCGCAAAAGGAGGTGGAATATCTAGAAAAATTTTCAATTCTACAGATAGACAAAAAATTAGAGAAATTTTAAATAAAATAGAAATACCAAAAAGTATGGGTGTTATTGTAAGAACCGCAGGCGCAAATAAAACGAAAAATGAAATTGAGAAAGATTTTCAAAATACTTTAAAAACTTGGGAAGAAATTAAAGAGAAAGCAGTAGTATCAAATGCTCCTTCACTAATCTATGAGGAAGGAGATATTATTAAAAGAGCTTTAAGAGATATTTATGATAATGAAACAAAATATATTTATGTTGATGGAAATGAAGGGTATCAAAAAACGAAAAAATTTATGAAAGAATTAATGCCTAAGAATACTAAATATGTAAAAAAGTATAGGGGCAAAATTCCTTTATTTCATGACGCTCTTATTGAAAAGGAACTTAATAATATATTTGAGCCCACTGTAAAACTTAAATCTGGAGGTTATTTAGTAATTAATCCAACCGAAGCACTTGTGGCTATAGATATTAACTCTGGTCAGTCGACTAAACAAATGAATATTGAAAAAACGGCGTTAAATACAAATTTAGAGGCAGCAGAAGAAATTTGTAGACAAATAAAATTAAGGGATCTCTCTGGTCTTATTGTAATTGATTTTATCGATATGCTTAATTTTTACAATAAAAGAACTGTAGAGAAAAAAATGAGAGAATGCGTAAGAAAAGATAGGGCAAGGATACAAATAGGAAGAATAAGTAACTTTGGGTTGTTAGAAATGACAAGACAAAGATTGAGAGAAGGTTCAATTCAGTGGGAAACCAACTTATCTTTAACGTCATTTTCACAAAAAATTGTCAAAAAAATCGAAATGCTCGCATTTAATAATAAAATTAAAATTATTAAAGCATTTGTGCCTGAAAAAGTTAAATTATATATTGAAAGTAACTTATCAAAAGAATTAAGTTATTTCCAAAAAAAATACTCTTATAAAATAGATATAACAGAAAATGCTCAGTTTATCATTCCGGAGTATAAAATTGAACTACTAAACAAATCAAAAAAAATAATTAATAAATTTGAACATATAAGTCTAATTAAAAATCTTAATTCTAAAACTACAAAGTTTCAGAAAACCCAAAAAATTGAGAAAAAAAATTTAAAAGGCCCGCCAAAAAAAATTAAAGAAAAAAAGGAAAAAAAACCAAGAACCTTATGGATTAGAAAAAAAAAAGCTAGTTGATTATGCCTTTTTTTGGAGAGGTAGCGGTAGCAAAATAGTTTTTCTTCATTCTTCCAGATAAAAAAGATTTTCTTCCAGAGATGACAGCGTATTTAAAAGCTTCTGCCATTAAAATTGGATTTTTTGCTAATGCAATCGCTGAATTTACTAAAACTCCTTGACATCCCATCTCCATCGCAATTGCGGCGTCAGAAGCAGTTCCAATACCAGCATCAATTATCACGGGAACTTTAGATTGTTTTATTATTAATGATATATTTAATTTATTATGTATTCCTAATCCTGATCCTATGGGTGCTGCTAATGGCATTATTGCAGATGCACCTAATTCCTCAAGTTTTTTCGCGTGAAGAGGGTCATCTGTACAATAAACTAAAACTTTAAATCCTTCTTTTACAAGAACTTTAGTAGTTTTTATTGTTTCTATCATATCTGGATATAAAGTTTTTTTATCACCTAATATTTCTAGTTTTACCATTTTCCAGCCTCCTATCTCTCTAGCAAGTCTTAATGTTCTAAGAGCATCTTTTGAATTAAAACACCCAGCAGTATTTGGGAGATATGAAATTTTTTTGGGATCAACATAATCCATCAACACAGGTTTTTTTTTATCTAAAATATTTACTCTTCTTACTGCAACAGTTACCATATCTGCTCCAGATGATTTAATAGCATTTGCAGTTTCTTTAAGGTTTTTGTATTTTCCAGTACCCACTATTAATCTAGATTTGAGGATTTTTTTTTCTATTTTAAATATATCATTTCTCATATTAACCCCCACCGATAAATTGAACTATTTCAATTTTATCATTTTTTTTTAATTTTTTACTATTGTATTTGTTTTGGGGTATAATTTTACCATTAAGTTCAATAGCAACCTTTTTTTTACTTAATTTATATTTTTTCAATACATCTAATACTGAAAAATTTTGTTTTAAGGCTATTTTTTTCCCATTTAATTGAATTTTTGCCATAATTTAGTTAACTATTTTAATTATATCAAACTATGTCTAATATTTTAATAATTAATGGTCCCAATCTTAACCTATTAGGTGAGAGAGAAAAAGACAAATATGGTAACACATCATTAGAAGAAATTAAAAAAAATTGTTTGTCTTTTTCTAAAGAGCACAATATTAAGTTAACTTTTTTTCAATCAAATGTTGAGGGTGAGATCGTTGATGAAATTCAAAAAGCAAGGAATAACCAGGATTGTTTAATTATAAACGCTGGAGGATATACCCACACTTCCGTAGCTATTCACGACGCTTTGAAAATATTAAATATTCCAATAGTTGAATTACACATTACTAATATTTACAAAAGGGAGGATTTTAGACATAAGTCTTTGATTAGTGAAGTAGCTAGTGGTATTATTTGTGGACTTGGAGTTCAAGGCTATACTTTGGCCTTAAAAGCCTCTATAGGATTAATTAATAAATGAAAATCGATAAAAAATTAATTAAAGAACTAGTGAGTTGTCTCAGTGAATTTAATATTACTGAGATTGAATATCAAGATGGGGATAAGAAAATTAAAGTTTCTAAGGCGCAAAAAAGTTCGACTGAAAAAAGTTTAGCGAGCGCAGTTGTTTCTCCAACAAAAAGTGTTTTGACTGATAGTGGAGAACAAAAAGGTACTAGAATAAAATCACCTATAATTGGAACCGCTTATCTTGCTCCAGAACCTGGTGCAAAAAAATTTGTAGAAATTGGTGATAAAATTAAAAAAGGTCAAACTGTTATGATAGTTGAAGCAATGAAAACGATGAATCATGTTCCTTCATCAGCGGATGGGGTAGTAAAAAAAATCTTGGTTACAGATGGTCAACCAGTTGAGTTTGGTCAAACTCTTCTTATTTTAGAATAAAAATATGTTTAAAAAGGTATTAATAGCTAATAGAGGTGAAATAGCTGTAAGAATAATAAGAGCATGTAAAGAGTGGGGCATTAACACTGTAGCAGTTCATTCTGATGTGGACTCGGACTCAATGCATGTAAGATTGGCAGATGAAAGTGTTTGTATTGGATCGCATCAGCCTCAAAATAGTTACTTAAATATTTCAGCTTTAATGTCTGCTGTTGATTTGACAGGAGCAGAGGCAATTCACCCTGGATATGGTTTTTTATCTGAAAATGCAAAGTTTGCAGAAATTGTAACGAAACATGGAATTAAATTTATAGGACCGAGTTCAAAACTGATAGGAGAAATGGGAGACAAAATACAAGCTAAAATTATAGCAAAAAAAAATGGTTTACCAATAATTGAAGGATCAGATGGATCGGTTAAATCATATGAAGAAGCAAAAAGTCTGTGTAAAGAAATTGGTTATCCAATTTTAATTAAAGCAGCAGCAGGTGGTGGCGGTAAAGGGATGAAAATTGTTGATAACGAGTCAAAACTTTCAGAGTTATTCTCTTTAGCAAAAAATGAGGCAAAAAAGTATTTTGGAAATGATGATTTATACATTGAAAAATATTTTAAAAATCCAAGACATATTGAAGTGCAAATTATGTCCGGAAAAAATAGAACTGTACAATTAGGTGAAAGAGATTGTTCAGTTCAAAGGAGGCATCAAAAATTAATTGAGGAAACTCCCAGCCCAGTTTTGACTGAGGAACAAAGAGCAGATTTGTTAAAAAAAACTGTTAAAATGGTAGAGAACATAGGTTATGAAGGCGCTGGGACAGTTGAGTTCATTTATGAAAACGGAAAATTTTATTTTCTAGAAATGAATACTAGAGTTCAAGTTGAACATCCTGTGACTGAAGTCCAAACAGGAATTGATATAGTCAAAGAACAGCTTTGGATTGCTTTTACTGGGGATACAGCATTAAAACAAAACGATATTAATCCAAGGGGTCACTCAATTGAGTGTAGAATTAATGCTGAAGACCCGTCAAAAAATTTTCAACCTAGCCCAGGTATAATTAAAGTCTGTCATCAACCATCAGGTTTTAGAACTAGAGTCGATGGATCTATATTTCAGGGATGCAAAATTACACCATATTATGACAGTTTAATTGCAAAAATTATATGTAAGGGCAGAAATAGAACTGAAGCGATACAAAGAACTTTAAGATCTTTGGATGAATTTGTTTTGGAAGGGGTTACTACAACAATTGAGTTGCATAAGAGAATATTACGTCACACAAAATTTATAGACTCAACTTTTGATACAAATTGGTTAGGCAAAGAAAAGTTTTTTTAAGCACTTTCGCAACCCACAAGCCAAATATCGTATATTGCATGATCAATAGGTGCTAATGATGGATTTGAAGAAAATGTCCAACCATTAAAAATAAAAACTTTTTCATTTTGATTTTCTGAAATATCTCTTACTTGCAAATAAGCCACGGTATCATTCTTCATTTTTGTACTGTTTGTAATACCACATTTTAAAGCCTTGATTTCTAGTAAACCAAATTTATATGTTTCCCCTAATTTAATTTTTATAGGAAATGTTTTTGCAGTGATTTTGTCTAAACCAAGTAAATTCACAAATTTTAAATTATCACCATTTTTACCGATTGTTTTCCTCTTTTTAATCTTAGTATTTAAATTGGAATTTATATCTTTTTCATTTTCTAGATTTTCATAGCTAGGTTCTAAACTTTCTAAATTTATGATAGGTGCTGAGAGTATTCTATCTTCTGCCTTTAGGTTTAAGGTTAAAGCAAATAGTATAATAAAACAAAACTTAATCTTTCCAAGCTTCATAATTCTTAAATTTATTTTTTTTTGATATTTTATTTGGTTTATAAGCTTTATTTGTTCCTGATAAATTTTGTGTGTGGCTTTTTTGCCAATTAAATTTTTTTTGTGATTCTAATGGAATATCATTTACAGTGTGATGCATCCATAGAAACCAATCAGATGTTATTTTCGTAGCCTCAATGTCTTTGGCATAAATGACCCATCTTTCATCTTTAGTGTTTTTATAGTATTTATTACCAAATTCATCACTTCCTACAAATTTTCCAGAAAATAAAGTCTTTAAAAAAGTTCCAATAGTGTTCTTGTTCCACCAAGTAAAAATTTGTTTTAATCCTATCATACTAAATCCACACAATTTAAAATTGTATTATAATATTATAGACACTTACTATAATTTATATATATGATCAATTATCAGATTCATCCAAATAAATGAAAAAATATTTAGTAGAAACATTTTATACTTGCACTTTTAAAACTGTTCATAGCCTTAATGAATTAAATGAGAAATCTATGGCTGAAATAGACAAAAGAAATGATGGGGTAGTCGAGGTTATTGAGGTTAAGCTAAATAACCGAAAAACTAAAAAAATTGGTGATAAAAGTCCAAAAATAAAAAAAAATGAGGAAAAAATTCAAGTTTTAGAAAAAAACATTGATAAAAACGCAGGAAATATAATTCAAAATAACTCTGAAATTCAAAATAAAATAAAAACTAAAATTGGTAGTAGATTTAAAATGCCTGACAGGAGAAAAGGATATATTCAAAAAGCCTCGATAGGAGAGCATAAAATTTATCTTCATACTGGTGAATATGATGATGGAAAAATTGGAGAAATTTTCATTGATACAAATAAAGAAGGAGAGTTAGTAAAAGCATTAATGAACAATTTTGCTATCGCGATATCTCTAGGATTGCAATATGGGGTTCCATTAGATGAGTTTGTTGATGCTTTTATTGACACTAAATTTGAACCATCAGGTAAAGTTGATGGAAATGATAGAATTTTAAGTGCAACTTCAATCTTAGATTATGTTTTTAGGGAATTAGCGATTTCTTATTTAGGAAAGGAAGATTTAGCACATACGCCCTCAATAGCAAAAATTCAGAATACAGAAGAAATTAATAGTGATGACAAATTTTTAAAAATCGTTAAAAATATTACTTCAAAAGGTTTTGTTAGAAGTAACTACGAGGAAAAATTAGTTGATTTGAGTGACATCCGTTTAAATTTAAAGTCTAAAAACTAAATTTTTTTTATATCTTTTTTTATACTTAGCTCCTTTAGTTGTTTATCATCAACATTTGATGGAGCTTTCATCATAAGATCTTGAGCATTTTGATTCATTGGAAAAAGGGTGACCTCTCTTATATTTTTTTCATTTGCTAACAACATTACAATTCTATCTATGCCAGGTGCAATCCCTCCATGTGGAGGTGCGCCATAACTTAATGCGTTAATCATTCCACTAAATTTATCTTCCACTTCTTTTTTTCCATATCCAGCTATTGAAAAAAGTTTATACATTAATTCTGGAATATGATTTCTAATTGCACCAGACGAAAGTTCTACTCCATCACAAACAATATCATACTGAAATGCTTTAATATTTAATGGATCATTAAAATTTAATTTTTCAAAATCACCTTGTGGCATAGAAAAAGGATTGTGGCTAAATTTGATTTTTTTGGTTTGTTCATCCAGTTCAAACATTGGATAATCAACAATCCAACAAAAAGCATGTTGATTTTCATTTATTAGGTTTAAGTCTCTAGCAATTTTATCTCTCGAAATTGATAAAATTTTTTCAATTTCATTTTTATTTCCACAAGCCATAAATATACTATCGCCGATATCCATCTTACAAATTTTCATTAGTTCTTTTAATGACTCCTCACTAAAAAATTTTCCAACAGGTCCTTTCCCAGAAATTTTATCTGTTTTTTCTAAAGTAAAGTAAGCTAAACCAGAAGCTCCTTGCTCTTTAGCCCATCTATCAATATTATCAAAAAAACTTCTTGGTTTATCTTTTGTATTTTTCGTCACTATAGATCTTACTTTAGAACCTTTTTTAACTAATTTTTTAAATATATCGAATTTAATATCATCTCTGTTAAAAATTTCAGTTATATCATTTATTAATAATGGATTTCTTAAGTCAGGTTTATCAGTACCGTAATCTAGCATAGCTTTTGAGTATGGTATCCTAGGAAATTTAGAATACAAAATTTTTTTTGATGAAAACTTTTTAAAAAGATTTACCATTAAGGACTCAACGACTTGAAAAACATCTTCTTGTTCTACAAATGACATCTCAATATCAAGTTGATAAAATTCACCTGGACTTCTGTCAGCTCTAGCATCTTCGTCTCTAAAACATGGAGCTATTTGAAAATACTTATCAAATCCTGAAACCATTATTAATTGTTTAAATTGTTGAGGTGCTTGTGGCAAAGCATAAAATTTGCCTGGGTTAAGTCTACTAGGTACTAAAAAGTCTCTTGCGCCCTCAGGGCTTGAAGAAGTTAAAATTGGAGTTTGAAATTCTAAAAAACCTAGTTTAAGCATTTCAGACCTTATAAAAGAAATTACATTTGATCTTAATATAATATTTTTATGCATTTCTTCTCTTCGAAGATCTAAAAATCTATATTTTAATCTTATATCTTCTGGATAATTTTGTTCACCAAATACAGGCATTGGTAGTTCATTAGATTCTGCTAAAATTTTCATTGTTTGAATACTTACTTCGATTTTCCCGGTTTCTAGATCTAAGTTTTCTGTTCCCTTTTCTCTCTTAACAACTTTGCCATTTATGCAAATCACAGACTCTGGTTTAATTTTTTCAAGAACTTTAAAAAATTTATTTTTGTTTTCAACAACGCATTGCGTTAATCCAAAATGATCTCTTAGATCTATAAATAATAAATTTCCATGATCTCTTTTTCTATGTACCCATCCAGATAAAGTTACAATTTTATTGTTATCCTTCTCGTTTAATTCTGAGCAATTATGAGTTCTATATTTATTCATCTGATAATACTTTTTTTATTAAATTAATATTTATCGATTTTCCAGTAGATAAAGACTTATTGTCGATATCTTTGATAAATTTGAATACTTTTTCATAAGATCTTTCTATATTTTTGATAATAAATTCTAAATTTTTATTACTTAACTCAATTTGTTTATCGGAAAATGTTTTTGAAATTATAACTCTAATGAGGTCATCGGTGGGTAATTGTATCTGAATCTCCATAAAACTGTTTAATCTTGATTTTAAATCTACTAGATTTACTTTAAATTTCTTTAAGCTTTTCTTAGAATTTATAATTAAAATTTTATTAAGTTGTAAAACATGATTAATAAATGAATAAAGTAACTTTTCATCCATGTTTTCTTCAAGATTTTCTATAACTATACAATCAAATTTTTCTACTAATTTATTAATTTTTTCGTCAAATTTTTTCGCGTTTATTGACAGCAGTTTTAATTTTTTACTCAAGATGTTTATTAAGTGAGTTTTACCGCATCCACTTGGACCAAAAATATTTATTTTTTTTTCAGTCCATTTTGGCCAGCTTTCTATTAGCTTATAAGCCTCAAAGTTATTTGTTGATACAAAAAAATCTTTTTCAAAATATGTTGTCTTAAAAGGAAATTTTAATACTAATTGACTCAATTTATTTTACCCTTGCGCTCCACTGATTATTACTAAAATTAATATCTAATCCTTTTTGTATTAATTTTTCTCTAATTTTATTTATTTTACCGTAATATTTTATATTAATATATGCAATTTTATTGTTAAATTCTGTTACATAAAAATTTTCTACTAAATCTATTTCACTTAAAATATTTTGGAATAAAAATAAGTCGTTTTGTTTATTTAAAGAAAGAGAAATATTTAAAAAAGATGGTGCTCCAACATCAATAATATTTTGGGATTTTACTATTTCAAGGATTTCGTCTTTTAGATATTTTAAAATTATTGGATATTCTATTATTTCATTTTTACTTCTTAAAAATAAATTTTTAACTATTTTTTTAGAAGAAATTGTTCCTTTTAAAAAAAAATTTGTTTTTTGTTTATTGTAATTTATAATTACTAAAAGATTATCTTTTTCAATATCTTTATCAAAAATCTCATTTAAATTAATTAATTCTAAATTATCTTGATTATTTTTAATTGTTTCTATCGTCTCTAAATTTTCGATTGGAAAAATATAATCAATGTTTTCGTTTTTTTTTTCATCTTTATTTATTAACCAGTTGTCGTAAAAAAAATTATTATCATAAATAAAAATTTCATTATCTAACAATAGCACTGGTAATATCTTAATTATTTTACCACTAACATCGCTGTATTTGATATTATTTTTACTATAAAAATTATACATTTTGTCTCTTTTAAAATATAAATTAATCAATTCAAAATTTTGTTTCATTTCTTTATCACTTTTTACTATTTGATAATGAGAGACTAAATTTTTGATATTTCTAAGGCTTAAATTTTTAATTTTATCGTGATCTTTTTCTAACAAAATTTTGTTATTTAGTTTTTCAAATCCTTTTTTAAAAGCGATATTTATTAATTCTTCTTTGTTTTTAAAGGCATTTTTATTTACTTGAATATTATTAACAGTAAAAATACTTTCAGCACATAAAACATTTCCAGTTTTAAATAAAATGATTAAAATGATAAATATAAATTTTAAATTTTTCATATTTTACTAATTATCATTATTATTAATGAAAAAAAAACTCTATAGTTATAAAAATAGTGGCGTAGATATTTCTCTCGGAAACAAATTTGTTAAACATATAAGTAAATTAACAAAAAAAAATGTCCAAAAAACGAATAGAAAGAAATTGCAGAGTAATATTGGTTCATTTGGCTCTTTGTATGATATAGAATCTTTAAATGTAAAAAATCCAGTTATCGTATCGTGTACCGATGGTGTGGGAACAAAGTTAGAATTATCTAACAAATATAACAAGTTAGACACTATTGGTATTGATCTTGTAGCTATGTGCGTAAACGATCTTATAGTTCAAGGTGCAAAACCTTTATTTTTTTTAGACTATATAGCTATCGATAAAATCAATCTTCAAAAATTGAAAAAAATTTTAAATGGTATTTTAAAAGGTTGCAAAATTTCAAATTGTGAACTCATAGGAGGTGAAACTGCGGAAATGCCCGGAATTTATAAAAAAGATAAATTTGATTTAGCGGGATTTAGTACAGGTATTGTCTCAAAAAATAAAATTCTAAAAAAAAATAATGTCAAAACAGGAGATATAATTCTCGCGATTCCATCATCTGGAATACACTCGAATGGTTATTCTTTGGTAAGAGATATTTTAAAAAAAAATAAATTACCAAAAGAAATAAAAAAAGATTTGCTTAATCCCACAAAGATCTATGTTAAAGAAATTTTAAATTTATGTAAAAAAAATTTAATTCACTCAGCAGCTAATATTACTGGTGGAGGCATAATTGAAAATATATCTAGATCTGTGCCAAACCAGCTTTCAATTAACATTGATTTGTCAAAAATTAAAATTTTAAAGATTTTTTCTTGGCTAAAATCAAAAAATATTTCAGATAAGGAAATGCTTAGAACATTTAATTGTGGTGTAGGATTTTGCATTATAGCAAAAAAAAATAATTTTGAAAAAATCAAAACATATTTTCCTAAAAACTATTTGCCTTACCAAATAGGATATATTTCAAAAAGTTCAAAAAAATTAAACTTTTATAATAAACTAAAATGGTAAAAATCAATACTTGTGTTTTTATTTCAGGAAAAGGCACTAATTTAAAAAAACTTATTCTAAATTCGCTTAATTATAATTTTCCGATCAAGATAAAATTAATTGTGTGTAGCAATAAATATGCTGACGGTCTTAAATTTGCAAAAAAATGGTCGATACCGTATTTCATTTTTGATAATAAAAATACTCTTTCAGAAAAAAAAGTATTAACTCAATTAAAAAATAAAAAAATAAATATAATTTTACTGGCTGGTTACATGAAAATTTTATCTAAAAGATTTATTCGTTCTTTTGGAAAATCTATTTTGAATATACACCCATCACTCCTACCAAAATTTAAAGGGTTAAATACTTTTGAAAATATTTTAAAAAAGCAAGAGAAAAAAACTGGTTGCACAGTTCATTTTGTAACCGAAAAACTTGACGAAGGTAATATAATCTTAAAGAGATCTTTTTATATTGATAAAAAAGATGATGTCAAATCGCTAAAGAAAAAAACACAAAATCTTGAATACAATGCTTTTTCTGAGGCTATTATTAAATTATTTAGGTAATTTATTTTTTAAAAAAGAAGTTAATTTCAGTTTTAGCATTTCCTGCTGAGTCAGAACCATGAACCGAGTTTTTATCTATAGAAATGCCATAAAGTTTCCTAATAGTGCCCTCTTTAGCATTTTTAGGGTCAGTTGCCCCCATGAGTTCTCTATTCTTTAATATGGCGTTTTCTCCCTCTAAAATTATTACCTCTATTGGACCAGAGGATAAATAATTGCATAACTGATCATAAAAAGGTTTAGATTGATGAACTTTATAAAACTCAGCAGCTTCATCTTTTGAAATATGAAGTTTTTTTGAGTCTATTATTGTTAAATTATTTTTTGTAAAAATTAATTTAATCTGTTCAGATAAATTTCTTTCTATAGCATCAGGTTTTATAATTGAAAGAGTTCTCTCGTTATTACTCATAATTCTCTTCTATTAACTGGTTCAACAGTCTAACTCCAAAACCAGTTGCTCCACCAGAGTTTAAAGCACCACCATATTTTGAAAAAGCCATTCCAGCTATATCTAAATGAGCCCAAGGAGTTTTATTTAAAATAAATCTTTGTAAAAATTGAGCTGCAGTAGTTGAGCCTGCTCCACCAACATAATTTATGTTTTGCATATCTGCGTTTTTAGAATTCATTAATTTGTCATAATTTTTATGCAAAGGCATTCTCCAAACTTTTTCTTCCACTTTTTGACCAGCTTCGAAAATTTGCTTAGATAGTTTATCATCATTTGAAAACAATCCAGCGTATTCTGATCCTAAACAAACTATTATTGCGCCAGTTAAAGTTGCTAAATCAATTATAAATTTTGGTTTATATTTTTTTTCTGTAAAAGTTAACGCATCTGCTAAAACTAATCTACCTTCAGCATCTGTATTTAAAACTTCTATAGTTTTTCCACTATAAGATTTTACAATATCTCCAGGTCTTTGAGCATTTCCGCTTACCATGTTTTCTACTAGTCCAACAACTCCAACTGCATTAACTTTGGCTTTTCTTAGTGCCAAACTCTTCATTAATCCTACCACTGTAGCTGATCCTGCCATATCATATGTCATATCTTCCATAAATTTTGCTGGTTTCAATGAATAGCCACCTGTATCAAAACAAACGCCTTTACCAACAAACGCTAAAGGTTTAGAATTATTCTTTGCCCCATTCCACTCCATTGTGACTAGATATGAACCCCTTATACTCCCTTGGCCAACACCAAGCAAAGCAAACATTCCAAGTTTTTTTAATTTTTTTTCATCATAAACATTTACTTTTAAACCATATTTTCTAAGAGTAGTTAATCTTTTTACGTACTCATCTGGATGTAAAATGTTTCCTGGTTCAGAAACCAAGTCTCTAGCAAAAAATGTTCCTTCTTCCAAAGCTTTAAATTTAAGTTGAGCTTTTTCGGAGGGTTTGTTTTTTCCTGTTATAATTAAAGAAATAACTCTAGTTTCTTTTTTTGATTTATATTTGTTAAATGCATAGGATTTTAATTTAAGTCCATATAGAAAATGTCCTAGTAAATTTTCAAATTTACTTGAAATACTATCTGAGGCTATTAAGTACTCACTATTTTTACCATTATTAATTCTTCCAAAAAATTCTGCCCCTAAACTTTCAATATCGGATGTTTTTAGATTATTTTTTATTGATACTAAAACAATTTTTTTTTTTGAACTGACTTCAAAAACGAATAAATTTTTTTTTAAATCGCATGATTTTAATAAATCATTAATGTAAGAATATTCAGAGTCCGAGAGGTATTTTTTTAAGCCACTCATGTTAAATTTATCATTTGAAAATAAGACTAAATTTGTAGAGGGATTGTTTTTTGTTTGTTTTAAATAATTTAATTTTACAGGCATAATTTTAAATAATTAGAGTCGAAAGGTATATATGTGCAAATATATCAGTTTTCAATGGGATATTAATCATATTTTACTATCATAGGTTGAGTTTTTTCCAAAGTTGCATTATTTTATACAGTATATTTCCATGTTTAAAAACAAAATTTATAACTATATATCTCTTGAATTAATAAAGTCTTTTATTCTGATATTGTTTTCTCTTTCCCTAATAGCTTGGACTGTTAGAGCGGTAAACTTCTTAGATTTGATTGTCGACAGTGGATATTCCACATCTACTTACTTTGTTTACTCTTTATTAAACTTAACAAATATAATGACAAAATTTATTCCATTAAGCTTTTTGCTAGCTTTGGTGTTAACAATAATCAAATTAGAAAGGCAAAGTGAGTTGTTAGTATTATGGACCTCAGGTATTTCTAAATCAAAAATAACAAATTTATTTTTTCTAATTTCTTTATTTATATTTTTTTTTTATGTAATTTTTTCAACAATTATAACCCCAACCGCTCTTAATAAATCAAGGAGCCTTGTAAAACAATCCGGTGTGGATACTGTAACAAATCTTATTAAACCTAATGCTTTTTCTGATGCTTTTAAAGGTTTAACTTTTTATGTAGGTGAAAAAAAAGACAACATCATTAAAAATATTTTTATTAAAGACGATAGTAATAATCTTAATAGTTTATTACCAGAAAATTCTTCATCTAAAAATAAAACAGTTATTGCTGAAAGAGGAATAATTAACAAAAATAAAATTATATTAGAAAAAGGTATAATTCAGTCATTTGAAAAAGATAATACTGTAAGAATAATCCAATTTAATAAAACTCTTCTGAACTTTAACAATTTAGACAATAGAGTAATTAAGGATGTAAAAATTCAAGAAACCTCTACTTATAAAATATTAAGTTGTTTGAAAAATCACTACTATAATCAAATTTCTGATGAATATGTAAAAAACTGTCCTAAAGATAATATAGCAATTGTTATAGAAACTTTTTCTAGGCGAATTCTTATGCCTTTATACATACCTTTGGTTGCAGTTCTAATTTCATTTATGCTTATTTATACAAAAAATAAAAAATCAAAAATAATTAATAGATATTTTTTTTTCATACTAAGTTTTATATTACTTGTTCTGTCTGAATTATTAGTAAGATACTCTGGAATTTCTAAATTTGGTTTTTATACTTATTTTCTTACACCATTTTTGTTGTTTCCTTTGCTATACGTTGTATTAATTAAAAAATTTTGGAAAGAACTAAAATGAATAATAAAATTAATAATTATTTAATTTCAAGTTATTCTAAAGTTTTAATAAACGGTATTTTTATTTCATTTTGTTTAGGATTAATTCTTAATTTATTTGAAGAGGTAGAATTTTTTAAAGGGTCTGGAGAAAGTTTATTTCTTCCAGTAATTTTGACTTTATCCTATATTCCAAATTTAATTTTTATCAATTTAATGCCTTTCATAATTTTTATATCTGCAATGTGGTTCTTTATTTCTATAAAACAAAATAATGAACTGCTTACATTGAAAGTTTTTGGATACTCTAATGCTAAAATAATTGCATTAATAAGTTTTTTATCTTTTTTTTGGGGGCTGGTAATTTTAATTATTATAAATCCAGTAACCTCTGATATGGTAAGGTATTACGAAAAAACTAAGTCCAACTATTCAAAAGATACAGATCACCTTGTAACAATTAATCGAAATGGCGTTTGGATAAAAGAAACTAAGAAAAATAATTTATATATTATTAACGCTGACAGGTTAGAAAATAGTAACTTAATAGATCTTTCAATAAATATTATTTCTCAAAAAAATATCATATCACAAAGAATTGAAGCCGAGAAAGCTGATATATCTACTAATAAATGGAAAATTAAAAATCCAAAAATATTCACGTTTGATGATGAAGGTAATATCAATATTAAGAAAAGAAATAATTTAGAGTTTATTTCATTTTATAATGTTGAAAAACTTAATAACCTTTTTAAAAATCTTGATACGATTTCTTTTTTTGAATTATTAACAGAAAAAGAAAATTTAATTTTAAGAGGTTATGAAAAAATTATAATTTCAGAAAAAATTAACTCTTTCTTTGCGCTGCCGTTTTTTTTAGCTTTAATGACTGTTTTAGCGGCAATTTTCACTATAAATAAAAGGAATTCAAACAACATAAATTATTTAATGATCGCAGTTCTGACGTGTGCCATTATTTATTACATGAAAGACTTATCTGTAGCATTGGGGAAGTCAGACAGAATCTCGCCTGAAATATCAGTTTGGATACCTATAATTATCATTGGTTTAATAAATAGCATTGGTTTGCTTCAAATAAATGAAAAATAAATTTTTTATAATTCAATTATTTTTTATTCTTCTTTTTATACCCAATTTATTCGGTAAAAATTTAGAAATAAGTTCAACCACTGTCAAATTAGACAAAAAGGAATCAAAAGTAACTTTTAAAGGTAATATTAAAGCTATAGATGACAATAATAATATCCTTAAAGCGGATGAGGCTAATTATTCAAAAAATTTAGATTTATTAAATAGTATAGGATTAACAAAAATAATTAC
Source organism: uncultured Pelagibacteraceae bacterium (assembly GCA_902596745.1). GTDB lineage: Bacteria > Pseudomonadota > Alphaproteobacteria > Pelagibacterales > Pelagibacteraceae > Pelagilacustribacter. The sequence goes on along the minus strand of CACJUZ010000001.1, from coordinate 4,231 downwards.
TAGTGAAAATTATCAGTTAGAAAGTAATAACGTGGTTTTTGATAATAAAAACAAGATAATTAAATCAGATTTTCCAACGAAAATTTTGGATCCAGATGGGAATGTATTTTTTGTAAATATGTTTAGTTATGATTCATTAAAAAATATTTTATTTTCAAAAGGCAATATTAAACTAGAGGATAAAAATAATAATATTTATAAATTCAATGAACTTTATATTAATGAAAGAGAGAAAAAAATTATAGGTTCAGATGCAAAAATTTTTTTTAATGATGATAGTTTAAAGACAGACAAAAGAAATAATCCTAGAATATTTGCTAATAGTATTTTAATAAATGAAAATGTAACATCCGTTCAAAAAGGAGTTTTAACTTATTGTGAATTTAGAGAAAATGAAAAGTGTCCTCCTTGGGAGCTAAGAGCTAGAAAAATTAGACATAATAGTTCCAAAAAAACAATTTATTATGATAGAGCACTTTTAAAAATATATGATTTTCCAATTTTTTATTTTCCAAAATTTTCACATCCCGATCCAACAGTTGACAGAAGATCTGGATTTCTAATTCCAACATTTACTAATAGTACAAATATTGGTGCTGGGATAGAATTGCCATATTTTTGGAATATAGCTAAAGATAAAGATATTACTTTTACACCTAGAATTCACTCTAGTAATGAACCCTTGTATCTTGCAGAATATAGACAAGACTTTGCTAATTCATCCTTATTAGTCGATACAGGATATACTGAGGGATACAAAAAAAAGACTGGTTCAAAAACTCCAGGATCAAGAACACATTTTTTTACTAAATTTTATACATCTCTTATTGAGAAGTCAGATACTTCAAGTGATCTTGAAATAAATTTACAACATGTTTCAAATAGCACTTATCCTAAAGTGAATAAGTTACAAACTTCTTTAGTCGACTATTTAGAGGATACAGTAAAAAATTCAGTTGATTATAGTTACCAAAGAAATGATTTGTTTTTTAATACAAGCGTCTCAGCTTTTGAAAATCTTTCAAAAACTGGTAATGAAAGATTTGAGTTTATTTATCCACATTCTTCACTAGAAAAAAATATATTAATGAGCGACAATTTTGGCATAGTAGATTTAAAATCAGAGTTACGGGTTAAAAATTTTGATGTAGACAAACAAATTGATATTATCTCTAATGAATTTAATTGGGTTTCAAATGCTTGGGTAAATAAATTTGGATTTGAAAATGAATTTTTAGGTTTAATAAAAAATATTAATTATAAAGCTAAAAATACAGAAGATTACAAAACTGATAATTCTGTATCAGAGTTTTATGGAGCCTTAGGATTTAAATCAGAATTAGGATTATTTAAATTTATAGATAATAACAAATTAAATATTTTCAAACCTAAAATGTTAGTCAAATTATCTCCTAATGACTCTAGAAATTTGTCTAAGGAGTCAATTATTTTAGGCTACTCGGATTTATATAAATTAAATAAAATAAATACCATGGATAATGTAGATACAGGTTCTAGTGTGAGTTTAGGATTCGATTTTAAAATAAATAATTTAAATGAGAATAAAGAAATTAAAGGTGAACAACTAAAGTTTAGTCTTGGTCAAATAATTAGTGCTGAAGAAAATCGAGATATGCCATCAAAATCAACATTGAATGAAAAAATGTCAGATATAATGGGAGAAGCTTCTCTAAATATAAGTGATAATATAAATATAACTAGTAATTTTTTAATTGACCAAAATTTAAAAAATTTTAATAAAAATCAAATTGATTTAGGTTTAGTTTATCCCAAAACAAATTTTAATTTAACATTCTTAGAAGAAGATCAGCATATCGGAAATTCAAAGTACCTAGAAACAAAGGCAGGATTTAATTTTAATAATGGTTTAGTTTCATTAGGAGCAAAAAGAAATCTACTTACAAATTCAGCAGAATTTTATGATTTAAGCTATGAATATATTAACGATTGTTTAAGAGCTGGTGTTGCTTTCCGAAGAGAATTTTATAGAGATAGAGACTTGGAGCCTGAAGACTCCTTAATCTTCAAAGTTACTTTTACCCCATTAGGAACAATTAAAACCCCTGCAAAATAAATGAAAATTAAATCAATTTTTTTTTTTATAATTATTTTCTCATATTTATCAAGCCAATCATTTTCTAGTATCAGTGATAAAATTGTTGCCAAGATAGGAAATGAAATAATTACAAATTATGATGTAATAAATGAAATAAATACAATTTTAGCTTTATCCAATAGAACAGCGAACAAAGATGAGTTGAAAAACTTACAGGCTATTGCATTTGCAAGTTTGAAAAAAAACTTAATAAAGAAAACCGAAGTAAAAAAATACAAAATTAAAAATTACAATCAATCTGATGTAAATAGATATATTGCTGGTGTAGAAAAAAATCTCGGACTTGAAAATATGAGCTTAGAGGAACATTTTAAAAGATATGGAGCAAACTATAAAGTATTTTTAGATGGTGTTATAGTAAGTTTTAAATGGAACACTTTAATTTATTCATTATATAAAAAGCAACTAGATATAGACGAAGAATTAATAAAATCTGAATTAAATAAACAGATTGCAGAAAAAAAAGAAATAGATGAATTTAATTTATCTGAGATAGTTTTAGAAAACTGGGACTCAAATAAATTAGAGACTGTAAAAAAAAGTATCCAACAAATTGGTTTTGAAAAAACTGCCACAGTATATAGTAGCTCAGTCTCTTCAGCTAAAGGGGGGTCAATAGGTTGGGTTGCTTCGAAATCAATTTCAAAAAAATATTTAAATGAGATACTTAAATTAGAAAAATTAGGAATTTCAGATCCGATTGAAATTAACAACACTATTGTTATTATAAAACTAAATGATAAAAGAACTTTAAATCAAAATTATTTAAACCTTGCAAAAATTGAAAGAAATATAATTAATAAAAAGAAGGAGGAAAAATTAACTATTTTCTCTGACTCTCATTTTTTAGATTTAGAAAAAAAATCTTATATTGAAATAAATGAATAAATTTGGAATTATTTTAGGCGAACCTAACAGTATAAATTCAGAAATATTGGGGAAATCAAAAGCCTTTAAAAGTAAAGCTATAATAATAGGTAACTATGATTTACTTTATGCTCAACTAAAAATTTTAAAATTGAATAGAAAATTAAAAAAAATAAAAAAAATAGAGGACGTGAAAAAATTTGGAAAAATTTTACATGTTTACGATGTTCCTTTAAAATTTAAAAACCCTTTTTTTGTAGATCCAAGAAATACAAAAGTATATGTAAAAAAATGTTTTGATATTGGCCATAAATTTTGTTTACAAAAAAAATTAAAAGGTATCATTAATTGTCCCATAAACAAAAAAAATGTTTTCGAAAATAAAATTGTAGGTATTACAGAATTCTTAGCAAAGAAGAATAAAGTTTTAAAATCTGAAGTAATGATTATATACAATAAAAAATTATCTGTAGTTCCATTAACTACTCATATTAAAGTTAAACAAATATCAAAATTTGTTAAAAAAGACCTATTAATGAGAAAAATTAATACTTTAAATAGCTATTATCAAAAATATTTTAAGAAAAAGCCAAAAATTGCAGTTTTAGGTTTAAATCCGCATAATTTTGAATTTAACAAACACTCAGAGGAGAAAAAACTAATTTTACCTGCAATTATAAAATTAAAAAATAGATTTAATATTTCTGGTCCATATTCATCTGACACCATTTTTATTAAAGATAATTTGAAGAAGTTTGATGTAGTTGTTGGTATGTATCACGATCAAGTTTTAGCACCATTTAAAGCTTTATTTGGATTTGACGCTGTAAATATTACACTAGGATTACCATATATAAGAATGTCTCCAGATCATGGAGTCGCAGAAGATAAAAAGAAAAAAAATATATCTAGTCCACAAAGCCTTAATAGATGTATTGAGATAATATCCAATTTAAATTAATGAGATTTAAAAAATCATTAGGTCAAAATCTTTTAATAGATAAAAATATAATCAAAAAAATTCTTTCATTAGTTTCGTTAAAAAATAAAGAAGTAGTTGAGATAGGGGCTGGAACTGGAAATTTAACATTAAAAATTTTAAATTCGATGCCAAATAAATTAATTTGTATTGAAAAAGATAAAAAATTTGTGCAGCATCTAAGAGATATTTTTAAAAATAATAAAAATTTATTTGTTATTCATGAAGATATTCTTAAGTTAAATTTA